>CAYSEM010000026.1:0-10501 GCA_964430115.1 uncultured Chloroflexota bacterium | reverse complement strand
TTCCATCGCGTCTGTCGCACCCACTCTGCACTCTGGTCTGCAGGGTCAAAGACAAAGTGCGTCATGGTGAAGTGCGCCAACGCGAGCACAAAGAGTGCGAGTGAACTGAGTCGCACCGCCCACCAGACATAGAGATCTACCTTTGAGCCGGTAGGTCGCGGGCGCCCGGAGATTGAATACTTCTGAACGCTCATCCAACGGCCTCCCAGATCGGCTTCAGGATGATGTACGCGCCAGGGAGCCCGATTGCGAAGAAGACGATCCATACGATGCGCCACATCTGGCGGTGATAGGCGGTCAGCGCAGGCCAGAAGTCCATCACCACAATGCGCATTCCGTTAAGCGCGTGATAGAAGAGCGCCGCACCAAGAAGGGTCTCCATCACACGCCCTGGGGGGCTCGAGTAGATCTGACCCAGGTAGTCGTATAGCTCGGGGTTCACTCCAATCAACCAGATGTCAATGATGTGAAGGATGATGAAGAGCCAGACGCCAATTCCGGAGATGCGGTGGAAGGCCCAGGCGGCCATCCCCTCGCCGCCACGATAGGACGGGTAGTTTCGGAGCTTCTGGGGCGAAGCAAGCGGTCCAGTTCCTCGCGACACGGGCAACTCCCCTCTGCTGCGGCCGGCGGCTCTGCCGCTCTGTTGCCGCTGCCTTGATCATAGCCGCGACGGTTGGGACCTGCACGCGTACACTCCCCCATGACAACTCGGGACAACTCGGGCGAGTGCCCGTCAGCAGCAGATGGAGGCGAGATGAAACTGCACGAGGCAGAAGCCCGCGAACTCCTTCGTCGCGCTGGGCTCCCCGTCCCTGACGGCGAGGTCGCAACAACCCCTGCCACCGCCCGAGTCACTGCAGAGCGGCTCTTTGCCGGCGGCGCCACACAGGTTGTCATCAAGGCCCAGGTGCTCGTTGGCGGACGCGGCAAGGCGGGCGGCGTCAAGCTCGCCAGGAGCGCCGAAGAGGCGGAGAAGATCGCGGCGCAGATTCTTGCACTGACGATCAAAGGCCTCCCAGTGCGTCGTGTACTCGTGGCTCCCGCGGCGGAGATCCTCCGCGAGATCTACCTCTCCGCACTGATCGACCGCAGCAGCCGCGGCATTCTCCTCATGGCATCAGCCGCCGGAGGCATGGAAATTGAAGAGGTCGCCGCAAAAGATCCAACGGCGATCATTCGCGAGAACGCACATCCGCATGCAGGACTCCTCCCCTTCCAGGCGCGACGCCTCGGGCTCCGCATCGGCGCACGCGGCGATCTCCTCAAGCAGTTCGTCGTCATCGCAACGGGCCTTGTCCGCGTTGCGCGCGAATCTGATGCTGATCTCGTTGAGGTGAACCCGCTCGCTGTTGTTCCAGCACCCGAGCTTCCAGGCGGCGAACGACTCGTCTGCCTAGATGCGAAGGTCACAATTGACGACTCCGCACTTGACCGCCACCCAGAGCTTGAAGCCTGGCGCGACGAAGATAGTGAGGATCCTATTGACCGCGAGGCGCGCGAGATGGGGATCGCATATATCCGACTCGACGGCAGCATTGGCTGCATGGTCAATGGCGCGGGGCTTGCCATGACCACACTCGACCTTGTGACGCGTGCTGGCGGTACGCCAGCAAACTTCCTAGACATTGGCGGCGGTGCTCGCGCCGATAAGGTTGCCGCCGCCATGCGCATCATCCTTGCGGACACAGGCGTTAAGGCAATCCTCGTCAATATCTTCGGCGGCATCACGCGTGGCGATGAGGTTGCGCGCGGACTCATTGAGGCACGTGGTCAGCAAGAGCGCACCGTCCCGATGGTGGTGCGCATCGTTGGCACGAACGCAAAAGAGGCGGCGGAGCTCCTCACCGCGGGTGGGTTTGCAACGGCATCAAGCCTTGATGAAGCGGCGGAGAAGGCGGTGGCACTCGCCGCCGGAGGTGCAGCATGAGCATCCTGGTTGGACCGCAGACACGTCTCGTTGTCCAAGGACTCACCGGTCGCGAAGGCGGCTTCCACGCCGCGCAGATGGCGGCATACGGCACCAAGATCGTCGCCGGAGTGACTCCAGGTCGCGGCGGAGAGCGCGCACTTGATGACAGCGTCCCAATGTTTGACACCGTGATCGACGCGGTGCGCGAAACCGGTGCCAACACGAGCTGCATCTTCGTTCCAGCTGCGGGCGCTGGCGATGCAATTGCCGAAGCGGCTGAGGCTGGCATCAAGGTCATCTTCTGCATCACCGAAGGGATCCCCGTCCATGACATGGTTGGCGCGCTCGCCATCGTGCGCGCCCATGGTGCACACCTGATTGGACCGAACTGCCCCGGTGCAACATCACCGGGCGCAAACGGGAGCGGCACCAAGGTCGGCATCATCCCCGCCTCTATTCATCTTCCCGGCGACGTTGGCGTGGTGAGCCGATCAGGAACGCTGACCTACGAAGCGGTGCAGTCAATGACGGATGCGGGAATCGGTCAGTCCACCTGCCTCGGCATCGGTGGCGATCCGATCATCGGCACCACATTCCGCGAGGCGCTCGAACTATTCGCCGCAGACAACGCGACTCGCGCGATCGTCTTGATCGGCGAGATCGGAGGGTCTGCCGAGGAGGAGGCGGCCGCCTGGGCTGCCGAGAACTTGAAGCACCTTCCACGCGTCGCATTTATCGCTGGACGTGCCGCCCCTGAGGGGCGTCGCATGGGGCACGCAGGGGCGATCGTCTCTGGCGCATCAGGGCGCGCGGTAGACAAGATCGCAGCCCTCGAGGCTGCCGGCTTCAAGGTGGCGAGTTCTCCCACTGAACTCCCCCGCCTTCTTTTCGAGGCTGGCTACAAGAAGTCCTAGCCGACGCGCGACGCGCGCTCGACGCTGAGGGCGCTAGCGAATCCGCAGTTCCGTCGGGTCTCCGTAGCCGAGGCGCTTCCACGCTGGGCCACCTGGCGCCTCAATCAACTCCACCAAGATGCCGTGACAACTCTTCGGATGAAGGAAGGCGACCGGACCCTCAACGCCCTCCACCGCAACGGCATTGATCAACTGGACTCCTGCGCCAGCAAGGCGCTGCAGCTCTGCATCAAGGTCCGCAACCTCAAGGCAGAGGTGATGAAACCCTTCACCTTTCGATGCAAGGAAGCGCGCGACGCCACTTGTACTGTTTGTTGGCGCAACGAGCTCAATCTTTGAGTCACCCGCGGTGAGGAAGGCGATCCGTACCTCCTGCGAAGGGACATCGGCGATCTGCTCCAAGGGAAGTCCGAGCACCTCAGCGTGGAATCTCACCGCCGCATCAATGTCCTTCACCACCGTTGCCACGTGATGGATACGCCCCTGCACTGGAAGGGCACCAAGCCGGTTCACGTGATTGCCCTCGCTCACAGGACGAGTGACTCTCGGTACTCACCCCAGATCTCGCGGAGTGCACCACTAATCTCGCCAACAGTGAGCCCAGCCTTCACGCCGCTGATCAGGTGCGGCATCAAATTCTCGCTACCACGTGCAGCCACTTTGATCGCGTCAAGCCTCTCCACAACCGCTGCAGTATCACGGGATGCGCGGAAACTCTTGAGCAACGCAACCTGTTCGCGCTCTCGTGCCGGATCAATGCGCGCAATCGGTGGCGTGGTGACCGCTTCGTCAACGAACTGGTTGACACCAACAATGACGCGCGTTCCCCCTTCAACGTCACGCTGATATGCAAACGCAGCGTCTTGAATTGCGCGCTGCGGAAAGCCAGCAGAGATCGCTGCAACTGCACCACCAAGGCGATCGGTCTCCGCGATCAGCGCGAGCACTTCGCTCTCAATCGTGTCAGTGAGCGCCTCAATGGCCCAGCTTCCGCCCAGCGGATCAACCGTTCCAGCAACTCCTGCCTCATGGGCGAGCACTTGCTGCGTGCGCAACGCGAGACGAGCCGACTCTTCCGTTGGAAGCGCGAGCGCCTCATCCTTTCCATTGACGTGCAGGCTCTGTGCGCCGCCAAGAACTGCGGCGAGCGCCTGATACGCAGCACGTACGACATTGTTGTCAATGGACTGCGCGGTGAGTGCGGACCCCGCCGTCTGCACGTGGAACCGGCAGAGCAGCGACTTCTCGTTCGTCGCGCCGAATCGCTCCCTCATGAGGCGTGCCCAGATGCGCCGTGCTGCGCGAAACTTTGCCGTCTCCTCCAGGATGTCGGTCCACGCCGCAAAGAAGAAGGAGAGTCGTGGGGCAATCGCATCAACCTGCATCCCCCGTGCCACAGCCGCCTCCACATACGCGATGGCATTGGCGAAGGTGAAGGCGAGCTCCTGCGCCGCAGTCGCCCCCGCTTCGCGCATGTGATACCCAGAGATGCTGATGGTGTTCCACTTTGGCAGCTCCGCGCTGCTCCACTCAACTACATCAGTGATCAGACGCAGTGATGGTGCTGGCGGAAAGATGTACGTGCCTCGAGCGATGTACTCCTTGAGCAGGTCATTCTGCGTCGTACCTGAGAGCGCAGCGCGCGACACCCCCTGTCGCTCCGCCACCGCCACGTAGAGGGCGAGCAGGATTGGGGCGGTGGAGTTGATCGTCATGGAGGTAGAGACCTTATCGAGCGGGATTCCGTCGAAGAGTTGCTCCATATCGGCGAGCGAATCAATCGCCACCCCGACTCGTCCAACCTCCCCCTCTGCCTCTGGTGCGTCTGAGTCGTATCCCATCTGGGTAGGGAGATCAAATGCGACCGAGAGTCCAGTCTGACCCTGCTCCAGGAGGTAGCGGTAGCGGGCATTGGATTCTTTGGCGGTGGAGAATCCCGCGTACTGGCGCATCGTCCAGAGCCGCCCGCGATACATGGTTGGCTGAACGCCTCTGGTGTAGGGGTAGGAGCCGGCCGTCCCCGTGGCATCAGAAGGTCGCCCAGCGGCGCTCTCTGGCCCGTACTCCTGGCTGAGAGGGAGGCCTGAGCTGGTCGAGGTACGAGCCTTCTCCCGCTCCTCGTCTCCCCCCATCACGACCTCCTCGTTTGTTACATGCCTGGCCACCCTCGTTGGTTCGCCGATTCTCCCACACCCCCACACCCACAGACACCCCGACTGGGGGCTCAACCCCCTCTCCACACGGACAGGGTGCCTGTGCGCCGTCCGTGTGCGAAGACAGGCGCACAGCCAGAGCTACGAACAAAGACAACGGAGTACGATGCGCTTGGCGCACAGGCGGCATACCGCCAGCGCCCGCGGAGGGGGTTTCATGGGGAAGGTCATTGCGGTCGCCAACCAGAAGGGCGGCGTCGGAAAGACAACAACAGTCGTCAACCTTGCAGGGGCGCTCGCTGAGCGCGGCCTCAAGGTCCTCGCCATTGATATGGACGCCCAGGCGAACCTGACCGCGGGGCTCGGCTTCAACCTCGCGGACGTCTCCCGCTCTACCGCCGACGTTCTCATTTCGCAGGAGCGTGCCCTTGCTCCGATCATTCTTCACAGCGACTTCCCTGGCATTGACGTAGCTCCCGCCACGCTCGACCTTGCCTCTGCGGAGGTAGACCTCTTCAACGCGATGGGGCGTGAGTACGCACTTCGTGAGGCGCTTGAGGACGGCACGCGCAACGGGTACGACTACATCCTGATCGACTGCCCGCCAACGCTCGGCCTACTCACGATCAATGGCCTTGTAGCTGCAGACGCGGTGATCGTCCCAGTACAGGCGCAGTACTACGCGCTGAAGGGGCTAAAGAACCTACTCAATGTTGTGAAGACGATCCACGCGAAGCTCAATAAGGATCTCACAGTCCTTGGCCTCCTCCCAACCTTTGTTGACCAGCGCACCGTGCTTGGCAAAGAGATGCTCGCAGAGATGCAGGGGTATGCAGATGCTCCAGTCTTCAAGACAATCATCGGCTCCACGGTGCGTCTCGGCGAAGCTCCGCTCACCGGCAAGCCCATCACGGTCTACGCTCCCGTCTCGGACGCGGCGGAAATGTATCGCGAACTAGCAGCGGAGGTGATCGCACGTGGCCAAGCCTGATTTTCGCGCAGCGGCGAGCCAGCGCCTCGCGCAGGAGGAGAAGCTCAGCGACTCCGTCCTCTCACTCCTCAAGCCAGAGGGTGAGCAGCATGATCGCGCCGTACGACAGATTGCCGTTGACCGGATTTCACCGAATCCAAAGCAGCCGCGAATCGCCGCAAACCCAGATGCGCTCAACGACCTGACCGCAAGCATTCGTGAGCACGGCGTCTTGCAACCGATTCTGGTCCGTCCGCTCGATCGTGGGCACTACGAGATCGTTGCCGGCGAGCGACGCTGGCGTGCCGTCACCGCGCTTGCGCTCGCGATGATCCCCGCGATCATTGAAGAGATGAGCGATGAGCAGGCGATCGAGATTGCGGTGATTGAGAACCTTCAGCGCGAGGACCTCTCCCCGCTCGACGAGGCGGCAATCTTTGCGCGCATGACCACCGAGCTCGGGTACAGCATTCGAAAACTTGCCGATAAGCTCGGCAAGGACAAGGGCTACATTGAGAACCGTCTGCGCCTCGTTGCAGCGCCTGCTGATGTCCGCGCCCTCGTTGCGGAGCGCTCTGACACCATCAGCCACGCCTACGAACTGATGAAGATTGATGACCCTGCACGTCGTGCCGAACTCGCTGCACAGATTGCACGCGGTGAACTTTCGCTCGCACGTCTAAAGAGCGTGGTACGCGGTGAGAGCGATCGCTCGAGCCTTGGCGCGCCTGCCCAAGCCACAGAGGTCTCCTTCACGCCAGCGCCCGTTGTTAACACCGCTCCGCCAGCGCCAACTACACCGTTCACCCAGCCGCCCATCATTCAGAACAGCAGCGTGACTGCTGCCAGTGAGACATCCGCACCGATTGCGGCAGCGAGTGATGCTGGACTTACGAACGCACGGGAGTCGCTCGGGAACGCCATTGATGAGCTTGCGAACATCCTGCATGCAATTGACCGCGCCGATGGCTCCGTGAAGCTCAACCAGCTGGACCGCATGAACATGGCAAAGTGGCTGCAGATTGCGCGCAACAAGCTCGATAACCTCGCCGCGATCCTTCGCCAAAAAGGCGAGTAGCGCGGGGCCTATTCCCGCAGCCGCGCCGCGAGATCACGAGCCGCGCCGCTAGATGTAAACGACCTCTTCGAAGGTCGCCACAAGGAAGTTGATCAGTCGATCCTTGCCACGCGCCGGGTCTACGGTGCGAATGCCCGGCACAAGGGCCCAGAGCGCCACCGCGGGGAAGATCAGGCGGTTCTCGTCATCGCGACCCATGGTGGCGGCGGCGCCGCCTCCAGCGGTGAATGCGCCCGCGAGGCCATCTTCGTCCAGCCCTGATGCCTTGCCGAACTCATGGATCGCCTGGACGACACCCTTCCGTTTGGCAATGTCGCGGAGGGAGCCAGCCACCCACGCGTCAATCTGCGCATCATCTTGCGTGAGGAGTTTGGCGCGGTATGCAGCGGGGGTTTCACTGAGGCCTGTTGCAACCATTTCGTCCCCCCCTTCGCGCTCTTTCACGCGCTGCAATGAAGCTGGCTCCGGCGGTAGGGCTCGAACCTACGACCTAGCGGTTAACAGCCGCCCGCTCTACCACTGAGCTACGCCGGAACAGGTCGACAGCGCGAAGCTGCCAAGGGCGAAATGGTAGCAGGGTCAGCGACGACGAGAGGGGTCGCCACGCTCCTCGCCTGCGCCACGAGCGCGGCGGGCACGATTCCGCTCTTCGCGGAGTTGCATGGCGTTGGCACCGATGTTGAAGAGCCTGCGGCGAAGCCAAGTTGCGTAGAAGAGGGGCCCAATGATCGGCAGGCCGATCACAGGGAGCACTGACCAGAAGAGTGGACGAGGGATCCCTGGGATCTCGTCCATATCTCGAATAACGCGCAGGGCTGGTAGCCACCAAACGGCGACTACCAGCCCCAGGACGATCAACTCGTCCATTGCGCTCCGCCTAAGCCTTCAGAGCTTCGGCGGAAAGTTTCACGAGTTAGCGTCGGCCCTTTGCCTTGACCGGCGTGCGACCCGGGGTCGCAAGGTTCTGCGTGCGGATCGCCGCTGCGAACAGCACGTAGTAGATCGCAGCAAAGACTACGCCGAGGCCCAGGATCCCGAGAGGTCCTGTGCTTCCGCCCGTCGATGCAGCAGATGCCAACGTGAAGTTCAACAGATAGTCGATCAAGCCTGCGGAGAAGCCGAAGCCCTGTACCCAGTCAAGCTGTGCACAGATGGCAAGGGCCACGCCCGCAAGAAGTCCGTGGATTGCGAACAGCACCGGTGCCGCGTAGGCGAAGCTGAACTCAATCGGCTCCGTGATTCCGGTGAGGAACGAGGTGAAGCCTGCCGAACCCATGATGGAGCCGGTTGACTTCTTCTCGCTCTTGTCTGCCGCCTGATAGATGGCGTATGCCGCGGCCGGGAGGCCGAACATCATCACCACGAACCAGCCCGCCATGAATGGACCCGCCGTTGGGTCGCCAGCGAAGAAGCGGTTCAGGTCGCCGGTCACTACTGTGCCGTCGGCCTTCGTAAAGCTTCCGAGCTGGAACCAGACGAACGTGTTCAAGATGTGATGCAAGCCCACCAAGAGGAGCATGCGGTTCGCGAAACCGTAGAGGACCAACCCGATGCCACCCATCGTGACGATCGCGTCACCGAAGCTCTGGATGGCCGCACCGATTGGTGGCCACACAAAGCCAGCGACGATACCAGCCGCCACCGACGCGAATGCCGTAACGATTGGCACGAATCGTCGACCGGCGAAGAAGCCGAGGTAGCTCGGCAACTTCTGGTCCTTGTAATTGTTGTATGCCCATGCGGCGATTACGCCGATCAGGATGCCGCCGAAGACCGACATGTTCACCTTTGCAGGTGCTTCGGCCTTATTCAGCACATCGATCAGTGAGCCAACGCCGTTAATCTTCGCCAAGATCTGATAGCCAACTGCGGCGCCAAGGGCGGCCACACCGGCACCTTCAGTGAGGCCAACAGCCACACCGATGGCGAAGAGGAGCGCCAGGTTGCCGAATACGGCATCACCGGCGATCGTCATAACGTTCCAGACGACCGTCAGGGCCGTCCCGTCCGCGACCTTCAGGTCGCTGCTAAGGAGCACGCCGAGGCGGAGCAGAAGCGCCGCTGCGGGGAGCACCGCGATCGGGAGCATCAACGCCTTCCCGATCTTCTGTAGTTGCTCAAACATTCCCATTACCTCCACTTAAGCGTGAGGCCCTGCCCTTGCGGTCAGGACGGCTCGCGCTTGTGGATAACCCTACCCGCCGTATAGCGGTATGGCAAGGGGTTTGATTAAGGTCCCTTTACCATCGCCCGCCACGGCTCCCCTCCCCATGGGTCTAGGGGGCATCTAGGAGGCTGGGCTTAGGCGGGGTGGACCACCATCAGGGGGTCTCCCGCCCGTACCTGTGTCCCGGCGGCGGCAAGGTGCTCAACCCGCTGCCCCCCGATCGCCACGATGGGCGTAAGGAGGGAGGTGCCGCCCGCACGGATGCTGGACGCCGCAAGCTCCACGAGGGGCTGGCCCGCAACGATCTGATCTCCATCCCCTACGAGGGCCTTCAAGCCGACCCCCTTGAGGGCAACCGTGTCTAGCCCGAGGTGTAGGAGGATTGGTCCCGCCGTGCTCTCAATGGCGATCCCGTGGCCGCCAGGGAAGACCTTCGCCACGCTCCCATCGCATGGGGCAAGGGCGGTCACGCTGGCTACCTCTTCAGGGTCGAGTGCCACCCCGTCCCCCATGATCCCCTGCGCGAAGACGGGGTCGGGAAGGTCGGCGAAGGCCACGACGCGCCCAGTAAACGGGGCGAGGATCGTGACGGGGAGGCTCACTCAGCGCTTCATCTGGCGGCGCATCTCGGACTCAATGTTGTCCGAGAGCGTGCCCATCACCACCTGGACCCCTTTGCCGAACTTCACGACGGCGATCGCCCCCGCCTTCTTGAGTGCCGCCTCGTTCATCTTCTTCATATCAACAAGGTCGCAACGAATGCGCGTGATGCATGGCTCGCTCGACTTGATGTTGCTCGCACCACCGAGACCCTTAATCACCGCCTTTGCGGTCGCAACGAGATCCTGGCCCATCGCAGCTCCTCCTTCTTGGATGTCTGAGCCGACGCTCAGAGCCTCAGTCTGCCTTGTCGCCGCGGCTCACGGGGGCGTTGGCGCGCCACGTGCGACCGCCGCTAGGCGATCTCGCGGATGAAGTCGGCGAGTTGCTCGGCAGCCTCCTCCGCATCGCCGCCCTCCGCCTGGATGGTCACCTGACTGCCAGCGGATGCCCCGAGCTGAAGGACACCAAGAATTGACTTCCCATCTGCCGTCCGATCACCACAGGTCAGGCGAATCGCAGACTCGAAGCCCGCCGCCTTCTGCACGAAGAGCGCCGCTGGCCGGGCGTGGAGACCTACCCCCTCCGGTACAAGCGCGGTTGCCTCATGGACGTTCATTGTTACTCAAGATAGTCGCGCAACTTGCGCGAGCGTGATGGGTGGCGCAGCTTGCGCAACGCCTTCGCCTCAATCTGGCGAATGCGCT
>CAYSEM010000025.1:0-10759 GCA_964430115.1 uncultured Chloroflexota bacterium | reverse complement strand
CGCTACCATCCGCGCATGGCCAAGCCAACGAATCCTGCGGTACTCCTCGCCTGGGGCGATGACCTCCTTCTGATCGAGGAGGCGGTTGACTCGCTTGCCAAAGGGCTAGCGGCTGGCGGGATGGGGGGACCAGATCGCGTACGCCTAAAGGCGGAGGGTCGCGGCTCTGGCAACGGCAGCGCAGTACTTGCGGACCTCGCACAGAGACTCGCGACTGGTGGCCTCTTTGGCGGTGGAACGCTTGCGGTCGTCGCAGGGGCGGGTCGGCTCTCCGCAACGAAAGAGTTGCGCGCCGGTGTCGCCGCTGCGCTCGCCAACATTGCGCCTGGGAATGCGGTCGCGCTGATTGACCAGCGCGCGCGACGACCCAACCTGAAGGGGGCGCGACCCGAAGGACCGGGTGAGCTCGGCCTCCTTGTGCAAGATGTAGGTGGTGCCGTGGTGAACTGCATCTCGCCAGGTCCTGGCGAACTCGCCTCATGGATCCTGCAGCGCGCACAGGCGGCGGGGCGCGAGATTGCTGGTGATGCGGCAAAGGAGATCGCCGAGCGACTCGGTGCAGAAGTCCGCGAGCCAGACCTTGACCGAAGTGGGATGCGAATGACGGCGGCGATTGAACTTGAGAAGCTGATGCTCGCGGTACCAACTGGCGCAGTCTCCGTGCGCGCAGTGGACGCGCTGGTTGCAGATCGCGGGATCGGTTCGCTCTTTGCATTTGCCGATGCGATCGTTTCGCGCAGCGGTCCTCTTGCGGCGAAGCATCTTGGGCGTGCGATCAGCGAGCCTGGCCCTATGGTGGTGTCAACGCTGCATCGGAAGTTTCGCGACCTTGCGCAGATTCATGGGGCGGTGGTGGAAGATGGTCGCCCACTCGCTCAGGTTGCACGGGAGATCGGAATGCACGAATACCCCGCAGGGAAGCTTGCAGAGGCGGCACGGCGGTGGAGCGGACGGGAGATCGCTGATGCCATCACGGGACTGGTGGAGCTCGATGCGATCTCAAAGGGTGATGGTGAGCGCGCCTGGGGCCCTGCGCTCACGCGATGGAGCGCGACGCGGATCGGCTAACTGCTATTGAATGCGGAGCAAGACCTTCGCTGAAGCCCAGAGCTGCTCCAACTTGTAGAACTCCCGCTCAGGTGACGTAAAGATGTGCACGATCACGCTGCCATAGTCGAGGACGATCCAGTGGGAAGACGGAGCGCGATGACGATGCGCGGGTGTCACCCCCTCAGCCGCCATGCCGTCAACAATGTTCGCGGTGATTGCCGCAAGTTGTGGCTCTGACCCTCCGGTGCAGATCACAAACGCTTCAGCAATGGTGGTGAGGCCAGCAACGTCCAACACGATGATGTCCGCCGCCTTCTTATCCTCAGCCAAGAGGGCGACTTTCCGCGCAAGGTCGTGTGGCTCAATGCTGCGCTGCGGTGGGATCACTCGCTCAGCCTACCCGAGTCATCAGGTTGCAGGATCCACGGGAACATCGTCTGGCTCGATCGGACGCTTCAGCACGAGTTCTGGTCGATCCAGGTAGAGACCGCTCTTCTTGATGTACTCCGCCACCGGGTTCGGCACGAGATATCGAAGTGAACGACCTCGCGCGGCGAGCGCTCGCAGTTCACGGCTCGCATGTGAGAGGTGGAATCCGTCAAGGTAAAGGAAGCGATCCTCGCGACCAGGAAAGTGTCGCTTCAGCCAGGCGCGGTCCGGCGTGGGCGTGCCTGGACGAGGAAGTGCAGCAACGCGCGCAAGGTCAAGGATCGCGGTTGGATTCTCCCATTCGTGGAACCCGAGGAGCGATTCAACAGAGAGGATGAGGTAGAGCTCGTGCGGTGCGCCTGCCGGCGCCGAAGCCGCGATCTCTCGGAGCGTGTCGACGGTGAATGAGAGTCCGGGACGATCGAGCTCCGTTCGGCTCAACTCAAAGTTCGGGTTGCCTGCAATCGCGAGTTCCACCATTGCGGATCGGGTCTCCGCGTCGGTCACGCGATCGTTCACCTTATGTGGTGGGCGCGCCGAGGGCACAAAGATCACGCGATCTAGTTTCAGCAGGTCACACGCAGCTTGGCCGAGCGCAAGGTGTCCGTCGTGAATCGGATCAAACGTTCCGCCGAGCACGCCGATCTTACTCACTGGCTCCCCTCCGAGCTTCCAACGGCTGCCTCTTCCAGCGTCTCGCCGAGCTCCTCGAGGTCGAGATCGCTCGCCTCCGCCGCATCAGCGGTGTTCAGCAGGTCCGCCTCATCGGGATCCTCCCACTCAAGGGAGAGCTCGCCGATCACCACCGTGTCTCCAGCGCGACAGCCCGCCTTGCGCAGCGCCGACTCGATCCCTTGTCGCTTCAGCTCATGATGGAACCGCTGCGCCGATTCGTCGCGAGCAAAATCGGTCTGGTGCACGAGTCGCTCAATGGCCTTCCCGCGCACGCGGTATGACTCTCCATCACGGCTGACCTCAAACCCGGAGACGGCGATCGGATCAATTCGGTGCACCACAACGCCTGCCGGTTCGGTTGGGAGTGCGAGTGTCTCCGCATCTGGGAGTAGTTCTGCGAGGGCGTTGCGAAGATCGGTGATCCCCTCACCGAGCGCACCGCCAAGTGCGGAGCATGGAATGCTCTTGAGCCCAAGCGCGCTGAACCCACTGTGTAGCTCTTTGAGGCGCTCACGGACTCCTGGGCGATCAATCTTGTTCAGCACCACCAGCGTTGTCTTTTCCAGCAGCGCAGGATTGTGGGCTGCGAGCTCCTCGCGAATGATCGCCGCGTCACGAAGTGGATCGGCAGTTGACGCGTCCACCACGTGCACCAAGATGCGCGTTCGTGACGCGTGTCGCAGGAAGGCGAAACCGAGGCCTGCACCCATGGATGCGCCCTCGATCAGCCCTGGAAGATCGGCCACGGTCGGTCGCCGGCCATCCTCTAGACCGAGCTCGATCACGCCGAGGTTCGGTTCAAGCGTAGTGAACGGATAATCGCCAATCTTTGGCTGTGCGGCGGTGAGTGCGGCGAGAGTAGTGGACTTCCCCGCGTTTGGAAGGCCCACAAGTCCAACATCAGCAATGAGGCGAAGCTCAAATCGAACCTCACGGGTCTCGCCCGGTTCACCGCGTTGTGCATGGCGCGGCGCTTGATGCGTGGAGGTTACGAAATGCGCATTCCCAAGTCCGCCTCGGCCGCCCTTCACGATCATCACCCGCTGTTCGCGAGAGACAATGTCTGCAATGAGGTCGCCACTGACGGCGTCAAAGATTGCCGTCCCTGGTGGAACGCCAATCTCTAAATCTTTCCCAGCCTTCCCGTGCGACTTCTTGTTTCCACCGTTCCCGCCATCTCCAGCCTGCAGCCGTCTCTTCTGCTCAAAGTCGCGCAACGTTGTCTGCCCCGTGTCCACAGAGACGTAGATGCTCCCGCCGCGTCCGCCATCGCCTCCGTCTGGGCCGCCGCGTGGCACGTGCGATTCTCGGCGCATCGTGGAAGCGCCATCGCCTCCTCGACCGGCGGAAAGATGCAGGTCAACGACGTCGAGAAACACCGTTACGGGAGGAAGCGGGCGGGGTTGTAGAAGGTTGACCCGCTAGCGAGTGGATAGCCGCGTGAAACGGAGAAGTGCAAGTGCGGACCAGTGGTGCAGCCCGTCTCTCCAATCTTTCCGATCTGCTGCCCGCGCGCAATCTTCTGTCCTGGCGAGACCAGGATCTTTGAGAGGTGGTAGTAGCCTGTATAGAGATTTGAACCGACCGCAATAACAACCTGGTTGCCACCGCAGTTGTTCACCCACCCAGTGCGCACCACAACTCCAGCAGCTGCCGCGACGATCGGCGCACCAGTCGCCTGTGAGATGTCCATCCCGTCGTGGCCACGGAAGAATCCGCGAACAAATCGACCGCCAGGAACTGGATAGCGGAAGGTCATCCCGCTGTAGATCTCAGGCAGCGGACCGTTATATGCATATGACTGGCCAGACGCCTGATAGGTAGGAAGTGCAGGACCACGTCCGCCAGGGAGGACCAAAACCATGCCGAGCACCACATCAGCAGAGCGGAGTCCGTTGTAAGCCATGATCTTCGCTTGAGAGACACGTGATGCATTCGCAATTGACTTCAGCGTTTCATGCTCAGCTACCACATGAACGTATCCCTTTGTGTCTGGAATCTTTAGGCGGCGACCGGCGGGCGGGTTGCTCGTGGATGGCAGACGGTTCGACCAGACCACATCCATCAGGCCAATGTTGTAAAGCTTTGCAATCTGCGCGAGTGTCTGCCCTTTCTGGACGACATGGATTTGGACATGGGCCCGACCATCCATAATGTTGAGATCGACCGCGGCGGGGAGAAGCATGGTGCCGTCTTCCAGAATGCGTGGACCGTCGAACAACGCTGTATCGGCACCTGCACTCACGGAAATCGACGCGTCACGAGCCGCCTCGATCGGACGCCACCCAAGCGCGCCTGGCGCAAGTGGGTCTTCGGTGCCCACGCCAGCGAGCGCGACGACGGTTGACTCTCCTATTTCGGCACTACGATCTGGGTCAACTGCGCTCCCCCATAGCGCTGGGGTGACCGGATCAAGGGTCTCAGGCACACCTGTAAACGCTCCGTCATCGAGGGCGAGTGCTCGCTGATCAACTGCTGGACCAGGAAGAATGCTCGCAACGATCGCAACACCAAGAAGAAGCGCAATGCCAACCGGCGCTGCCTGCTCGGGAGCGCGCTGAAGCCCTGTGAGTCGCTTGGCAAGTCCCGTTCGACGGCGCGAGAGGAAGCGAATGACTCCCCACTCTTCTAGCCTCGGGGTGAGGCGATGGAGGATTGCAGCCGCGGCTAGTCCGCTTGTGCGCTCTCGCAACTTCGGATGGACACGGATGCGTCGCGGAAGGGGGTGCCTGAGGAATTCACCGGCACGGAAGAGGCTCAGGCTGAGCGCGCGGTCGCCGGCGCTTTCAAGGGCTCGAAGTAGGGTGATCGCCTGTCGTCGGACGGCGGCGAGAAGTCGGAACGAGAGGGCACCGGGACGAACTCCATCGAAGCTCCCGCGCTTCCCGCCCGTTGCATGCCGGCGACCAGTTCTCGTCATCTTCGCCTCCGATCTCAGCCCTCATTCTACCCGCCCCCGATCCGTGCTCAGGAGAGGCGTGGAGGGTGCTCCCTAGGCTGGGTTTGACCCTTCGGTTCCCTTGGTGAGGGAGGCGAGGAACTGGGCGTTCGACTCGGTCTTCGCAATGCGGTTCAGCAGGAGCTCAATCCCCTCATTCGCACCTACGGCTGAGAGCATGCGGCGCATCGTCCAGACCATCTTGAGGGTGGCCTCGTCAAGGAGTAGCTCCTCGCGACGCGTGCCAGAACGCTGCACGTCAATAGCCGGGAAGATCCGCTTCTCGGCAAGCTTGCGGTCAAGGACGAGTTCGGAGTTACCAGTCCCCTTGAACTCTTCGTAGATCACGTCGTCCATCTTGGAACCTGTGTCCACGAGGCAGGTACCGATGATCGTGAGTGAGCCCCCCTCTTCAAGTTTCCGCGCGGCACCGAAGAAGCGCTTTGGTGGGTAGAGCGCGATCGGATCAATACCGCCGGAGAGTGTTCGTCCTGAAGGCGGGAGTGCCAGGTTGTACGCGCGGGCGAGACGGGTGATGGAGTCGAGCAGCACTACCACGTCGGCCCCTGCCTCGGTGCGTCGCTTCGCAATCTCCAGCGCCATCTCGGCGACGTGGGTGTGATTCTCCGTTGGCTCGTCAAAGGTTGACGAGATCACTTCGCCCTTCACGGAGCGGCGCATATCGGTCACCTCTTCTGGTCGCTCGCCAATGAGACAGACCATGAGTGAGATCTCTGGATAGTTCGCGGTCACACCCTGTGCGATCTGCTTGAGGAGGCTCGTCTTACCAGCCTTTGGTGGCGAAACGATCAGCGCGCGCTGTCCTTTCCCGAGCGGGTTCACCAGGTTGATGAGGCGCTGCGAAAGGTTCGCAGGATCGGTCTCTAGGTTGATCAGCTCAATCGGATGGATTGGCGTCAGGTCTCCGAAGTGCGGCCTACGACGCGCTGACTCCGGATCTGTTCCAGAGATGATCTCAACGCGAAGCATTCCCCAAAACTTTTCCCCTTCGCGTGGAGCGCGAATAACGCCACCGATCGTGTCGCCTTGTCGAAGTCCAATGCGGCGCAGCATCGGTGACGGAACATAGACATCATCTGCGCTTGGAAGAAGTCCGTTGCGGCGAACAAAGCCGTAGCCGTCGTCAACAATCTCGAGGATGCCCTCTGCCCACACCTGACCCTGCTCTTCCGCCTGTGCGGTCAGAATCTTCTGGATCACCTTCGGGAGATCTTCCTGCTGAGTGGCGGTGATGTTGAACTTCTTTGCCGCCGCCATGAGCTCACTCGCTGTCATGTTGGCGAGCGCTGCAAAGGTGAGCAGACCTTCAGCGGCAAGGTCGGCCTCTGAGAGCACCTCAACATCTTGGGGGAGAGAACTGTGCGGCATGCGCATGCCACCCTGGCCGCCGTTCATGCCGGGGCCGCGTCGGGGTCCGCGTCGGGGTCCGCGGTTGCGTGGGTCGTTCATTGACATGGGGTTGGGTACCTTCCTCGTCTTGGGTGTTTTCTTGGATCCCCGCACGAAACGTCCAACGCCTCTGCGCAGGAGGAGTGGGGGGATGAGAAGACTCTATGGGATGTGCGTCGCCCCGTCAACGGGGGGGGCGGGAGCGGCCTTACTTCCCGCCCTTTGCCTTCGCCCAATCCGCCTTGAAGACGGCGATCCCCTTCTCCGTGAGTGGATGCTTCGACATCTGCTCAAGAACCTTCAGCGGCATCGTTGCAACATGTGCACCGACGAGCGCCGCTTCGGTCACGTGGCGTGGGTGACGGATGGAGGCGGCAAGAATTTCGCAGTGATCAAGCGCTTCGTAGTGCGAGAAGATCTCCGCGAGCTCGCGGATCACCGTCATCCCGTCTTCGCTGATGTCATCGAGCCGGCCCACGAATGGGCTGATCAACGAAGCGCCAGCCTTTGCGGCGAGGAGACCTTGGTTGGCGGTGAAGATCAGCGTGCAGTTCGTCTTGATCCCCTCGCTCTTGAGGCGACTGATGGCGGCGAGGCCGTCTGTGGTCATTGGGACCTTCACCACAATGTTTGCGGCGATCTTTGCGAAGGCAAGCCCCTCTTTCACCATGCCATCAGCGTCGTCGCTGATCACTTCGGCAGAGACTGGACCCTTGGTCAGCCCGCAGATCTCTTTGAGAAGTTCTTCATAGGAGCCGCCCACCTTGGCGTAGAGCGACGGATTCGTCGTGACGCCGTCAACGATCCCCCAGCTGATACCGGTCTTGATCTCGTTGATGTCCGCGGTATCAAGGAAGAACTTCATGATGCTGCTCCTGTTCCGTTGCTGCGGGTGGCGGCCTTATGTGCAGCCGCCTCAATTGCCTTGCGGCGCTCTGCCTGTACCGCCTCATCATCGCGCACTCCGACCATTCGCGGGGTGTAGGCGGCTAGGCGACCCTCCTTGCGTGCGAGAGCGGCGCCAACGAACCCATCAAAGAGTGGGTTCGGCCGAAGCGGCCGGCTGGTGAATTCAGGGTGAAATTGGCTGGCAACAAACCATGGGTGATCGGCGAGTTCGATGATCTCCACGAGACGCCCATCTGGTGAGACGCCAGAGAAGTTCATCCCAGCCGCCTCAAGTTGTGGCTTGAAGCGATTCGCCACCTCAAAGCGGTGGCGGTGCCGCTCATAAGCAATCTCAGAGCCGTAGACGGTTGCGGCGCGCGACCCTGAGGCGAGCTTCGCCGGATAGAGGCCGAGCCGCTGGGTCCCACCCTTCTCCTCCACACCGCGCTGGTCTGGCGTGAAGTCAATGACTGGGTGCTTAGTGAACATGTCGAACTCAGTTGAGTTCGCGTCTGCTGAGCTGAGGGTCTCGCGCGCGAACTCAATCACCGCAATCTGCAACCCGAGGCAGAGTCCAAGGTACGGAATTCGCTCAGTGCGCGCCGTGTGTGCCGCGCGAATCTTCCCCTCAATCCCTCGGTATCCGTACCCGCCTGGAACAAGCACGCCGTGTGCGCCAGCGAGTTGTGCCGATACGTGTGCAGAATCTGCATCATCAAGCTGCTCCGCGTTCACCCATCGCACACGTACGTCCACGCCGTGGGCCCAACCTGCGTGCCTAAGTGCTTCAGTAACGGAGAGATATGCGTCAGGGAGTTCGGTGTACTTGCCCACAATTGCAATCTCAACGGCTGGCTTCTCGGCAACGATCTGCGCAACAAGCTGCTCCCACTTGGTGAGATCGGGAACGGAGGCGCTGATTCCGAGTTCGCGGGTCAGAAGGTCGCCAAGGCCAAATCTCTCAAACTGCAGCGGTACTTCATAGATGGTTCGCGCGGTGGTGGCGGGGACGACTGCCTCTACGGCTACGTCCGTAAAGAGCGCAATCTTCTCGCGCACGTCATCTGGGACCGGGTGATCGGCGCGGAGGATGATCACGTCAGGCTGAATGCCGCTGCCGCGCAGCTCCTTCACCGAGTGCTGCGTTGGCTTTGTCTTCAACTCACCAGTTGCTGCAAGCTCTGGGAGGAGGGTGACGTGAATGTAGAGCGAATTTCCGCGACCAACGTCCTTCTTGAGTTGACGAATCGCTTCGATGAAGGGCAGCGACTCGATGTCACCCACCGTTCCCCCAACTTCAACGATTACGACATCGACATCATCGCCTCCGAGCCGAAGGACTCGCTCCTTGATCTCGTTGGTGATGTGCGGGATCACCTGCACGGTGCCACCGAGATAGTCGCCGCGGCGCTCTCGTGCGATCACGGTGGAGTAGATGCGACCGGTCGTGACGTTCGACGCTTGGGAGAGGTTCACATCAATGAAGCGTTCGTAGTGACCAAGGTCGAGATCCGTCTCTGCGCCGTCATCGGTGATGTAGACCTCGCCGTGTTGGTACGGCGACATGGTGCCGGGATCCACGTTGAGATACGGATCGAGCTTGATGACGGAGATGCGCAGGCCACGCGCTTTGAAGAGGAGGCCAACAGATGCGGCGGTGATCCCCTTGCCGAGGGAGGAGGTGACGCCACCGGTGACGAACACAAACTTCGTCGCCATCTCGTCCCCTCTGCCTCCTCTGTATGGGCGGGGCGCTCGGTGACTACCGAGCGAGCCTGACGGAGTCTATCGCAGCCAGCGGCGGAATGGGAGTTGAGTTTGGCGACCTGCCCAGATCCCCAGGATGATCAGTGCACCGCCGAGAGCCTGCACCGGGGCGAGCGCTTCTCCAAGGACAAGCGCAGAGATAACGACGGCCAGAAACGGAACGAGGAGCTGGAAACTCGCCACGCGCGCAGGGCCAACCACGGGGACGGCAGTGAAGTAGAGCACGTTCGCAAGACTGCTTGAACCGAAGGTGGCATAGAGAATGCCGAAAAGTGCAACCGCAGGGATCGCTGGCGATCCGAGTTCCGCCCACTGACTCGCGCCGAACGGAATCAACACGGCGCCACCGATCACCATGCTCCACCCTGTAAACGCAAGCGCGCCAGTGCGCGGGATCACCCGTGCGCCAGCAAGAAGATACGAGGCCCAACAGGCGGCGGCTAAGAGCGTTGCAGTGACGCCAGCGGTCGTCCCACCGAATGCGCCTGCCCCTTCACCTAACGCCACTGCGGCTACACCCGCAAATGCGATCAAACCGCCAGCAATGGTTGCGGGTCGTAGCGGATCGATGCGGAGAAGCGCCGCAAAGATCGCGGTGAGGAATGGAGTGACCGCAATCAGCAGCGCACTCGTGCCAGCATTGATGGTGCCGAGCGATCCAGCCCAGAGAAGTTGATAGGTTCCTTGACCGATCACGCCGAAGAGACCTGTGATCGCGAGATCGCGGGGTGCCATACGGATGCTCCCGCCGCGCAGTTGTGTCCAGAGGAGCACGATTAGGCCTGCCGCCGTGATGCGGATTGCGGAAAAGGGGAGTACCGGCCACGCAGTGACCGCCGCCTTCACCACCGTGAAGTTCGCCGCCCAGATCAGCATGGCGACCAGCACGCCAACTTCGGCAACCGCGCGCACGCTCGTTGGGCGACGGCTCATGAGGCTTCTTCGGGGCATTGCGCCTCCAGTACTACTGACTCCGATGGAGTCTACAATCAACGGACACCAACAACCACGCAGGGGGGCACGAATGGATCCACGACTTGAGCAGTCAGCAATCACCGCGATCCGCACCCTCGCGATTGACACCGTCCAGGCGGCAAACTCTGGCCACCCTGGCGCCCCCATGGGTTGCGCGCCGATGGCGCACACGATCTGGACACGCCACCTCCGCCACGCACCTCGTACCCCTAGCTGGTTCGACCGCGACCGCTTCGTCCTCTCCAACGGCCATGCCAGTGCGCTCCTCTATTCACTGCTTCATCTCACCGGCTACGGGCTCACAATTGATGACCTGAAGTCATTCCGACAGTGGGGTTCACTGACGCCGGGACATCCAGAGTACGGACTGACGGCGGGCGTCGAAGCGACCACGGGTCCACTCGGTCAGGGATTCGCAAACGGTGTCGGTATGGCGATCGCCGAGCGGCGCCTCGCCGCAGAGTTCAATCGACCAGGACACACCGTGATTGATCACCGCGTCTTCGCGATCGTCTCAGACGGCGACCTCCAAGAAGGGATCGCATCCGAAGCCGCATCGCTCGCGGGGCACCTGAAGCTCGGCAAGTTGATCTACCTCTGGGATGACAACCTGATTCAACTTGATGG
>CAYSEM010000024.1:0-11715 GCA_964430115.1 uncultured Chloroflexota bacterium | reverse complement strand
AACGTGACGAGCGTCAGGTTCGCCGCGCGCATCGCCGTGATCGCATCCTCTGGCGTGAATGGTGGTGCCGCAACAAAGACCAGGTCTGGCTCCAACGCCACGATCGCCTCTACGTCCACTCCCGTGTAGCTGGCAACCGTTGGCGTTGCGGCGAGTGCCGCAGGGGTGCAAGTGCACTCAGCGATCGCAACCACGCGATCCGCAAGGTCAAGTGCCACGAGCGTCTCCACACTCGCAGGCGTCAGCGCAACGATCGTTGCTGGTTCTTCTTGGATCACGACCTGCTCGCCCGTGTCATCGGTGAGCGTGCGCGGAAACGCCTCTTCGGTCAGTGCGGAGTTTGCCGGCTCACTCGGGCTCACAGACGAGCCGCATCCGGCGATCAGGGTGATGGTGATCGCGCTTGCGATCATGAGTTGTGCGAACGAAACGAAACGGTGCGCGCGTACGAAAGCAGTCATGCTTCCTCCCTTGCCTCGAGGGCGAATAGCCTTCCTATGCCGCGTGTCCGGCGACCGGACTGATGGGAGCCTCTTGCGGAGCCACTCCCAATTACCGTTGCGGGACAGTGCCGGAATTTCACCAGCTTCGCGTCCACGCGGCGTTGATGGCAGGAGGCTAGCAGTCTTCCGTCAAGCCTGCCGAACGCGATCCGCGCGCGATACGGGCGACGTGGCATCCTCGCCCTCCCGCTGACTCGCTCCCCGCGCCTCTCGCCTCCCGCACCTGGAGGACGACATGCTCACTGGGTTACTCCTCGCCGCCGCTGTTGCAAGCGTCGCAACCGTCGCCCCACCGACCGCCACCGTCCTCGCCAATCGCACCGCGTTCAATCAGCCGTGTGTCTGGTTCACCTCCACCGCACCAGATCGACTCGCCGCAGCGGCGTCCGCCGCGCTGGAGCACCTCGGCTGGACGGTTGCGAGCAGCGTCGGGCCGCGCTTTACGCAGGAGGTTGCACTTCGCGGGATCGCACCTGCGGGTGCGCTCTATGTGCACTCGCACGGCGATCACTACTACGATGCCGCCGCCAAGCGACGTTCATCCGGATTTCGTGTTGATGCGGGGCGTTGCGAGAACGCACCAACGGTGATCGCGCCGCAGATCACTCAGGCTCGCACCGGTATTGCACCGCTGACACTCGCCTTCATCTCCACCTGCTACAACGGCGAACGCATCTCAAAGCTCCCCGCCGCACTTGGGATCGCGATGCAGAAGAGCGGGCCGGGAGTCGCTGGTCCGCGTAGCTTCTATGTCAGCTACAGCGGCGTTGCCTGGGTGCGCGCGATCGTGCGCTTTGAGACCGCCTTCTGGCACGCGCTGCGGCGTGGCGCAACGAGTGGCGCCGCCTTCGATGCGGCGCTCCTCAGTGGCTACTCCGCCGCCGATCTCCTCCCCGAGTGGTGGGGGAGCTACGGCCTGCGACCAACACCGCCCGCCTCACAGCCGGGGGTACCGAGAAGTGTCTAGTTCCCCATGCATCCGACACACCGCCACACTCCTGCCGCTCCTCATCGCCGCCGCCTGCGCCGCGCCGAGTAGTGCACTCGCACCTGATCGCACGTATGTTGTGCCCGCTCGTGATGCCGCCGCAAACCTTCCGCCGATCACTGGCGTTGCGGCTTCGCTCCTTGAGCCGCTCAGCACCGTGGGCCTGCGTGCAGAGCCCGGCGATCTGATCACGCTGGAGTCGGGAGAGGAGCGGATTGAGCAGCGCCTCGTCAACACGAGTGGACTCGCGATTCTCACACTGCAGAGCACACCAGGAGGTGAGCTGCGACTTCTGGCGCGCGCAGACGTTGCATACGGTGGCGCAACGCTCAGCAGTGCCGCGCTCCGCAGTCGTGCACTCCTCCACCTCGTTGCGCTTCGACTCGCCCTGCCGCGCGGCACGCCGATCATCAGCAGCGTGGCGGAGCGACGCGTGGTGCAGTGGGAGCGGAGCGTAAACGGGGTCCCCGTTCTTGGCGACGGCACGCGCGTGATCATGTCCGCATCCGGCGCACTCGTTGGCGTTGCTATTGAAGAGAGCGCGCTCGCACCGGCGAGTGGAGTGCCTCGCAGTGCGGCAGACGCAAAAGCTGCCGCACTCGCACTCCTTCCCACGGGGGCGTCGCTGACGGGCGCGCCACGACTCGGCTGGGTGCACATGGGTGCACTCGCTGGTGATGAAGAGCTACGAGATACCCCGCGTCGGCTCGCCTGGCGGATTCGTGGTGCGCTCGCAGATGGGAGGCCGCTCGAAATCCATTTGGATGCGGCGCAGCTTGCGCTGCTCGGTTGGGACTGGGCGCGCTAGCCGCGCGCGAGCTTCTCGCCAATCGTGAGCAGCTCGTCGCGCAGCGCGGCACTCGTCGCTTCGGCATAGACGCGCACGAGCGGCTCGGTGCCGCTGAAGCGAACGAGGAGCCAGCTGTCATCCGCGGTGAAGAACTTCACCCCGTCCTTGGTGCTGAGTGGGACGGCGCGGACGGCGTGTGCGCCGAGCGTGCTCGGTGGCGCAGCGACAAGTTGCGTGGCGAGTCGCTCCTTCACTGCGGGGTATTCGCCGCGTGGAATGTGCACGTCAATGCGCAGATAGTGCGACTCGCCGCCGATCGACTGCACATGGGCGAGCACTTCGCTCATGCTCTTACGGCCGAGGGCGCGCTCGCGAACGAGGAGGTCAAGGATGAGGAGGTCGGCGAAGATGCCGTCGCGCTCAGGGAGGTGCATCGCGAAGCCGTAGCCCCCCGACTCCTCGCCACCCATGGAGGCGCCCGTCTCAATCATCTTCGGCCCCACGTACTTGAAGCCGACTGGCGTCTCAAACACCTCAGCGCCATAGTGCGCGCCGAGTCGCTCGCCCATGGAGCTCTCGTTGACCGTCTTCACGATCGGTCGCAGATCCTTCTTATGTTCAAGCATGTAGTACGCAAGAAGTCCGAATGCCTGCAGCTGATGGATGAAGACGCCCTGCTCGGTGACGGCGCCAGCGCGATCGGCATCGCCGTCAAGGAGGAGTCCCAGGTCGTAGCCGCCGCCGCGCATTGCATCAAGGACCGGATCAATATGCGGACGAATCGGCTCCGGATTTACGCCACCAAACCACGGGTTGCGCTCACTGCGCATCTCCGTGACGCGCAACTTCCCACCAGCAAGCAGTCTGCCGATCCATCCAGCGCCCGCGCCGTAGACCGGGTCGACCATAATGCTGAGCGGCTGTGCCGCGAGTCCCGCAAGGTCAAGGTTGCGCTCCACGAACTTCTTGTAGCCAGGGTACGGGTCGTAGCGTTCCACCAAGCCAGCCGCCTCCGCGTCGGCGAACGGTCGGCCGCTCAACTCTGGTCCACGCGTCTTCGCGATCTCCGTCTCGATGCGCTTCAGCAGTTCGGGCCCCGCCGCGGCACCTGAGGGCGCCTTCACCTTGAAGCCGTTATCCAGCCACGGGTTGTGGCTCGCGGTGATGACCACGCCCATCGCCGCGCCGCGCTCTACCACCTCATATGAGGCCATCTGCGTGGGGACCGCGGTGTGCGCGTATGCAACAGGGATGTTGTGGGCGAGCAAGATTTCCGCCGCCGCCACCGCAAAGTCCTCTGACCCGAATCGACGGTCGTAGGCGATCACCACACCCTTCGCCGTTGCACCATCCTGCGCTACGACGCGCGCAACGCCCTCAGCGAGTCGGCGCACGTTCTCATAGGTGAACTCGTCGCCGATCTTGGCGCGCCAGCCGTCGGTGCCGAAGATGATCTTCGTTGGCTCACCCGTGCCCATGATCAACTCCTCTCGGCCGCAGCGGCGGCGCGAATCTCTGCGTCGCTCATCTCCACAAGGTTCATGCGAATCACGCTCTCTCCGCTTCGAATCTCTGCGGCGCCTGTTGCGTCCATGATGACCACTTTCCCACTCGGTGTGGTGATCGTGATGCGACCGTTCTCATCTGCTGCACCATTCGCCACAAGGTAGGCGCGCAGCTCTCTCCAGTTCCCCACATCACTCCAGCCGCAATCAAGCGGGAGGGTGCGCACAAGCCCAGCCGCGGCGGCTGGCTCCATGAGAAGCGTGTCGATTGGTGCCGGCGTGATCGTCTCGTACGAGGCGAGTCCCGCACGCACCTCTGGTGAAAGCCGCTGCAGTCCGCCTTGGAGCGCTGCGCGTCGCCAAACAAAGGTTCCCGCATTCCATCGTGCCCCTGCGGCGATCAACTGCGCGGCAGTCGCGGCATCAGGCTTCTCCGTGAATCGCGTGACGCGCTCACCGTCTGCGACGATGTAGCCGAAGCCAGTAGCGGCGCGCGTCGGCGTCACGCCGAGTGTCACCAGTGCCTCAGGTTCACGATCGGTGATCGCGATCGCCGCGGCGAGTGCGCTGCGCCACGCGCCTGCATCCAGGACGGCGTGGTCGGCGGGGAGGACGAGCATCGGCGCATCGGATGGCCGATCAATGCGCTCGGCCGCGAGTGCAACGGCCGGTCCAGTGTTGCGCGCAATCGGCTCCAGAATGATCTGACCTTCAGGAAGCGAAGGGAGTGATTCGCGAACGAGCGCCGCCTGCGGCGCGGCAACAAGGACGTAGACGTCCTCGAGTGGGATGAGTGGGAGGAGTCGATCAACGGTGGCGGCCAGGAGTGTCTTCCCGCCGACAAGTGGGATGAATGGCTTCGGTCGCTCCGGACTGCTGAGCGGCCAGAGGCGCGTGCCGCCTCCCCCCGCCAAGATCACCGCATACGGTTTCACGCTCATGAAGGCATCGTAGAGGTCGCCCTGCGACTCGGCTAGACGCCTCCAAAGATTCGGCGCAGGAACCGCGGCAGCGTGATGTTGGTGCGTCGGATCACGAGCCGCTCCTCAAACTCTGCCTTCACGCGGTATCCGAGTGATTCGTAGACCTTCACGGCCGCAGGGTTGTCGCTCCGCACATTCAACACCACCTCATCGCAGAAGGCGAGGAGTGCTTCGGTCACGGCAGAGGTGGTGGCGCGCGCGTATCCCGCGCCGCGAAACCCAGATGCGGTCAGCACATTCCCCACCACGGCAATCCGCTCACGGCGACCGATCACATGTGTCCCCGCCGCCGCCACGAGTCGCCCGTTGCGATGAATGCCGCGATAGAGGCCTTCCGCAACGGCGAGTGGCGGGAGCCACGCCGCAAAGCCGAGCTGATAAAGGCGATTCAGTGCAGGCGCATCTGCTGGAACGAGCGGCACGACAAGCGGCGCCGCCTCACCCGCGTACGGGATAAACGCGGTGCGATCCACGCCCATGCGCAACATGGGGTGCAGTTTCTCCGTCTCGTACTGCAGGTCAAGGACAGGATCGCCGCCAAGTGGCGTGGGGACCCAGGCGGCACGCGGCTTGATGCCGTGCGTCAGGATCGCCGCAACGCCGGCAGGTTCGCCGTAGAGGTGCAGTGGCTGTGGCGCCCAGCCGGAGTACTCCATGCCAAGCGCGATCGCCTCGCCGCCCCGACGTGCCACATAGCAGCGCGTGCGTGGAAACTCACCATCGTCAAGATCACAGAGCGCATGTGCGGTGATCCAGCGATCGCCGCTGATCAGTGAGCGAACGAGTTCACGATCGCGTGTCGCGGCAACTTCAATTGGGAGCTCAGACACGTTGTGCAACACCCGCAGGGAGGATCTCATAGCGCGGCGCGTGCACGGTCACTCCAGCGGCAACAGCACGGGTGAGGAGCGTGGCACTCACTGCCTCCTCCTCAGTTGCACGGCGCATGAGTTGGTTCTGATCTGCCGCTGGCGCGGTTCCACTCGTTGCAATGAGGAAGATGGGGATCTCCCGTGCAGCTGCAGCCGCGGCAAGGGCGAGACCGCCCGCAAGGATCAGCGCGCTCCCATCTTCGGCGACCGCATCACTCGCGAGGAGGAGTGCGCACACTTCGCCCCGCGCAATCGCGAGGCTGAGCTGCGCCTCACTCATCAGCGCCGCTGGGATGCCAATGCGAACAGCATCTGCTGCGTCGAGTGCGCCGAGTGGTGTGACACCGCGCGGATCAACACTCGGTCCGGTTGAGAGGAGCAGCTGCGCAGCACCCGCACGTCGCAGCCCCTCATGTCCGGGTGCAAGGTCACCCCAGAACGTGGCGCCAAGTCCGGGTGCGCTCGCGACACGTGCGCCACGTGTGCCGCACTCGCCTAACGCACTCGCGAGGCGCTCCGCCTGGTTGGCGTATGCGGCGATCCGCGCCGTGGCACGCCCGGCAACAGCGGCGGCAACGCTTCCTGGCGCTGCCGCAAGTGCGGCGCTGACCTCATCGCGGAGTGCATCCGAGTGCGGCGCCGCATTGCGAAGTGCGGCCGCCGCCGCCTGCATCCGTGCCGCGCGCGCGGGTGCGGCGGATTGGTCCTCTGCCGCAAGCGAGAGTCCTGCGGCAAGTGCACGCACTGGGCCTGGCGCCATCACCGCGGCGCTGATCGCTGCCGCGAGTGCGCTCGGCGTATCTGCACGCCGTTCCAGGATCTGCGCGGGGAGCGCGCGCACGTCGAGAAGGATCAGGCCCTGTGCATCGTCACGTACTGGCGAGGCGAAGGCGGCGGCGGGAGGGGTAGCGCCAGCCGGCGTGAGCCCAACGTCAACGGGGAGGTCAAGCGCCGCCTCAGCAGACCGACGCGTCGGCTGCGGTGCGTTGGCGATTCGTTCGCTGAGTGGATCAACAGTTCGGAGTTCGTCTGCAAGTGCACCCGCCTCATGCCGAATCGCACCAACAACGCCTAAGAGTGAGGTGGCCGACTTCACGCCATCCTTGGCGATCTGTCGCAAGAAGTCACGACGCGCGGAGGGCTGACCTGAACTCGGCTGCTCCTTTGCGGGCGTGTCGCCCATCCCGTTAGAAGGGGATGATCGCCGAGACGATCCCCTCGGGGAGACGCGAGCGTCCACCGAGAGCCGGGAGCTCAGCAAGGAAGCTAATCCCAACGACCGTTGCGCCGAGCTGTTCCACCAGCCGGATCGTGCCGGCAACGGTGCCGCCCGTGGCGAGCACGTCGTCAACGATCACCACACGTTGTCCAGGGGTGAGCGCATCGCGATGCAGCTCCAAGACATTCTTCCCATATTCAAGTTCGTACTCCACGGTGATCGTCTCGCCTGGGAGCTTGCCGAGCTTTCGCACTGGGACGAAGCCGAGTCCGAGCGCGTGGGCAATCGGTGCGCCGAAGATAAATCCGCGCGACTCGATCCCAACAATGACGTCGGGCTTCTGCGCGCGGATCGGGACAAGCATTGCCTCAATCGCAGCGTTGAACGCCTCAGCATCTTGGAGGAGTGTGGTGATGTCGCGGAAGATGATCCCTGGCTTCGGAAAGTCAGGGATCGTGCGGACCTTCGATGCGAGCTGTTCTGGGTTCACCTGCGGAAGTTTACGCGAGCGGGGCGGCGGACGCGGCGGCCGCGTCCAGCCTTCGTCCCTCTGCGGCGAGCAGCCCCACAATCTCCACGGCGAGACGCCAGATCCGCTCTGGGCTCGCTGGGGTGCTGGAGCGGAGACCCCCCTGCTGGAAGGTGAGCTCGCCGCGTGGGCGATCCGCGAGGACGCGTTCGGCAACCCCTCGCGGGAGGTCTGCAAATCGAATCACGAGGCGACCCTCATCTCGGAGAATTGACGCAAGCCCTGCATCGCTCGCGTCCGCACGAAGTTGCGCCACTTCAAGGAGGCGCTGCGCGGGTTCGGGCACTTCGCCAAAACGATCGCGCATCTCATCGGCAATCGCGCGTATGGAGGCGGCACTCTGGGCCGCACCGAGACGTCGATAGAGATCGAGTCGCTGCCCTTCATCCTCCACGTAACTGCTCGGCAGGTGCGCGGTGACCGGAAGGTCCAAGATCGCGGTGCTGCGTTTACGAATCGGCGCGCGCCCTTCGCGCTCTGCGCGCTTCACCTCAACCGATTCGGCGAGCAGTTGTGCGTAGAGATCGAACCCAACCGCAGCAATGTGCCCCGATTGTTCACCGCCGAGCAGATCGCCCGCGCCACGAATCTCAAGATCGGCAAGCGCCAACTGGAATCCAGCACCAAGGTGCGCCGCATCGAAGATTGCCTTCAACCGCTTGCGCGCCACGTCGCTGAGCGACTCCTCTTGTCGATAGAGGAGATAGCACCAGGCGCGACGACTGCTCCTCCCCACTCGTCCGCGGAGTTGGTAGAGCTGTGCCAAGCCGAGCTTATCTGCACGGTCGACGATGATTGTGTTCGCGTTCGGGATATCCAGACCAGATTCAATGATGGTGGTGCAAACCAGGATGTCCGTTTCGCCGCGCACAAACGCACCCATAACGCGTTCCAGCGCGCGACTCTCCATCTGCCCATGCCCAACGGCAATGCGCGCATCTGGCAGGAGGCCGCGCAACTGTTCCGCCGCCGCCTCAATGGACTCGACGCGGTTGTGGACGTAGTACGACTGTCCGCCGCGCTCTAACTCACGCGCCAGTGCGTCACGCACCAGCTCAAGACTCGCCTCCGCCACACGCGTGGCCACGGGGTGCCGATCCTCAGGTGGCGTCTCAATGGTGGAGAGGTCACGAATCCCGGAGAGGGCGAGGTTCAGGGTGCGCGGGATCGGCGTGGCGGTGAGGGTCATCACATCAAGTTCGGCGCGGATGGACTTGAGACGCTCCTTCGCCACAACACCGAAGCGGTGCTCCTCATCCACGATCAGCAGGCCGAGTCGGCTGAAGGAGACGTCCTTTGAGAGGAGCCGGTGGGTGGCGACCACAAGGTCAACACTCCCGTCATTGAGTCCAGCGACGACCTCTCCCTGCTTTGCTGTGCTGATGCTGCGCGAAAGGAGCTCCAACCTAAATGGATACGCGGCGAGTCGACGACGGAAGGTTTCAATGTGTTGGAGCGCGAGAATGGTGGTGGGGACAAGGAGTGCCACCTGACGCCCCGCCTCAAGCGCGGCGAACGCAGCGCGCAGCGCCACCTCCGTCTTCCCGTAGCCAACGTCGCCCACAATGACGCGATCCATCGGTCGCCCCTTGGCAAGGTCCGCCTTCGTCGCCTCAATCGCCGTGAGTTGATCGGGCGTCTCTCTGAACGGGAAGGCAGCCTCAAACTCAATAAGCCACGGCGATTCGCCTTGAATCGGTGGGCGGTGGGCGAGTTCACGCGCCGCATAGATGCGCAACAGTTCGTCAGCGAGATCATCGGCGGCTCGCTGCGCGCGCTCCTTGGCGCGGCGCCACTCACCACCGCCGAGCCGACTGAGTGCAGGGTCTTCGGCGCCTGTATAGCGCGCGATTCGCGCTAACTGTTCTGTTGGCACGAAGACGCGATCACCGCCGCCGTACTCAATCTCAAGGTAGTCGCGCTCATCACCTTCGCCGCCGCGTCGAGTCATGCGCAAGAAGCGTCCAAGTCCGTGATCAATGTGCACGAGCAGATCACCAGGGGTGAGACGCTCGGCCGCTTCCCGTGTAATCCCGCGGCGGTGCACCGCAGCGCGACGGACGCGCGTTGCACCGAAGAGTTCACGATCTGTGATGATCGTCAGCGCATCCACACCGCCCTGGAAGCCACCATCGAGTCCGCCGTGCAGCAGTGTGATGCTCTTTGGCTTCGGATCGCTGGGGAGCGCGTCACTCACGGGCGTTGCTGCACCCGCCTCTGCCAAAAGCTCCGAAAGTCTCCCCGCCTGCTCCGAGACGATCACCACACGCGCGCCGTCGCGTCGCCAACTCTCAAGTCCCTCCGCAAGCTCCCGCGTGCGGCCGGCGGGCATCAGCGGATCATGCCAACCGAACGAATCGCTCGGCTCACTCTTGGTGAGTCGTCCAGCTTCGGAGCTCCACGTCAGTTCAAGGCGCTCCGCACCGAGGCTGGTCAGCAGCTTGAGGCTCACCGCAGGGGGCGGGATTGGCGCGGGCCATGATGGCGGCAAGATGCGCGTCGTCTTCAACACGTCGAATCGCTCGGCGCTCTGACGCGCGAGTGACTCTGCACTGCTGATCAGTTCGCTCGGCTCATCAAGGATCACGAGTCCACCGCTGAACTGATCAAGGGGACGTGACGGCGCAATGAGTGGCGACCAGATCTCAAGCCCGTCGCCGCGCTCTGGAGTTGACGAGGCCTCCCACCGCGCAAGGTCCGCGCGCAGCGCGGGCGAAAGCTCCACGCCATCCTTTTCTGCGATCGCCTCCGCTGCGCGCTTCGCCTTCAACACGACCGCTGCGGTTAGCGAGAATTCACTCGCTGGCAGGAGGAGGGCGCGCGTCAGTGGAGTCCCACTCCGTTGCGTGGCGGGATCAATACTGCGGATGCTCTCGATCTCATCGCCGAACCACTCCACACGCATTGGCGCCTGCGCGCCTGCAGGGAAGCAGTCAAGGATTCCGCCACGGCGCGCGTACTCACCTCGCCCGCCCACCAGCGGGACGCGCTCGTACCCGAGTGCCGCCACACGCTCCGTTGCTTCATCGAGTGACATGCGCGTGCCCGGGAGGAGGGAAAGACTCCCCTCCACCAGTGCGGTCGGATCAGCGCTGTTTTGGAGCGCAGCGAGGAGTGAGGTGACGAGGATGCGTGTTTCGCCACTCCCCCATGCGGCGAGTGCAGCAACACGTCCGGCCGACTCATCCACCACAAGTTCGCCGCGCTCATATGGGAGTGAGCTGCGTGGCTCAAGCAGCGTGATGCGATCAGGATCTGCGCTCCATGCGCGCAACGAATCAGCGACTCGCTCTGCTACCTCAGGGTTGCGCGCGATCCAGACCAGCCGCGCATCACGCGCAAGCGCGGCACCGAGCACACCTTTTGCCGCGTGCGGAACATGGATCAGCGACGCGGCGCGATCGCGACGGAGTCGCTGCTGGAGTTCAGCGAACTGCGAACTTGCATGCAGGCGCGCAAGGAGCGCAGCGAGCGCAACGCGCGAACCGCTCACCGCTCGGAGTCGCTTCGGTCGCCCTCACCGAGTGGCTTGCGCCAGCCGTGCGCCGTCTTGCGAATTCCGTCACTCCCCGCCGGACCACCCACTTCACCTGCACCTGGCAGGTTCGCAGGGTCCGCAGCACTCCCGCTCTCGGGCTCAGGGAGCTTCCAGTTGTTGAACGCGGTTGCCGCCTTGTTGAGACCGGAGCGTGCCCAGGTTTCGATCGCCTCGCCCGCCGCCGCGTTGATCTCTGGGAGTCGCAACCGCTCCGCTGCACTGAACTCGCTCAGCACGTGCTGTTGTGCGGTGCCGCTCTCACGCGGATCGCCGATGCCGACGCGAAGGCGTGGATACTGATCACTCCCAAGTTCCGCCTCAATGGAGGCGAGTCCGTTATGTCCGCCATCACTCCCGCGCTCGCGGAACCGCAGCGAGCCGAACGGAATGCTGAAGTCGTCCACCACCACCAGGAGCTGCTCCACAGGGACGCGTTCCGTTGCGAGGAGCTTCCGCACGGCGATCCCTGAATCATTCATGTACGTCATTGGCTTAGCCATCACCAGGTCAAGGCCGAGCACACGCCCCGCGTGAACTGCTGATGCGTCACGCTCCTTGCCACCCCCCTTCCATTTCACGCGATCCGCGAATGCATCGAGGATGAGCCAGGCAATGTTGTGCCGGGTGAAGCGGTACTTCTCGCCCGGGTTGCCGAGCCCCACCACGATGCGACGATCTACGCTCACGTCTTCTCCTTGTTCACTTCTTTGTGGCCGCAGCGCGCTTCATGGCGGCAGTATGCGCGCGAAGGATGCGTTCCTGCTCACGCCACATCGCAGCCTGCGACG
>CAYSEM010000023.1:0-12033 GCA_964430115.1 uncultured Chloroflexota bacterium | reverse complement strand
TCCAGGGGTACGACGAAGGCCTTTGGGCAGCACACCCAGCACTCGGGTACGAACGCGATCCGATTGACACGTCACTTGCGGTGTTCGCGGCGGTGCGCGCTGGCTCACTCGCCGTGTTGCAGCACCTAGAAGACGAAGATCTCGCGCGTTATGGCGAGCACACAGAGCGCGGCAGGTACACGATCGCCGACTGGCTTGCGGGTTACTCGAAACATCCACTAGATCACGGCGAACAGATCGCGAAGGCGCTACGCGGCGAGAAGTAGCGCCGAGCGCGCCGCGAGACTCGCGGCGCGTGCGATCAACCGGGGAGGTGGCGCTCCGAATGCCCGATGTATCGCGCGTCCGGGCGAATGATCTTGTCAACGCCCGCCTGCTCAATCACATGGGCTGACCAGCCAGCAATGCGCGCGATTGCGAACGTAGCTGGGAAGAGGTCGGGCGCAAGGCCAACACCTTGGAGCACTGCTGCGGCGTAGAACTCAACATTCGTCTTCATTGCTCGACCTGGCTTCATCTCTTCGAAGACGCGAAGGATCACCTCTTCTGCACCAATCGCAAGGTCAAGCCAGTCGGGACGGTTTGGCATCGCCTCCGCCACTTTGCGCAGTGCCGCAGCGCGCGGATCGTATGCGCGGTACACGCGATGCCCGAAGCCCATGATCAGTTCGCGCCGCGCGAGCTTGCCGCGTGCCCAATCTTCCGCGTGATCAATGGATCCGATCTCGCCAAGTTGCCCAATCACTTCGGCGGGTGCGCCGCCGTGGAGCGGCCCCTTAAGACCGCCGATCGCTCCGCAGATTGCAGAGGCAATATCTGAGCGCGTGGCGATGATTGCGCGTGCGGCGAACGTGCTCGCGTTGAGGCCGTGCTCGGCGCCCGCCATCAGATACGCATCGAGCGCGCGTGCGGTTCCTGGTTCTGGTGTCTTGCCGTGCAGCTGCTGCAAGAAGGCCGCAGCAATGCCGAGGCCCGGCTCTGGATCAATTGGTTCGAGTCCCTGACGAAGTCTCGCGAAAGCGGCGAGTGCAGAGGGCGCAAAGGCTGCAATCTTTCGCGCCTCATCTGCGGTGGGCGGCCATCCCAATCGTTCACCAGCACCCCAGACTGAGATTGCGGTGCGAAGCGCATCCATTGGATGGGCGTGCGCAGGGAGGAGTCTGAGTGCAGCAAGAACAGCGGGTGGAACCTTGACTGGCTCGAGAACTGCGTTCGGGTGCCACTCACCAGTGAGGAGAAGATCAAGCACGCTTGCATAGGTTCCCTTGGAGACAACCTCTTCAATGGGGTAGCCGCGGTAGAGCAATTTTCCGTTTGCGCCATCGACAAAACCGATCGCGGTCTCCGCGCCAATGACGCCCGCGAGCCCTGGGCTAAACGGCTTCTCTACGCTCATCTGCGTGGCCTCCGATCAACAAACTCAATGGCGAGCCGTAAGAGTACCGAACCGAGCAGCGCAACGAAGACCGACCCAACGAAGCCTCCCGCATCACCGAACCCAGTGCTCTTTGCGAGCGTTCCGCCAATCAGACCGCCAAGAATGCCGACCAGAATGTTCGCGAGGCAGCCTCGCGCCGCGCGTCCACGGATGAGCCACGAGGAGAGTCCTCCGGCGAGTAATCCGAGGAGCGCCCAACCGATCGGATCAAGATCGAAGAAGTCCATCAGCGCGATCGTACGCCTCCCGAGAGAATCGCGAAGCGAGGCGTGCCAGCCCTCGAAGTGCCTCGGCTAGACTCACCTGATGGTGGAAGGCAGCCTCTCCGCAAAGATCAGCAGCGCCCCTTCTGATCCCATCTTTGGGATCGTGGAGGCCTTCCGCGCCGACCCTCGTCCAGAGAAGATCAACCTTGCCGCTGGTGTCTATATGGAGGAGAACGGTGTCACGCCGATCCTCGCCAGCGTCCGAGAGGCCGAGCGCCGACTCCTTGCCAACTCCACCACCAAGCTCTACAAGCCGATCGGCGGCGACCCAACACTCGTGAAGTTGATGCGCGCACTCATCTTCCGCGAACCTGGAGCTCCATTCGGCACCCTCCTGCCCATCGCGACCAGCGGACGCGTGGAGGTGCTGCACACACCAGGCGGAACCGGAGCCGTTCGGCTCGCCGTGGAGTTGGTGGCACGCTTGCGACCAGAGGCTCAGATTTGGGTGAGCGATCCAACCTGGCCGAATCATCCGCAGATTGCCGACGCGGTTGGCGTGCGCCACCGATCACATCCATGGACCACCGCCAACGTTCGCGAACTTGATATGAAGGCGCTTCTCGACGCAATCGCGGCGGCGGCACCCGGCGACGCCTTTATCTTCCATGGTGCCTGCCACAACCCAACGGGCATCGATCCGACCGCTGCACAGTGGGGTGAGATTGCGAACGCCGTCGCGGCACGCGGCGTGCTCCCCATCCTTGACTTCGCCTACCAGGGACTCGGCGACGGACTCGTTGAAGATGCCGCCTCACTTCGCGCCTTCCTCGCCACAGGCTGCGAAGTCCTTGTTGCCGCAAGTGCAAGTAAGAACTTTGCTCTCTATGACGAACGAGTCGGCGCACTCGCCATTGTTGCTGCGGATCCAGCTGCCGCCGCCGCCATCCTCACGCATGCGAAAGTCGCAATTCGCGCCGCCTGGTCAAACCCTCCCGGACATGGCGGTGAGATCGTTGCGGAGATCCTTGGTGACGATGCACTGCGCGCGCAGTGGGAAGGCGAAGTCACCGCAATGCGTGAGCGCATCAATGGGAATCGACGCGCCTTTGTGGACGCGCTCGCACAGGCTGGCGCCGGCGACTTCTCGCACCTCCTCAGCGGGCGCGGCATGTTCTCTCTGCTCGGACTCAGCGATGCGCAGCTTGCGCAACTTCGCGATGAGCAGGCGATATATCTTGTGGCGCGCGGCCGCATCAACTTTGCCGGTCTCTCTGCCGTGAAGATTCCAATCGTTGCAAAGGCGGTCGCAGCGCTGCTGCGCTGACGGTGGTGCAGTCGTGAAGCTGATTGCGCCACGACTCGTCCCTCGCGTGTGGGGCGGCACTCGACTCACGCACATCGTTGGCGCAGACGCGGCGCGGCGCACTGAGGGCGGGGAGCCGATCGGCGAAGCTTGGTTTGGTGAGATCGGCGATCCTCGTCCCCTTGTGAAGCTACTTGACGTCCAAGACCGCCTCTCTGTGCAGGTCCACCCAGACGACGCGCTCGCTGAAGAGTTGAGTGGGGCAGGTGCGGTTGGAAAGCATGAGGCCTGGGTGATCCTTGATGCCGCACCAGGTGCGTATCTACTCCTCGGTCGCGACGCGGCAGTCAGTGCAGAACAGGTCAGCGCAGCGCTAGAAGGCAGTGGGGAGATTGAGTCGCTCCTCGCGCGGATCCCGGTGAAGGCGGGCGATGCGCTCGATGTACCCCCCGGAACGCTGCACGCGCTGATGCCAGGCCTGCTCGTATGGGAGGTGCAACAACCATCTGACCTCACGTACCGCGTCAGTGACTGGGGGCGTGACCGCGCTGATCGACCGCTGCACCGGAACGAAGCACGTCGCGCAATCAATCCCGCCGCAACAGTGAAGCGCCTGCAAGCGGTTGACTGGTCGAAGCCCGGAATCAGTCTCATCACGAGAAGTCGTGCATTCGAGGTGCGCGCTGTGATTGGACCGTGGAGAGGCGAACTAGATACGCCACGCGGCGCAATACTTACGCTGATAACACGTGACACCGAAGATGCGCAGGCGCATATTGGGGGAGTCATGTTGCATGCGCTGCAGAGCGTCTCATGTGAGGAGGCCTCAACGTCTCTCGCCCTCCCCACAGGCGCTGCGTTTCTGGTTGCTGAACAGGGCCAAACCAGTTGAGCGAGGGGGCAAACCTGGGCGCCGCGGAGTAAACGCTGGCGGGATGTTTGGTTGCGTTTTCTAAACAATTCACGATTTGTGCATGAATTCGCCGTATATCGCCACCAAATCACGGGGAAAAAGTTGCGCAGCCGCTCCGGCTCCCTCATGATGTGGCTCCTCGACTGCATCGGACGCAGCCGCACCAACGTTTGGGCGAAAGCCGCAGCATGGTGATTGCATAGTCCGAATCAGCCCCGAGCCCGCGTCGGATCCGGCGCGGAATAGTAGAAGGAGGACCTCATGAAGGTCTTTAACAAGAAGGGCTTCGCAGCCCTTGCAGCAGTTGCACTTCTTGCAGCTGCTTGCGGTGGAAGCACGACGGAAGGGAAGACGCTGACGATCGGCATCAGCCTTCCGCTTTCGGGCTCCTCGCTCGCGTCGGCCGGCCCAGCCCGTGACGGCGCACTTCTCGCAATCAAGGAGACGACGATCGAGGGCTACACGCTCGCGACGAAGATCCTTGACCATGCCGTTGACGGTGTCCACAACCCGGCTCAGGCCGCGACGGACATGACGACCCTTGTTGGCGACGAGACCGTTGTCGCAGTGGTCGGCCCGTTCAACAGCTCGTCGGCAAAGGCACAGATTCCGGTTTCGTCCGAAGCCGGTCTCGCGGCATGCTCGCCGTCGAACACCAACCCAGACCTCACCAAGGGTGATGCTGGTGCTGCGCTTCGCGGTGGCCGTCCAGTCAACTACGTTCGCGTAGCTGCAACTGACGACCTTCAGGGGCCAGCCGTTGCCGTGTACGCAAAGTCGCGCGGCAAGTCGAAGGTGTTCATCGTCGATTCGACCGACACCTACGGCAAGGGCATTGCCGACTCGTTCGAAGCTGAGTTCACCGCCGGTGGCGGTACCGTTCTCGGACGCGAAGGTGCACCAGCAGGCACGACCGACTTCACCGCAATCGTGACCGCCGCCTTGGCCCTTGGCCCAGACGCGTTCTTCTACGGCGGTGTGACAGCGGACGGCGCTGGACTCTTCCGCAAGGCCATTGAACAGGCTGGCGGCGGAGACATCGAGTTCTACGGCGGCGACGGAATCCAGGACGGTTCAGGCGAAGGTTCGTACATTGCAATCGCGGGCGCAGCTGCTGCGAAGAGCTTCAGCTCCGTTGCTGCAATCGAGAACATCCCTGACAAGGCTGGCTTCGCAGCCAAGTATGAGGCTGAGTACGGTGAGGCTCCAGGTGCATACTCTGCATCCGGCTACGCTTGCGCCCAGGTCATTCTTGATGCCATCAAGCGAGCCGTTGCGGCTGGCGAAGTGACGCGAGAGGCCGTACGCGCTGCTTTGGTTGATACGTCGGTGACGTACTCCACAGTGCTTGGCAGCCTTTCGTTCGACGAGGTTGGCGACACGTCCCAGAAGATCATCTCCCTCTATGAGGTAGTTGATGGCAACTGGACGTTCGTCGAGCAGATCGACTACGCGAACAAGTAATCCGTAGCGGGATCTCCCCGCACGGATCGCGAAGATCGTGATGAAGGGCCCCCTCGCCCGAAAGGGCGGCGGGGGCCCTTCAAACACTCATGGAGCACGAACCTACGGCTGAGTAGTATTGCCCTTACTTCACGAGACAGGCACAATCGCTAGACGCACCAACTGGATTAGAGAGGAGGACTCATGGCAACCGCATCGGGCACCGTTCGGACCGAGCGCGTTCGCAGTCAGTTCCTCTTCCCTGCGGTGGTCACCGGGTTCCTGGCGCTGATGCTTGGACTTCTCGGCTTTGACCAGTTCCTCAATGCCATGACGCTCGGCGCGATCTATGCGCTGATTGCCCTCGGCTACACGATGGTCTACGGCATCATTGAGCTGATCAACTTCGCCCATGGCGATGTCTTCATGGTTGCAACCTTCGTATCGATTGGCGTGAGTACGACGTTGCTTGGACAGACGGGAGCAATCACGGACATCCCCACGCTCGTCTTCAGCTTGGTCGTTCTCTTTGTTGTCACCATTGTGGTTATGGCGATCGTCGGGGCGCTCATCGAACGACTCGCCTACCGTCCACTTCGCAACGCGCCGAAGCTTGCACCACTCATTACTGCGATTGGTGTGAGCTTCATCCTCCAGAACATCATTCAGTTCTTTGTCGGGCCGTATATCACGAACGTGCCACAACTCTTCTCTACCCAATGGTCCTTCAACTTCGGAGAGAGTCGCGTCCCGTTCCTCAACCTCTTTGTCATCGGTTCGGCACTCTTCTTGATGGCCATCCTTCAGCTCTTCATTGCACGCACCAAGACTGGGCGCGCGATGCGCACTACAGCCATGGACCGAGACGCCTCCTCGCTGATGGGCGTCGATATCAATCGCACGATCATGATCACCTTCTTGATCGGGTCGGGCCTTGCTGGGGCGGCCGGTGTGATTCATGGTCTCTACTACGGAAACACGACCTTTACGCTCGGCTTCCAGTCAGGGCTCAAGGCGTTCACCGCCGCCGTGCTCGGCGGCATTGGAAATACGGCGGGTGCGGCGCTTGGTGGCTTCTTGATCGCATTCGTTGAGGTTGGAGCCGCGGCGTTCGGATTCGGTCGCTGGGGAGGCGCGATCGTCTTCTCTCTGCTCGTGATCTTCCTGATCTTCCGACCGACGGGCATTCTCGGTTCGCAGACGGGAGACCGCGCATGAGTGCTCTGCTAGCCCGTTTTGCGCCGCTCCGCGCGCGTTCCAATGCTTACTTCGCGCAGCACCGTTCACTCGGCGTCCTCGTCGCGGTCATCGTGATCGGTGGCGCACTTCCGCTTATAAGCAGGATTCCGCCGTTCGGCGAGCTTCAATCGATGAACGCGTGGGTGAATGCATTCACGATCGCGGGCATCTACGCGCTGCTCGCCGTGGGACTGAATGTGGTGATTGGTTTCGCTGGTCTCCTTGACCTTGGGTACGCTGCGTTTTTCGCTCTCGGTGGATACACCTATGCGATCGTGGCATCCCCATTCTTTGACATCCACCTTCCATTCTGGCCGATGCTTATTGTTGGTGCGATCATCGGTGCCATGTTCGGCGTCTTCCTCGGCGCCCCAACGCTGCGGCTGCGCGGTGACTACTTGGCCATTGTGACCCTTGGATTCGGCGAGATCGTACCGATTGTGCTGCTCAACTCCGATCCGTTCACTGGTGGAACAAACGGACTCGGAGGCGTTGATAAGCCAGTAATCCCAGGGATCTTGGAGTTCACGCTGATCAACCCGTGGCCCTTCTACATTCTCATGATGGTGATGATCGCCTTGATCATGATCGTCGTCTTCCGGTTGCAGGACAGCCGCATTGGACGCGCCTGGGATGCGGTTCGCGAGGACGAACTCGCCGCTGAATCCTCTGGCGTGAACACCGTGATCTCGAAGCTGCAGGCATTCGCGGTCGGTGCCGCGATCGCTGGCTTCGTGGGTGTCTTCAACGCGGCGAAGCTCACCATCGTCGCGCCCGATCAATTCAAGTTTGTCGTCTCCATCTCTGCGGTCGCCGCAGTCGTCCTAGGTGGCATGGGAAACCCTGTTGGCGTGGCTGTTGGGGCCTTCGTGATCTACCTGGTTCAGAGTATCTTCCTCAAGCAGCTCAACACGCTCGTCGACAACTTCAACATTCCTGTGCTTCAAGAGATTGACTTCCTAGAATTCCAGTACGTGCTCTATGGCATCGTCCTAGTTTTGATGATGTTGAAGCGACCGCAGGGGATCTTCCCAGCGAAGCGTCGTTTCCGTATCTTCAAAGACTCAGTAGGAGCGGACAAGTGAGCGGCAAGAATTCGTCAAACGACATCGTACTGAGCGCAAAGGGAGTGACCCGGCGCTTTGGAGGACTGGTTGCAGTCAACAACGTGGATTTTGAAATCCCGCGCGGCATGATTGCTGCAATCATCGGCCCAAATGGCGCGGGGAAGACCACCCTCTTCAATGTAATTGCGGGAATCTATGCGCCGACCGAGGGGCACATTGAGATCAACGGAAAGCGGCTAATCTCACCGCCAACCGGCGCAAGCCGAGAGCCACTTCTTCTCCTTGCCCCAATAGTCCCGATGGTTGCGCTTGCCGCATACTTCTTGCTGGTTGTTGGGGGGGTAGAAGGCTTCTACGAAGGGGTGCTTTCTGTAGTCGTGGCACTATTCGGTTTCGTCTCTGTGCTGCTTCTTACCATCGTCCGACCACTTTGGTATGTGCGCTTGATCAAGCGCGTTGGCATCACGCGTCCAGCTCGCCCGAACGACATGGTGGAGGCCGGCTTGGCTCGAACCTTTCAGAACATCCGCCTCTATAAGACCCTCACCGCGCTGGAGAACATCTTGATCGGCGCTCACGTCCACCTACGCTCAGGACTCCTTGGCACCATCTTCCAGACCAAGAAAACTCGTACGGAAGAGGCGAACGCTGAGCGCGATGCCCGAGAGCTCCTTGCATTTGTCGGCCTCGGTGGCGAAGAGAATACGCTCGCCTCAGCGCTCCCATACGGCAAGCAGCGCCTCCTAGAGATTGCTCGTGCGCTTGCGGGACGGCCACAGCTGCTGCTTCTGGACGAGCCCGCCGCGGGCATGAATCCGAAGGAGACGGCCGAGATGACGGCTCTGATCCGTCGGATCCGCGATGAACGAAACATCACCATCCTGCTCATTGAGCACGACATGCGCGTGGTGATGGGGATCTCCGACCGCATTACCGTGCTTGATCACGGCGAGAAGATCGCCGAAGGTCTCCCGGCTGAAATCCGAAGCAACCCAAAGGTGATCGAGGCTTATCTTGGCCGCGGCGCCGCGAGTGGGCACTGAGAGGGGCTTTAGATGGCACTGCTTGAGCTGAAGGATGTGCATACGTACTACGGAGCGGTTCACGCCCTTCGCGGCGTCTCACTCAAAGTCGAAGAGGGAGAGATTGTCACGCTGATCGGTTCTAATGGTGCAGGAAAAACCACAACACTCCGCACCATCTCTGGCCTGCAGCGGGCACGGTCAGGGAGCATCACGCTCAACGGAAAGAGCATTGAAGCCCTGCGTGCTCATGAGATCGTTCGCCTTGGTGTTGGACACAGCCCCGAGGGGCGTCGCGTGTTCACTCGAATGTCCGTGCGCGAGAACCTTGAGATGGGCGCCTTCTTGCGCAAGCCAGGGCCAGACGTGCAGGACGACTTCAAGAAAATCTTTGGTCTCTTCCCGCGCCTCAAGGAGCGAGAGTTCCAGGCGGCTGGAACCATGTCTGGTGGTGAGCAGCAGATGCTTGCGATCGGACGCGCGCTGATGGCACGGCCGAAGGTGCTGCTGCTTGACGAACCATCCATGGGACTCGCCCCGATCCTCGTGGAGCAGATCTTCGACATCATCAAGGAGATCAACACGCGCGGAACCGCGGTCCTTCTTGTTGAGCAGAACGCCATGATGGCGCTCGGTATTGCGAACCGCGGCTACATCTTGCAGATCGGTGAAGTCACCCTTGAGGATGACTGCAAGAAGCTTGCCAGCAACCCGAAGGTGAAAGAGGCGTACCTCGGCGTCTAGTCGTTGACTCGGAAGACGTCCGCACGCTTCAGTTTCTTAAAGAGCTGACTCCCATCACGGCGCTCAGCGAGCGCCGACGGCATCTTTCCCGCAGTGAGGCCGAGCAGGCGTTGATGGGATCGGATTGCGCGCGCTAGCCCCTCAAGGTGGTACTGGGGCTTTGTGCGCCTCTCCCACCAGAGCCCATCAATGATCAGCGCGCCACTCGCGCCGTCAACCCCGCCCTTCTCGCGGTGCATCTGGATTCGACCCACGATCGCGTCACCAGCATGGATCGGCATTGTGTACGGCCCGTACGTGCGCCTCTTCTCTGGCGTGTAGATCTCCCAGCGATAGTGAAAATCGTACAGCTGCTCCAGACGCGCGCGATCGTGAATCAGCGGGTCAAGTGGTGAGAGTAGTGTGACCGCATTCGGATCTGCGGCTGCGATCCGGCTTCCAGTGGTTGCGCGCGCAGCCGCCTCAAGGGCAAAACGTTCAGCTGCGGGGAGTCGCCAGACTCCTGGCAGCCCCACGATCTCCACCTCCAAGAGCTCCCCTTGGGCAATGAGTCGTTCCACGAGTTGTTTCCGGGTGAGCGGCCAGTCACGCGGAACCCATGCCGCGTTGGCTGAGGTGAGACCCATATCGCGATGTCGCGCCAAGAAGGTGTGGGCAATCTGTTCCTCTTCGCTGACGCGGCGCTCCAGCACGTTGCGGGGGAGGAGTCGCTCAGGGAGGTCAAACCAGCGAATCGAGCCTTCGCGTCGCGCAAGGTAGAGCTCGCCGGAGTTTGCGAGCATCTCAAGCGCCGCGCGATACGCGGGGGTTGGTCCCCATGACCAGTCGACCAGCTTCGACGGACCGAAGTCACTCGCGCTCAGGGCCCCTTCGCTGGTGATGCGCGACATGATCGTCTCCGCCCACGGCTTCAACTTCTTGTAGGTGCCGTCGCTCCAGAAGCGCTCGCGTCGTTTGTCTGCTGGACGTCGGTAGTAGGGCAGTTCGCTCGTGGGGATGATCACGAGCACGCCGTTGTACTGCTCAATCAACGCGCGCTTCGCCGGCACGCTCGCGTAGAGCAGTTCGTCTACCCAGCGCGGCTCAAAGCCATCAATGCGCGCATGACAGACCAGCTCGTGGCTGCGGCCAGCGAGATCAACAGGGTCAAACTGCAGCGAGCCGAGTCGCTCAATCAACGCAAGGACGGAGCCGCGACTTGCAGGGAGTGAGCGTGGCGGGAGGAGCATGTGTCGCTCGGCGAGAAACCGCCGCGCAGCGGCACGCGTGATCTTCATGGAGGGTGCGTGACTACGACTCATGAGGGGAGTTCGCTCACAGAAACCTCACGAGCACCAGCTGCGCGAAGGAGTGCTTCGTAGGTGATGGGGAAGACATCAAGGTGGGTGCCGCAGGCGGCCCATAGTTCACCCCGCGATGAGAGACCAGCATCTGCGAGAACAATCGGCGCGGTGCATTCAGGTGCTGGGGCGTGTCCAAACGGAGGGATGCCGCCAATGACGAAGCCGGTGAACGCACGAGCCTCATCGGCCGTAGCACGACGAACCTGCTCTCCTTGCGAAAGATTGAGTGCGCGGGTGAGTGCGGTGAGATCAACGCGATCTGCACCTGACACTAGGCAGAGCACGCCGCGCGTCTCCGCTCTTCCCTCAATGGAGAAGACGAGACTCTTGACGATCTGCCCAACCTCAACCCCGAGCGCGGCCGCCGCCTGTGCCGCGGTGGCGGTGCTCTCCGCCATGGCGTGAGGGCGCACGTCGACCCCGGCGTCGCGGCCCGCCGCTACCACTCGCTCGGTGAATGCACGTCGCTTCGCTAGATCCATGCGTGCATCCTAGCCTCAGTGTGCGGTGCCACCCGCCTTGATGGTGCGACTTCGTGCGGTCACCATCATTGCAACTCCAGCAACTACGATGCCACCGCCAAGCACGATCTGCGCGGAGATCGGCTCCGCAAGGATCAGTCCACCCGCGATTACGGCGACGACTGGGTTGACGTAGGCATAGGTTGAGACGAGTCCAAATGGCGCGACGCGGAGGAGCCAGGTATAGACGTTGTAGGCGAAGAGGCTCCCGACCGTCGTTAGGTAGAAGAGTGCGAAGAGCACGTCCGATCCGATCGTCTCAGTCTGGATCTGCGCCGGTTCACCAAGGAGCAGGGCAACGATCGCGCCACCAACGCTCCCCGCGAGCATTTGGATCGTGACAGCGACGCGTGCGTCTGGGGGGGTCGCTGCACGCCGCTGGCTCCAGATTGACCCGCCACCCCAACTCAACGGACTGATCAGGATGCAGGCAAGTCCGAGCGGATCGAGCGCTGCGCCATCGGTGCGCGGCGAGATCAGGATTGCCACACCCACGATGCCGATCACGATGCCGAAGAGCGTGAGTGGCGCAATGCGGTCCTTGTAGACAACCCGACCGATTACGGCGACCCAGATAGGGAGGAGTGCGATCAGGAGCGCGGTGATGCCTGATGGGATGGTCTGCTCGCCGTACGACGTGACTCCAAGCCCGCCAACGTTTAGTGCAAGGCCAACGATCACCTGGTCGCGAATCTGCGCGCGCGTCAAGCTGCGTAGTGCTGGTCGCGCCACCACAGCGACGATCGCGAGCATCACCGCACCCGCAAGGGCGAAGCGGAGCGCGACCATGG
>CAYSEM010000022.1:3376-12286 GCA_964430115.1 uncultured Chloroflexota bacterium | reverse complement strand
AGCGCATGCCGATCGCTGATGACCTGAAGCGGCGATGGAAGGCGTGGATGGCGGGTGGCGCGATCTGTTCAGAGATGGAGGCGGCAACGCTCTTCATCGTTGCGGCAACGCTCGGTGCGCGCGCGGGAGGCACGATGCTGATCTTGGGGAATCCGGAGCAGCGGCCGATGACCGCCGACGAAGAGGCAGCCTGCGACATCAACCGAGTGATCGATGTGGGAGTCGGTGGGCTGCGGCGTCTGATCGCAGCAGATCGGGCCAGCGGGCGACTTTCGCGCTGATCGCTATCCTGCGCAGATGAGCAACCTTCGCAGACACGCCGTCACCATCATCCCTGGCGACGGGGTTGGCCCCGAGGTCGCCCTCGCCACCCGACGCATCCTCGATGCCGCCGCCGCACGTGCCGACGTCGCCTTTGACTGGGAAGAGGCGGAGGCTGGCGCGTCTGTGTTCTTGAAAGGCGATCAGACGGGCGTGCCGCAGGCGACGCGCGACAGCATCGAACGAACGCGTGTCGCGCTAAAGGGACCACTGGAGACACCGGTCGGATTCGGCGAGAAGAGTGCCAACGTCACGCTGCGCAAACTCTTTGAAACGTATGCCAACGTGCGCCCCGCGCGCGAACTTCCAGGGATCCCAACGCGTTACAAGGGCGAAGGGGTTGACATGGTGATCGTGCGCGAAAACATTGAAGATCTCTACGCTGGTATTGAACATCTGCAGTCGCATGACGTTGCTCAGGCGGTCAAGTTGATCACGCGAAAGGGTTCGGAAAAGATCATTCGCTTTGCCTATGAGCTTGCGCTTCGGGAGAACCGCAAGAAGGTAACGACCGCGAGTAAGGCGAACATCTTGAAGTTCACGGAAGGGATGTTCAAGCGGATTGGCGAAGAGCTCGCGGCCGAATATGCGCCGATTGAAGCGAACCACCTCATCATTGACAACGTCGCGCACCAGATGGTGAAGGATCCTGCGCAGTTCGATGTGATCGTTGCAACCAACCTGCACGGCGACATCATTAGCGACCTTGCATCCGGACTCGTTGGCGGCCTCGGCTTCGCATCGAGCGCAAACTACGGTGACGAGGTGGCAATCTTCGAAGCCGTCCACGGTTCCGCGCCAAAGTACGCAGGGAAGAACGTCATCAATCCAACCGCACTCGTCCTCTCAGCCACCATGATGCTTCGCCACATTGGCGAACTTGATCTTGCAGACCAGGTGGAAGATGCGGTTCTCGCCACACTCGAAGATGGGAAGGCACTTCCACAGGATGTTGTTCGCCAGCAGGGCGGCGACGTAGAGGCGGCGGTGAGCACCACCGGGTTCACGGACGCGGTCATTGAGAACCTCGGCCGCGGACCAACGAGCGTCCCAACCGCCGCGAGTCGTCCGCGCGCAACGAGCGTGACGTCGCACCCGCGCTGGGTTGACGGCGAGAAGCGTCTCGCAGAGGTGGGCCCCGCCGCCGTCCTGGGCGTAGACATCTTCGTGGAGTCGCTCCTCTCGCCAGCAGAGATCGGCACCAAGCTCGCCGCACTTTCAGGGCCAAACTTCAACCTGCGTATGGTCTCCTCGCGCGGCGTCGTGGTGTGGCCAAAGGCGGCGCCAGCGTTTGATCACGTTGGCTTCTTCCGTGCGCGATTCATTGCGCGCGATGAGACACAGGCTGTGAGCAATGAAGAACTCCTCGCGCTCGTCACGCGCGTTGCAGGAGTTGCGCAGTGGGTGCACCTTGAGAAGCTTCGGTCGTGGGGTGGCGAAGAGGGCTTCACCCGCGCCGCAGGCGAATAGCCTCCTTGGCGTTGCAGGGTTGATGTGCAAGGTCGCAGGGAGAAGACACGCATGCAGTTGATTGCCCTCGGCTTCTTCATCCTCGCCGCGGGTGTTGCATCGTCTGTTCAGGCGATCGTCAACGCCGAAGTGGGGCGGCGCACGGATCCGATCACCGCTGCGACTGTCTCCTTCATCGTTGGACTCGCGGTGCTGCTCGTCGTTGGCACGGTCAGCGGCCGCCTCCAACTTGCGGAGGCGACGCAGCTTCCGCCACTTCTCTTGACGGGGGGACTCTTCGGCGTGCTGATCGTGACCGGCTTCGCCACCGTGGTACCCGTGCTCGGCGTCACTGAGTCAACGCTCATCTACATCCTCGGCTCCCTCGCCGCAGCACTCGCCATTGACGCCTTTGGCCTCCTCGGAGCCCCACAGATCCCCGTCACACTCACGCGCATTGCTGGGATCGTGCTCGCCGTGGTCGGCTTCTTTCTCGCTCGGCGATGAGCGATCCACGACCAGGAGTGCAGCCAGCAGCAGGAGAGCCGCAGCGACCACTTGCGGAGCCACTGGAAGAAGAGGCACCAGACGCGGCGGATCTGCTCCGCGGCGTCTTGCAGGACGAACGCTATGAGCCAGGGATGATCATCCTTGACCGCCAAGAGGTTCCACTTGCGGACGATGGACTCCCTGCGTACGTTGCAGAGGAGGCGCCGACTCCGCTGCGCGGCGCGTACATCTATCTCAGCGTGATCGGCTTCTTCTGTGGAACGATCGTCATCAGCGCGCTCAACCTTGGTGCGAGCTGGTCAGATCCGATCGTCAAGATCCCCGTCCTCATTGGTGCGATCCCGCTTTTCATTGCGATGGGTGAGGCGGGGCTCCGCATTGCGCGATCCGTCCCCGCGTGGTGGCCGATCAACCGTGGCCGCGCGCTCTTTCGTGCTGGTTGGGTGCTGACGATCGCAACGCTTGCGCTGATCTTGGCGCTCGCGGTGCGCGCCGCGCTCTTCGCGTAACGCGTCGCACGTTTCGTTTAGCGCGCCGCGCCGAGTCCTTCAATCAGACGCAGCATAGAGGCACGCAAGAACTCATCTACCCGTTGGCCCGCCATCACAGCGAGCATCGGATCAAGTTCGCTGGAAGCGCGCCACGACGCATCGGTAGACCTCGCATCACTCGCAACAGGGGCGAGATCAATGATGGCTGCCACCACCGCGTGTCCACCAATGTCTGGGCGGATCTTGAGCCTGAGGTGGAGTCGCGCAGCACCGTCGGCGAGCGCCTCTACCGTGCGCCGCACGGAGACTGCGGCGGTGACAGGAATCCCCGCAACTTCGGTTGCGAGTCGGCCTTCAATATGTTCTGCGTCAGTGCGGTGGAGGGCTTCACACCCTGGAAGGAGCGCGGCGATCGCCGCTGGATCCTCACTCGCCTCAAGGAGTTGCGCAACGCTTCTGCTCAGCGTGCTGGAACCGTTGAATTCGGCCATAGAGCCCTCCAACTACTTCGCCTGCTTGCAACCCTCGTGCACGATCAATAGATCTTCGTGACACCCTCCGGCATCTCAATGATGAACTCGCTTGAAGGGATCGGTGCGTCCAACGTGATCGCCGTTACCTGCGCCTCGCGAACCACGCGTTCATCATGGATCTCACTGACGCTGAGCAGGATCCCGGTTGCGCGATCGAACGTGACACGATAGCGAAAGGTGGCGTGGTCGCCGACGCGATCGATGATCCGTGGTGCGGCCGACTCCAACGTCAGCGCCGCGCGATCAAGGTGGGTGGACTCGTGAATCGTTCCGAGCGTGCCGCTGCGCAGCGTGTTGGCGCAGAAGTGTGCGGGGCGGAGGAAGGTGCTCGCCCAACCTTTTCCAGGAAGTGGACCGAGCGTCTGCACGTGACCAACGGTGGCTGGGAGCTCTGCGTCATCAAGTCCCGTGGGCGGAGCTCGGTGCGGCCGACGCGTGGCGGTGTTGCTTGCGGCGTTGTACTGCTCGATCACTGACCCATCGGTTGCCCAGACCTCATAGGCGGATCCTGTTGAGGTGGTGACGCGTGCACGCGGACGATCGACCAGAATCTCGGTCCGGGTCAGGCTTTCGCCGCTCGTTGTGACGCTGCGGTCTTCAATGCGCAGGCGCAGGGTGCGTGCGCGACGCTCCGCATCAGCGGCGAAGGCAAAGAGCTGGTCAAGCGTGGGGAGGCCGCCTGGCAAGGCGCTCACCACAGGGGCGAGGCTCACTTCGCTCCTTTGGGCTGGGACGGAGCTGCTGGGTGGCTGCATTCCCCCATCGTAGCGGAGCGCTGGGCGTAGACTCTGCGCATGGCAGAGCAGCACGCAGCCTCGGTAGCGCCTGGACGACCGCTCCGCGAAGCGTGGATCGTTGAGGCGGTGCGCACCCCCGTCGGTCGTTACGGCGGCGCGCTCGCAGGAGTGCGCCCGGACGACCTCGCCGCCACCGTCCTTGAGGCGGTCGTTGCGCGAAGTGGCATTGATCCGGCGATCATTGACGACGTCATTCTCGGGTGCGCCAACCAGGCGGGTGAAGACAACCGCAACATTGCGCGCATGGCACTCCTGATTGCTGGACTCCCAGTTGAGGTTGCCGGCCAGACGGTGAATCGACTCTGCGGCTCTGGACTTCAGGCGGTGGCGAGCGCAGCACAGGCGATCGCCGTTGGCGATGCGGATGTGGTGATTGCTGGTGGCGTGGAGAGCATGAGCCGCGCGCCACTCGTCACGTTGAAGCCAGAGAGTGGGTACGAGCGCGGCACCCGCGAACTTGTGGACACCACAATCGGCTGGCGATTCGTGAACCCAGTTTTGGATGCAAAGTACCCAACAATTTCACTCGGTGAAACCGCAGAGCGCGTTGCCGCACAGTGGAGCGTTTCACGCGAAGAGCAGGATGCGTTCGCCCTTGAGTCACAGCGTCGAGCCGCCGCGGCGGCGGCGAGCGGCGTGCACGCAGAAGAGATCGTGCCAGTGAAAATCCCACAACGCAAAGGGGATGCGATCTCTGTAGACAAGGATGAGCATCCACGACCAGAGACGAACGCGGCGAGCCTTGCAACGCTGCGCCCTGCGTTTATTGAGGGTGGGAGTGTCACTGCAGGGAACGCATCTGGCATCAATGATGGCGCCGCCGCTCTTCTCGTGATGGAGGCGGGGCGTGCCCGCGCGCTCGGACTGAAACCGCTTGCGCGCGTTGTCGCTACCTCGGTCGCTGGTGTTGACCCGTCTGTGATGGGGATCGGGCCAATTCCTGCAATTCGCAAACTGTTCGAGCGCACTGGTCTGAGCGCAAAGGAGATCGATCGCGTTGAGCTGAACGAGGCCTTTGCAAGCCAGGCGGTTGCCTGCATCCGCGAACTCGGGCTCAACCCGGCCACCACCAACATCCACGGTGGCGCCATTGCGCTCGGCCACCCCCTCGGCGCTTCGGGTGCCCGCATGCTGGTCACGCTCTCCCGAGAGCTGGCACGCAGCGGAAGCCGCTTCGGGATCGCCTCCATGTGCGTGGGGGTGGGCCAGGGGATCGCAATGCTTGTCGAGCGAGTAGAATCTTGATCTAGGCGAACGGCGCCACCAGAAGAGCAGGAGGCAGCGATGTTGAACCAGGAGACGGCAACCAGCACACCAGTAGAGAAGCCAGCAACAGAGACGCCTGCGACCCCGCTCGTTCTCACCGATGCCGCCGCCACGAAGTTCCGCGACCTGACCAAGGGTGAGACGAATCCTGCGATCGGTCTGCGCGTCTACATCATCTCTGGTGGATGCAGCGGATACCGCTACGGCATGATGGTTGAAGAGACCGCCAACGCCGACGATCAGATCTTCGAGACGAATGGCGTCAAGGTTTACCTTGACGAGAAGTCGGTGCCGCTTGTCATCGGTTCGTCTGTTGACTATGTGGATTCACTGATGGGCGCGGGCTTCACCGTTGAGAATCCAAACTCGGTCGGCGGCTGCGGCTGCGGTTCGAGCTTCCGCACGGCGGAATCGGCCGGCGCACCCTCCGCCTGCAGCCACTGAGCCTCCCCTGAACGGGGACGCCGCACGCGACGGGGGCGAGCCCGAAGGTCAGTCAGAGACGCTCCCGACGCCGCCACGCGCGTCACTGATTCCACTCTTTCCGCTTGACCTCGTCCTCTTCCCTGGCGTGGCACTGCCGCTGCACATCTTTGAACCGCGATACCGACTGATGGTGAAGCGCTGCATGGAGTCGCGTTCTCCGTTCGGCGTGATCAACATCAGCGGAGGTGAGATCGCCGCGATTGGAACGATCGCTGATATTCGCGAGGCCACTCGCTATGTGGATGGTCGCTGGGACCTCGTCACACTTGGAACCACGCGATTCCGCGTGGTTCGACTCGATCGCGACGCACCCTATCTCCGCGCCGAAGTGCAGATCCTTGACGAGCCAGCCGGTGGGCCGCGCGACGAACTGACCGCAGTTGCCGAGCGCGTCTCCGCCGGGTTTGTTGACTACCTCGAGCTCCTGCGTGGTGACGGGGTGCACGATCACGGCGAGGACGAAGATGAGAGTGACGACGATGGCGAAGAGGGGGACGACGAAGGAGACGGCTACGTTGATGAAGTGACGGCCGAGGCAATCGATGAAGCGCTCGCCGAAGACGACGGTAGTTACCTCTCAGAAGAGGTTGTCAGTGAGATTGAGAAGCTCCTCCTTGCCTCAAGCGCGGCGAGTGACTCGCTGCGAGATCAGGGTGAAGGGGTGGAGTTTGAACTCTCTGACGAGGAAGTCAGCGAATCGTCCGATGAAACGGATGACCTCCTCGCAACGGCGATCACGCGACTCTCTGGCGCAGAGGACCCGGTCAGCCTGTCCCACATTGTGGGCGGCGTGGTGCAACTCTCCAATGAACAGCGTCAGTCACTTTTAGAAGCACCAGATGCACGCACGCGACTCGTCGCGCTTGAGCAACACCTTGAGCGTGAGCGTCTGCTTCTCGCAGAAGGGATCCGCCCATGGAGTGCCGACCCTCGCGCGCTCCGCGAACGCCGCAACTAGCGCACTGCACATGAGAGGCGCACACAGATGAATCGCTGGGCGAGCGTTGCGCAGCGCATTGAGAGCGCGACTCGAACCTCCGAGAAGGTGCACCTTCTTGCCGCCGCACTGCAGCGAGCAGACGAGGTTGACCTTGAGATTGCGGTGCGTCTCATGGGCAGCCGTGGCGTGGTGCCGAGCGGCACACTCTCGTGGGGAACGATTGCGCGCGCGGCCGAGGAGGTTGCTGGCGCACCATCAGGCTCGCTCGCAAAGTTGCTTGACGATGGTGGAGATCTTGGACGCGCGGTTGAGGACCTCTTCGAGTCCGAGCGTCCACTCGCTGGCCCAGCCCTTGAAGCGGTGGAGCGAAGTGCGCAGACGCGCACCGAAGCTCTTGCGGATGCGACGGGCACACACCCGTCAGCACACGCGAATGCCGCCCCAAAGCTGCGTGCGCTCCCAGAGGCCTTCCAAGCAATCGCCGCATCAAGTGGTCAGCGCCGTCACGATCTGCTCGTCCAGCTCTTCTATGGGTGTTCGCCAGTCGCTGCAAAATTCCTTGTGCGCGCGCTCATTGGCGACTTGCGGATCGGTCTCCGTGACGGACTCCTTGAAGCGGCGATTGCTGCCGCGTTTGACGCTGACCCGGCTGCGGTCCGCTGGGCGATGCTTCTTGAAGGGGATCCAGGGAGGGTGGCGCTGCTCGCCCGTAGCGGCCGCCTGCACGAGGCACGCCTGCAGCTCTTCCACCCAATTCCGCCGATGCTCGCCGCCGCCACCTCCGGCGTCCCCGAGGTCGTTGAGCGACTCAGCGAACGCCCAGAGTTCGCGGGTCGCCCAGAGTTCGCGGTTGCCGTCGAGGACAAGTACGACGGTGTCCGCGCGCAACTACACGTTGATGGTGAACGCGCCGCACTTTATGGCCGCGATCTTCACGATGTGACCGTCTCATTCCCTGAGATCGCCGCCGCTGCGCGCGCCGCGGGAATCAGTGGCATCTTCGATGGAGAGATTGTTGCCTGGGAGGATGGACGCCCGCTACCCTCCAGCACGCTCACCTCACGACTCGCTGGCGGTGCGCAAACCCTTTCAGCACAGCAGCGCACCCCTGCACTCTTCATTGCGTTTGACTGTCTGGCGCGAAGTGGTGAGCCGTTGATTCAGCAGCCGTATCACGAGCGTCGCCGTGCGCTTGAAGAGCTGGGACTCGAGCAGATCAGCGACGGGCAGATTCGGATCGCAACCCGTGTGCAGGTGGAAGGGGCTGAGGCGATCGAGACTGCATTCATCCACGCGCGACAGCGTGGATGTGAAGGGCTCGTTGTGAAGGCACCAGACGCACCGTATGCACCCGGTCGTCGCGGATCTGGATGGCTCAAGGTGAAGCGATCGTTGGACACCATTGACGTCATCATTGTTGGCGCAGAGCCAGGGCTCGGTCGCCGTCGTGCGCTCCTCTCCGAGTGCACGTTCGCCGTGCGAGACGATCTCTCAGGACGGCTTGCAACGATCGGTCGTGCCACCGTTTCGCTGCCAGATGTAGAGGTCGCCTCCCTCAGTCAGTGGCTCGAGGCGCACACGATTGCGCAACTCGGCTCGTATCGCAGTGTTGAGCCACGCTTGGTGGCCGAGGTTGCCTTTGATGCAGTGAGAAGGAGTGAACGCACCGCATCGGGCTTCGCCCTCCGCTCCCCACGGATCACGCGACTTCGTTCAGACTTGGGCCCAGACCAGGCGGCAACACTCGCCTCACTGGAGAGCCGCTGCCATCTTGGCAGCGCACAACCTGACGCATGAACCGAGCGAGAGGAGCACAAGATGACTGATCAGATCTCGCATGAAGCGCTCCTCCAGGCCGCCGCAACGTCCACCGACGAGGCGGGGAAGGTGGCAGAGCTTCGAGCCGCGATCCCCGCAACGACCGCGGGGATCTATTTGAATGCAGGGAGCGTTGGTCCGCTCCCGCGCGAAGTGGATGCGGCGATCCGCCAAGTGCAGGAGCAAGAGCTTGCGACCGGTCGTGCCTCAGAGCACCTGATGGACGACGTGGAGGTGCGCGTGGACGAACTTCGCGGCGTCTTCGCCTCGGTGCTCGCCACAGACCTTGAACTTGTTGC
>CAYSEM010000022.1:0-3276 GCA_964430115.1 uncultured Chloroflexota bacterium | reverse complement strand
GGCGTTGAGCTCCTGGTCGGTCCAGGGCGCCACGCCACAATCGTCGCGCTCCGCGTGAACGGCTGGGAGGCGTCGCAGCTCGTTGAAGAGTTCAGCCGGCGCGCCTTCGCCATCACCCGACGCGTCCCTGGCGTGCCCGCCACGGCAGATCGCCCCGCCTCAAGCCCTGCCCTGCGCACTTCGTGGGGCTTCTGGAACACCGATGAAGAGGTCGCGCGAATGCTCGAACTCCTCGCACTCTTCGCTGCGCACACGCCAGAGAACCTGCCGAAGCGCCCAACGATTGAAGTCATCCAGCGCTGAGATGAGCGGCAATCGAGCTCCGCGTGGGTTTTTTGGGAAGCGCCTCTATCAGTTACAACATGCGCCGCGGCCGGTCTTTCGCGCAGTGCTCGCAAGCGGAGGAAGTGGGCTCGTCTTCATGCTGATCTACCTGGCGTATGACCTTCACGTTGAGCGTGCGCTGATGGACGGCGTTTCACCATCGCTAATCGTTGGCGGGGGAGATCTGCGCACGGAGGCCGCTGCGCTCTTGGTCCTCTGTACCTCAACCTTCGGGAGTCTACTGACATACCTAATCGTTCCGCAGCCATCGGCAGACGGCACGACGACTACTCGATCAGGATGGTCTGCACTACTTGGACTCTTTGCGAGTCTCCCCATCGCATACATCGCGCTGGTGATTGAGAGTCAGTTCCTGAAGCCGCTCCTGCTCGCGCTGTAGCGCGCGCACACACCCTTAGCGTGAGATGTATCCAACCATTCGGTACCCAACGCCGCGCACACTGACGAGAATCTCAGGCTTGCGCTGATTCCCCTCAAACTTCTTGCGGAGGCGGTTGATCGCCACACGGAGCGCCTCGTCTCCGCCACTCCAACTCTCTCCCCAAATCTTCTGCCGAATCTCCTGATGGGTGATCGCTTCGCCGAGCCGCTCAAAAAAAAGTGCGACGAGTCGCTTCTCAATCCCAGTGAGGAGTGTGCTGCGTCCATCCACGTGCAGTGACCCGGTCGCGGGGTCGAAGCGAATGGCGTGGGGGGCAGTTGTCATGGGAGGGAAATTCTACCCGCTTGTTACATGGCGCGCCGACCCGTTCCGCCGCCTCTCGGCTGCCTAGACAACTCCGCCTGCTGCGATCGCGAGCGTGGCCGCCCCTGCAAGGGCGATCCCGATCCCCTGGTGCAGACCGATGCGCTCCCGCAGGATGACAGCGGCAAAGATCACCGTTGTCACTGGCGCAATGGAGGTGAAGACCGCCGCCACGGCAACGCCGCTCTCTTGTGACGCCAACAGGAAGAAGAGATTGCCGAGCGTGTCGCCACTCCCCGCCGCCGCAAGTGTCAGGACGAGTGCGATGCGGCCGCGACGTCCGGTTGGGATTGCGCCAGGGCGAATCTCTTCGGCGCCAGGTGGGCGTCGACCGATCGCGCGTGCAATTAAGAAGAGGCTGACGAGTGCACTCACGCTTGCAACACGGAGTCCAGTGAGGAGCCAGAGCGTGCTCTCAGATTCAACACGAGCGAAGAGGAGACTGAATCCTGCAAAGCAGAGGCCAGCAGCTACGCCGTAGAGTGCTCCGCCAAACGCGGCCGCCCCACTTGATGCATCTGGATGCGCACCGGGATCACCAGCGTTCGCCGTGTTTGCATCGGCACTTGTAGAGACGATGTAGATTGCGACGATTGCGAGCGCGAATCCTGCGAGTCGCAGCGGCGTCGCCGTCTCTCCGCTTGCAAGCGCAACTGCAACGGGGATCAGCGCGGCAAGTGTTCCGGCGATGCTTGCGACCACGGAGATCTTTCCGTGCGCAAAGCCGTGATACAGGGAGAGCACGCCTGCCCCACCCGTGATTCCCGCGATGGCGGTCAGCTGCAGTGTTGCGCCATCTGGAATCGATTGACCACTGAGCATTGCAATCGGGATCAGGATTCCAAGCGCCACACTTTGGCTCGCGGCGACCACAAAGAAGGTGGGGAGGCGACGACTCGCAATGCCGCCCACAAAGTCCCCACCGCCCCAGGAGAAGGCGGCAAGGATGCCGTAGAGGGCGCCGATCACGAGGAGCTCCCGCGATATGTCATGCGGAGATGTTCGCCTACTCCTGGAAATTCGAACGGTTCCCCCTCCCCAACGAAGCGGTGTCGTTCGTAGAAGGGAACCGCGCGGATGCGCGCGTTGCACCAAAGTGGGCGGGCAGCATCCTCACGCCCCTCCCACTCCGTGAGTGCCGCCTCAAGAAGGGAACCGCCCAGCCCCTGGCTGCGCAGTTCTGGTGCGGTGGCCATACCGCGAAGCTGGGTGCTCCGCTCCCCACTGTCCGACGTGACTTCATAGAGGGAGACGCACGCCACAAGGAGGTCACCCAACCACACACCCCAGTGCACGCCAAGTCCCTCTTCATCTCCGGGGAGGAGCGCGCGCTCAAGTGGCCCTCCACCACGAAGCACTTCGCTTCGAAGGGGGAGGATCTCTTCTACCGTTGCGCGTCGAATCTCAGGGAGGCTCATCTCGGCACGGTACCGCGTCGCACGCGTTTGAGTCGTGGGCTACCGTTCGTGCATGCCTGAGACACGACCCGCCACCCCCGCACTTCCTACCCTTGATGCACTCACGGGTAAGCCTTTCACCATGGACCTTGCTGCGGTGAAGCGTGCGGCGGCGCGAACCGCGGGCCGGCTCCATGTCACGCCACTCCTCAGCTCCATTGGCGCAGCGGAGGCACTGCGCCGAAGCGGGGGGCCACTCCTTGGCGACGGTCGCATTCGATTGAAGTCAGAACATCTGCAGCGCACCGGCTCCTACAAAGCGCGCGGCATGTTGAATCGCGTGACGCACATGGTTGAGCACTTCGGTGAAGCGGAGGTGCAGCGCCGCGGCCTGATCACCTTCAGTGCTGGCAACGCCGCCGCGGCATATGCATGGGCGGGGCGCGAGTTCAAAGTGCCAGTTCACGTTGTCATGCCGCGCAGCGCAGTCCCCGCAAAGATCGCTGCGTGCGAATCGTATGGCGCAACTGTTCATCTCGTCGACGGATTGATGGGTGAGGCTGCTACGCTGAAAGACCAACTCATCAAGCAGCTCGGACTCTTCGACGCACACCCGTTTGATGACCCGTATGTCATCTCAGGACACGGCACGCTCGGCGCGGAGATCCTTGATCAACTTCCAGAAGCGGATGTGGTGATCGGCGGACTCGGCGGCGGCGGCATGCTCTGCGGTGCCGCCGTGGCACTCCGTGCACTGAAGCCTTCGATTCGCATCTACGGCGTAGAGCC
>CAYSEM010000021.1:0-12639 GCA_964430115.1 uncultured Chloroflexota bacterium | reverse complement strand
GTTGGCTACGCCTTTGCGGATCGGAGTGACCGCGGCGAGCGGAGCGGATCCTGAGTTCCATCTTCACGCGTCTCTATAGCCTTCCGCCACGCGGCCTGCGCGCGCGACTCACCGCCGCCTTTCTCGGCATCTTGGCGGTTGCACTCACGCTCTCCGGCCTCTTGGTCATTGACCGCGTCAGCAACGAACTTCAGTCGCAAGAGTTTGCGTCGCTGCAGGTCCGCCGGATGGCCGTCTCAAGTGCAGCGCGGAGCATTGCGATCGCCGCCGCAGGAGATGAGAGCGTGGTAACGCGATCAGACACGCTGAACCCTCTTGTTCGTGAACGCTTCTTGTTGCAGGATCCTGAACTGCAAGGGCTCGCCACCGTCATCGCACGCGCCGACGTGCGCTTGCGTTTTGGAACCTGGGACGAAGCGCAGCAGAAGTTCACTCCGCTCGAAGACTCCACGTTCACGATTGACTCTTCCGGCGTTGAGGCAGCCGCGGGTGAGCGGCGTGATCCGATCGAGAGCGGTTCGGAGATTGTGCTTCTTGGCGGAACCGAAGTGCTCGCGGCGGTTGAGGTGACACTCGAGCAGCCACTCTCGACACGCGCGACGCGCATTACACAGGTCACCGGTGCAATCACGCTCGTGGGACTTCTTGCACTCGGTGCAACGATCCTCTTTGCCACACTTGCCGCGCGCCGATTTGCGAAGCCAGTGCGACTCTTGTCGGAGACGGCGAGTGCAATCGGTGACGGTGATCTTGCCGCGCGCGTCCCGACTGGGCCAGAAGTTGCCGCCAACATTGAGATGGAGGCTTTGCTGGAAGGATTCAATCGAATGGCGAGCCGCCTTGAAACCACCGTTGGCGCGCTGAAGCGCGAGCGGGATCGTGGTCAAGAGCATCTCGCCGATGTCTCGCATGAGTTGCGAACGCCGCTGGCGGCGCTTCGCGCATTTGTTGATCTCCTTGACGAAGGCGGGACTGCCGACCCAGCAACGCGAAAGCGCCTGCTGAGTGAAGCGGGTCGGCAACTCGAGCGCATGGATGCGCTCACCGCCAACATCCTCGAGCTCTCACGGTTTGATGCAGGGATTGCGCGACCAGAATTCACGGAGACCGACCTTCGTTCGAGTGTCAGTGCCGCGATTGAACAGGCGGCGGCGGGGGCGCGGCGGCGAGGCGTTGCGCTCGATGAACGACTCCCGGCACGGCGCGTGGTGATTCGACACGACGCGGCCCTTGTGGGTCAGGCGGTTGCAAACCTTGTTGGGAACGCGCTGAAGTTCACACCAAAGGGTGGGAGTGTCTCCGTTGCAGTGCGACCGCTCGCGACGGGTGCCGCAACGATCACCGTGACCGATACCGGTGTTGGCATTGCGGCAGAAGAGTTGCCCCGCATCTTCGATCGCTTCTATCGGGGCACGGAGGGACTCGCCGCTTCGAGAAAGGAGACACGTGCCTCTGGATCAGGCCTCGGACTCGCAATCGTGAAGTCAATCGTCGACATGCACGCCGGCCGCATCGTTGTTGAGAGTCTCCCTTGGAGCGGGACAAGCTTCACCCTGACGCTCCCCGCGGATCCGCTCGCAGACGCGGATAGCGCGGTGGAGCCGACTCCCGCCACACAACCCGCCGCAACCTTGATCAGCGTTGGCCGTCGCGCAGCAGCACTCCTCGGTGAGGTTGCGAAAACTTCACTTCGCCTACGTCGTGTTCTTCGCGCGGATTCGACATCCTCTACGCTAAGTGAGCCGCCTGCGCCTGATGGCGCTCAACCAACGACAAAGGAGAAGACGTGAGCGAAACCCGAAAGCCAATCTCTCGACGGAGCGCGCGCCCGATCCGATTTGAGCCAGAGCGCTCCGAGTGGCAGCCGTGGCTTGAGAACCTGGATGACGGCGTTCCGAAGGCGAGCGCACCCAGTGACACGCAAGAGCCATCCTCGGGAGAACCGCGAACGGGCCTGACTGGGCGTGCAACCGCCGGACTCCTCGCCCTCTCAATCATCTTCGGGGCGGCTGGCGGCGCTGGCGCAACCTACTTCGTCCTCGGGGGGAGTGAGGGGGGCGGCGACATCGTGACGCAGATCCGCCAGACGCTCACCTCTGAGCAGTCAGCAATCGTCAACGTTGCGGAGCGCGTCTCCCCCGCCATCGTCACGCTTGAGGTCACAGCAGCAGGGAGCGATAGCGTTGGCTCAGGGGTGATCTACTCCGCAGATGGATGGATCGTCACCAATCGCCACGTGATAGAGGGCGCGACCAACATTACTGTCAACCTGAAAGATGGTCGAGACCTAGTCGGCACCATCTACGGCATTGACACGTTGACCGACCTTGCCATCGTGAAGGTGGAGGCAACCGACCTCTCCGCCGCAACGCTCGGACGTTCGCGAGATATCCAAGTGGGACAGACCGCGATCGCCATCGGTTCGCCCCTTGGCGTCTACACCAACTCTGTCACTGCAGGAATCATCTCCGCGCTTGGTCGGCAGATCACCACGGAATCTGGCCGACTTGACGGGCTCCTGCAGACGGATGCCGCAATCAACCCTGGCAACTCTGGAGGCGCACTCGTCGACTCCAGTGGCGCGGTGATTGGCATCAATACGGCGATCTCCAATGAAGGCGCAGGGATCGGTTTTGCAATCCCTATTGATATCGCTCGGCCGATCATGGAGCAGGCGCTCGCCGGTGTGCCGCTCTCACGTCCATGGATTGGAATTCGCTACACGTCGCTTGATCGCCGCTCAGCGGCGCAGAACAACCTGCCGGTCTTCCAAGGGGCGTGGCTCACGCCGGGTGCCGAGCCTGCGGTCGTCCCCGGCAGTCCTGCCGAAGCGGCTGGGTTTACAGATGGCGACATTGTCGTGAAGGTGGAAGGAGTGGCGATTGACGAGTTGCACCCCTTGCAAGATCTCCTCGTCCAGTACTCACCTGGTGCCACGATCGTCCTTGATGTGTTGCGCGGCGAGAGTGTCATCCAGCTCTCCGTCACCCTAGGAACCCGACCGAACCAGTAGTCGCAGCGCTAGCCGTCGAGGCTCCCATCGTTCGCAATGCGCCCTTCACGCATGAGGCGCTCACGAACGGCACCGACGAGATAGAGCGAACCGGCAACAACCACTGCACCGCGCGTGCTGGATGCACTATCGAGTGCCTCCACTGGATTCACTGCGCCACTGATCTGCGCACCGAGTCCCGCTGCGCGAGCAGCGGCGATGAGGTCATCGACTGACGCGGAGCGGGGGTCACCCACACTGGTGCAGATCACGGTGGCCCGTTGAAGTGCCGAAACCTGTGCGAGCGCACGGAAGATCTCAGGAATCGACTTGTCCGACATTGCGGCAATCACGAGCGTCAGGGGCGTCACTCCAGCCGTTCCATCTGCATCCTGAAGGAGTGGTGCAAGATCTCGGATTCCGGATGCGAGTGACGCAGCTCCATCTTCATTGTGCGCGCCGTCTAGGAGGAGGTCGCGCGAATCTGGAGGTCCAAAAGGTTGACGAATCAACTCCATGCGTCCCGACCACTGCACCGCGGCAAACCCTTCTCGAATCGCCGCGTCGCTCACCCTGGCCACTCCCGCATCGCGCATCGCATCCAGTGTCGCCAGCGCAACCGCTGCGTTGTCCCCCTGGTGTTGACCGAGGAGTCCAACCTGCACCAGTCCGAGACGCGGAAGTTCCACCTCAATCCCGTCACGACCGCGCGGGCGAACCGCACCGCGCACCGCCTCAGTGAGCACCGCCCCAACGTCGCGTGCTCGCTCGCGGATCACGCGCAGCGCACCGCCGCGTTCGCTCGCTCCGGTGACCGCGCGATCGCCTGGCATGATGATCGCCGCCTTCTCCTTGGCGATCAGCTCGATCGTGTCGCCGAGATACTCCTGATGATCGAGCCCAACATTCGTCACCACCGCCACGCCGCCATCCCAGGCATGCATAGCGTCTAAGCGGCCGCCGAGTCCAACCTCAACTACCGCCCGGTCAATGCCAGCAGTACGAAACCCTTCAAAGACGACCCCTGCAAGCAGTTCAAACTCTGTCACTGGACCGACGGCGCTCTCCACCTGATCGGCGGCGCTCAGCGCGCGTTCCACTGCGACCGCAAACGGGAGAGGGGCGAGCGGCTCACCGTTGATCCGAATGCGTTCGCGGTATGAGACGAGGTGCGGCTTCGGCGTGCTGCCGTGCCGTACGCCCCCTGCGCTGAGTGCGGCGGAGACGAGGGCGCTGACGCTCCCCTTCCCATTTGTCCCCGCGATGAGCGCGCCACGCACCCCGCGCTCGGGGTGTCCGAGGGCCTCAAGGAGCGCAACGGAGCGCTCGAGCCCGAGTCGGACGCCGAAGCGGCCACGCGCGCCGATTGCAATCTGTGCCGCCGCCCACGCCTCTGGGCCGCGACCCTCTGCGATCGCGGTACGCATGCGCTCGCGTGCCAATTCAACCTCGCGCCGCAGCGCATCAACAATGGCGGGATCGGATGGAAACTCTGGCATTTGCTGAGCGTAGCGGTGAATCTGCTCTGCGTGCCACAATCAGGGACATGGCAGGGTTCAATCGACCCGGATCGCAACCGCCACGACGCCGCGGTCTCTTCGGCAACCGCAGTGACAATCGCGGCGGCGCTCGCCAACCAATCCGACGTGTTGATTCAGCGGCGCCAACGCGCGCCGCAGTCTCCTACACATCACAACGTGCACCCCAGCGTGGTGGTGGTTCGTTTGGCCGCGCGATCACCACGTTGATCACGCGACTCGTAGGGCTCGGAGCAGTTGTGATTTTGGTTGTGGCGGCGGTCCTTGGCGCGCGCCTGGTGATCTCGCTCGGTGAACCCACACAGAGTGCCCTCCTAAGCGACGCGGTCCCGTCCGCCTCCGCGGGCCAGCCACTAATCGTTGCACCTGACCCCGCAACGGTTGCAACTGCCACCATCACCGTAAGGGGCTCTCTCCCGGATGACCTTCTTGGGCTGAGTAACGCCATCCTGCGCATCAACGTCGTTGGCGCAGATGGGTCGCAACGTGTTGGCGCAGAGATTGAACTGCCGCGTACCCCTGGATTCGAAGTCAGCAGCATCCCCCTGACTGAAGGGAGCAACACGATCACCGCCGTAGTAGTTGTTGACGGGGCAGAGAAGACGCCGAGTGCTGGAATCATCGTCACGCGTGACAACACTGCGCCGATCGTCGAAATTACGTCGCCCACACCTGGTCAGCTAGTGAGTGGTGCAGAGGTGACGGTGCGTGGTACGAGTGAGGCGGATGTGGAGATTCAGTTAAGAAATGACACGTCTGGACTTACCGCTTCTGGCACATCAAACAAAAGTGGGAACTACGCGGTGAACATCTTACTCCGTGACGGAGTGAATCTTCTAACAGTGGTGGCGACCGACGCAGTGGGGAATAGTTCGCGCACAAGTGTGGAGATCACCACCAACGCCTCGGTTGGCCGAGTGATTGTGGTCGCAAATCCTGCAACGATCTTCTTGAACAAGTCGCCGAAGGCATTCCGCATTACCGCAACCGCAACAGATTCCACTGGTGCGACTGTTTCGGGAGCCACGGTCTGCATGATGATCACCGCGCCAGGTCTTGCGCCGATCTCGCTCCCCTGCACGACGTCAGATTCAAACGGTCGCGCGATCGGTGAATACACGTTCCCAGAAAACTACGACACGGAGGGGCGAGGGCTGATCCTTGTGACCTATACCCTTGCGCAGGGTGATCCACTTGAAGCGACCACGCCGATTACCGTGAAGAAGAAGCCATAGTGGACGGCGCACACCTCGCGTGGCAGTGTCCTTCCTGCGGCGCGCTTCAGGAGGAGACGGGTCGTTGCTGGGTCTGCCAAGCGCCAACTACCGCGTGTGGAACCTGTAGACATCTTCGTCGCGCTGTCGTGGGGAAGATCAGCTACTGCGGCATTGACAAGAAGAAGAAGCTGATCGCAGAGAGTGATGTGCGACCATGCTGGACCGCCCCTGTGGAGCTGCAGCGCGCCGCAAGTCATGGACGCCGTGTTGACGGTGCAGACGTACGCCTTCCGCGACTCAGCTGGGCGAGTGGCGGCCTCTGGGAAGGACTTGAGGCGTAACCCTACGGACAGCCGGCGAGTGGCGTACCGAACGGGCTCGTTGCAACGATCGTCACCACACTTCCGCTCGGGACCAAGACTCCCGCCGCCGGTGAAATCACATCAACGATCTCAGTAACGTCGAGGGCGGCTGACGCAGGGTCGAGCGTAAGTCCCACCGCCTCCAGCATGAGCGACGCCTCACCGACTGCTACACATCGCAGCACTGGCACCGCGGTATCCGCAACGCCAGAAGGGGAGGCGCTCACACCCGGAGATGGCTCAGGTCCGAGCGAAACCACGAGATCGACTCGACTCCCATTCGCCACTTGCAACCCCGCTCGCGGATTCTGCTGCAGCACGCTCCCGAGCGGAGCATCCTGAGACCAGGCGGAGATCACCTGGCCGAGCCGCAAGTTCGCGGCCCGGAGTCGCGTGGTCGCCTCCTCCTCCGTGGTACCGAGCAGATCGGGGACGACCGCAAGTCCGCTCCCCGCCACCACGCGCACCTCAATCACGCTATTGAGCGGAACGAGCGTTGACGGGTCTGGTGACTGCGAGAGGATGGTGTCAACAGGGAGTGACTCAGAGGTGACGCGTTCGCTCACCTTGATGCGAAGCCCGAGCTGTTCAGCAATTGGGATCGCCTCTGCGAGCGTGAGTGACGTAATTGGCGGCACCTTAACGTTGTCGTCTGGCCCAGCACCCGCGTTGATCAGGCGCAACCCGAAGATCACGGCGGCGAGCAGCACAAGGACCGTCACCGCGACCCCTGCGATCGTCAGTAGCGTGGTGCGCAGCGGCATCGCCTCCTCGTCGTCGGCTGGTGGGTTCTGGTCAAACGGATCGGCTGGCATCTCGGGTTCGCCTGGTCCCGCCTCTCCTGCCACACGCGCAACGCGCGTCCCAGCGAGTGCGCGCGGCGCACCCGCCGCAGGGCCAACCGCTCGCGGCGGTATTGATGTTCGCCCAACTTTGACCACATACGACTCGAGCGCATCTGCAACGAGTGTGGCGCTCTGTGTTCGCTTCGCTGGATTAACAGCGAGCAGTTGCATGGTGATTGACTCAAGTTCAACTGGGATATCTGGTCGTAGCGTGCGTGGTGACGGGACAGCATCATCTGCGCCGCGCAGCGCAGGTCGCCGACCAGTAAGCAGTTCAAAGAGAACAACGCCGAGCCCATAGAGATCTGATGACGCTGTAGCGGGCGCGCCAGCGGCAACCTCAGGCGCAACATAGTGCGCAGTTCCTGGGGGCACTGCAGATCCCTTTGTTCCAGTAGGGAGACCATCTTCAAGAATGGCGTGTGCAATTCCGAAGTCTGCAATCTGCGCGCGTCCTTCGCGTCCAATCAGAATGTTTCGAGATGAAACGTCGCGATGAATAATGCCGCGCTGATGCGCCGCTGCTAGGCCGCGAGCAACCTGTGCCGCAATTGCGGCGGCGCGGCGGGGAACGAGTGGCCCAACGCGTCGCAGCATTGAGGCGAGATCTTCCCCGTCAACGAATTCCATGATGATCGCTGGCGCATCGCCCTCGGGGGTCACGTCAAACACGGCGGCAACGTTTGGGTGCGCAATGATTGCTGCGGCGCGACCCTCTGCGCGGAATCGCGCGGTGGCGTCAGGAGATGTGGCAAGTGCGCCACGGAGCACCTTCACCGCTACATCTCGACCGAGCACTTCGTCGGTCGCGCGGAAGACAGAAGCTGCAGCACCTTCGCCGATCTGTTCTTGCAGTCGGTATCTACCTGCAACGAGATCACCAGGCTTGAGGCGAACCTCGGACGTACCGCTCACCTCTCCCCGTCCCGAATGTGTGTTGCGAGTGCCGCGCGTAAGTTTGTGCCGTAGGTTGGATGCTCAAGCGCAAGATCAAGATTTGCGCGCAACCAGCCCTCAGGAGCGCCGACGTCGTATCGCGCGCCACTGAACTTGTAGCCAACTACCGGTTGGTCTGCTGCGAGCGCCTGGATGGCGTCGGTGAGTTGAATCTCTCCGCCCGCGCCGTGCTGCGTTCGCTCAAGCGTCTCGAAGATCTTTGGGCTCAGCACATAGCGGCCCACGATCGCCAAGTTGGATGGTGCGTTTGCAGGTTCGGGCTTCTCAACAAGGCCGCGGAGCGGAATTGTTCGACCACCATCAGATGAGGGGAGCGTAGGGTCAGGCTCCACGATTCCATAGCGACGGGTCTGGTCCGCCGCCACTTCCATCAGCGCAACCACAGAGGCGCTGCTCGCCTCAAATGCCTTGATCAGTTGACCGAGCGCCGGCTCCCCGCCAATGATCAGATCGTCTGGGAGGACAACAGCGAACGGCTCACGCCCTACGGCGTCGCGCGCCATCAGCACCGCATGCCCGAGTCCGAGCTGCTCTTTCTGACGAACCGTCACAAGGTGCACCATGTCGGCAACGGCACGAACCGCGCGTAGGTGTTCAATGTCTCCGCGGGCCTCAAGGATCGCCTCAAGGTCGGTTGCGCTGTCAAAGTGATCTTCAATGGAGCGCTTATGTTCGCTCGTGACAAGGATCACCCGCTCAATCCCAGAGGCGATCGCCTCCTCAATGGCGTACTGAATGACGGGGCGATCCACGACAGGGAGGAGCTCTTTCGGCACCGCCTTGGTTGCGGGCAGGAATCGAGTTCCCCAGCCGGCGACGGGAAAGACTGCGGTGCGAATCTTCATTAACTCCTCCGTGCGGCGCTACTCAAGAGGATAGCAGCCGTCCGTTGGTGCGCTCTCACCCGCGAACCCAGCGCAAGGCGGCACGGAGTGGTGCGCCGACGAGCGGGAGGCTGATCTCGCTCGGCTCGTCAACGCTCGCAAGGAAGCCGAGGAGGAGGAGACCCGCGCCGAGCAGCTTGCCGAGCGCATAGGCCTCGGTTGATCCGCCTCGATTGAGCGTGTCAGTGAGGCTTGGGAGAAACGCGCCTAACGCAATGAGTAACGTCGCGGGGACGCGTCGGTTCAACGTTCCTTCACGCCACGCGCGCACTGCAAGTGGGAGGCTGCGGAAGAAGTTCACGATGATTGCAACAGGGGCAATCGCCAGATTGAAAAGAAGTTCGTCGCCGCGCTGGTTCGGATCACTTGAGTACGGCAGCGTTCTCCTCTTTGGCATAAACACATACGCGGAGAAGAGTGCGCCTGTGAGTAGTGCGAGTGCTCCACTCACATTCAAGAGCGGCGTCAGTAGTCGAAGTGATGGCGGGAGCAGCACGGCAACGGGCGCCCCTGTGGTCGGATCAACCGCCCACCCTGGCTCGGGGAGCGTTGCGGTTGCAACGAGCGGAAGTGCAAGCGCACTCACCGCAACCATGAATCCAATTGCGATGCGACTCCAGCGCGGACTCGCAAGATACGAGAGCCATGCGATCGTTACGGCTCCCCCCCATGCGCTCAGCGCATACGCGAGTGCGATCGGCCCAGCGCTCGGATCTTCAAGGCGACGTGCAACGAGGATCGTGAAGAGTCCTGCAAGCGCGAGGCAGAGTGCATACCAGTAGCCGAATCGTGTCTTGGCGAGGAGCAGGATAGTTCCGGCACCGAGCCAACCGGCGGTCCACACCGCACCAGTGAGATACCAGACTCGATACAGCGGCTCACTCCAGCCAATCAGCTGCGCTGCGAACTCCGCCCCCGCCGCTACTGCAAATGCGGTTGCGCCGATCGCCCAGGCGAGCTGATACGGCGCGCGTCGAGTTGCGTACTGATTGAAGAGAAGTGCGGCGAAAAGTGCGGCGAGGAGCGTAGTTGCGGCGGCGATCACGCGCCCTCCGGCCTACGCCGGAATGAACTCGTGCGCGCTCTGATGAAGTCCGTCACAGAGGCCGAGTCCGTTCGCGCCGCCCGGTAGCTGAATCGGTACCGGTCGCATGATCTCGCGCACCTCACTCTGCTGACAGGTGTACCAGCTGTTTCGCGACATCCAGAGGGTGGGGCACTCTGGCTTCTTGCAGAACTGGAATGGGCCAGGGTTGATGGGAGATGCCTGCTCAAATGACGGGGCCACCTCGGTGGCGATGATGTCCAGCACGCTGACACGAAAGGGGGTGCCTGTAATCTGTTCTCGGCACCCTTCACAGCGAATCCCGCTGTTCTCCGTGATGATCGTCGGAATCTTGATGCCCATGATCTCCATGCACGCATCGTAGCCGAGGGGCCGCTTCGTGTCGGCTCGTTCACGCTCGCGGCGAGGCTCGCCGTATTCGATGCGGGGGGCTACCCTATGCAGATGAGCCAGCAGCGCAGCCGAAGAATTCGTGGAGTGGTCTCACTCGGCACGGGCGTCGCCGTGTTGGTCGCGCTCGGATCGTCACTCCTCTACTTCCTCTGGGTTGCCAGTATCAGAAACTCGGACCAGATCGGACAGCTCTCGATCGGGACGCTCGTCGTGGGGCTCGCCTGCGCCTTTGCCGCCCTGATGCTCGCCCTCAGCATGGTCCGGGCAATCCGACGGGCCGAAGACGGCCGCGCCCTCCTCGCCGCCCTCCTCGCAGGCGGCTTTGCGATCGCCGCAGCACTTGCGCTTGCCGCCTCCGACGTCCTCGGCAAACTCGCCGCCTGAATCGAGCGGGTGCTACCCTCACCGTCCTGACGCCCCTATCGTCTAGCGGCCTAGGACGCCACCCTTTCAAGGTGGAGATCACGGGTTCGAATCCCGTTGGGGGCACCACACGTCCAAGACGAGGCGCTGCGCTCGTGCCATCCTGAACCCATGCCGATTAGCGTCCTCGCATTTCTCATCTACGCGCTCCTCCTTCTCGCGGGGCTCGGGCTCACCCTTGGTCCGATTGTTGAGCAGGCGACCGGAGCACCCGTCACCCTCCAGGGAGTGGTCTGGATGGCGCTGATCGCCGCCGCAATCTTTAGCGTCACCCTCGTGATCCAACGGAAAGAGGCGGGGCGAGGTTTCGCGATCGGCCTCTCCACCGTTCTCATTCCGGCCGGTCCGCTGATCGCGCTGACTTTTGGGAACTGGCTTCCAGGCCTCCCGCCAATTCTGCTCGCACTACTCCTCATTCGTGGACTTCGCGGCGGCGCGGCGCGTAGCTGGTTGAACCAGCAGTAGTGAGGCGGACACGATGAGTGCAAACGAACGACCAAAGAGCCTCGCGATCAACGGAACCTTTGATCTTCCACTTGATGTGCACCTCCACACCCTGCTCTCACCAGATTCGGCGGTCCCTGTTGACGTGTATCCGGCACTTGCGATCGCGCTCGGCATGCCGCGCATTGCAATCACCGATCACCTTGACTTTGATCCTCGAGAGCCCGGCGCGACACTTGCACCCCATCAACGTCGCGTTGAGGTGGTCAATGAACTGCGCAGGAAGTTTGGCGATCGCCTTGAGATTCTTCTTGGCGTGGAGATCACGTACGAGCGCGCGTATGAGCAGGATATTCGCGACCACCTGGAACGCCACCAGTACGACCTTACGATCGGGAGCGTCCACCCAGGGATTGACTCTCCGTTCAAGCGATCACGTGCTGCGGTTTTTGCTGGAAGTGACGCAGACGTAACCGCGCCGTACTTTGATGAAGTCCTTGGCGCGGTTGAGAGCGGACTCTTCGACATCCTTGGCCATGCAGACTATGTTCGCAAGTATGTCTACCCGCATATCGACACCGATCGTTTCGAGGCGGCGCCTGAGCTCTACGAACCGTTCTTGCAGGCGCTCGTAAAAACTGGCACCGCGCTTGAGATCAATAGTTCCGGCTGGAGACAGCGCACTGGCGTCTGCTATCCGCTCCCGCAGGCCGTTGCGCGGTATAAGGAGATTGGCGGTCGCTACATCGTCACGGGTTCTGATGCGCACGAACCAGACTGGTTTGCACTGAATTTTGACCGCGCCCGAGCGCTCCTTCTAGAGCACGGGTTTGATGAGCTCGTCACAAAGCGGTGGGAGCGCGCTGGTGAACACTGGCCTGTACCGCCAACGCGCTAACGGCGCGTCGCGCGCGCTGTTGAGGCAGCGCGCCTAGATCAGTCCGGCGGAAGGGTTGGATCTGCATTCGAGAATCCTCGCTCCACGGCAAGCGCGATGTCGCCTCGTTGATCAACCAGCACATACGCTCGAATGACATCAAGAGAGTCGCCACTCGGAATCTCCATGCTCGGACGAACGTCATCGGTGACGATGAGCCAATAGACGCCACTGAGTGACGGTGCGTCACTCCCTGCGGTCGTCAGTGTGATCAGCCGCACCCGTGGCGACGCGCCAACGGGAGCATCGGCGGTGCGCGCCGCGCGAACCGCGCTCTGTGGTGAGATACCAGCCAGCACTGTGTCCGCACTCACCGCCTCCCACCCCGCTGGGAGCGGGAGGTCGAGCGGGCGAATGCGATCCGCCTGAACGCGAAGGAGGAGTGCGCCGACGAGAAATGCAACCGTCAGCAACGCCATCACGCGAATCACCTGGCTTCGGCTCACAGGGGTAGCGATCTCCACCCCAGCAGGGGGGAGCACCGCCTGAGGGCCCTCGTTCTGGCCGTCGGGGCCCGGGTGCTCGTTCGGGTGTTGGCTCATGCCGCCATCGTGCCAGAGTTCGCCGCTACGATTCAGCCA
>CAYSEM010000020.1:8013-14968 GCA_964430115.1 uncultured Chloroflexota bacterium | reverse complement strand
CGCGTGAGCGTGAGTTCAAGTTGATTCACCCTCGCATCCTATACTCCCGCCATGTTGAACTCCCTGAGCTCACGCCTGCGTCGCATCCTGCCACTGCGCACGATCGTCCGAGTGCTCGCCGCGCGAGCGGGCGCCTCTGCAGCACGACTCCGACCAATCCAGGAGCGCGTCTACATCGCCGCGAATCGCGATGGTGAGTTGCGAGGGAACCTCGCGGAGATTCATCGCGCGCTGACCGGCCTCACCCCGGCGCCGCGCATCCTGTGTGAGACGGGAAGCGAGAGTGAACGTCGAGGTGGACTCCCGATTCTCGGATTGGTATCAGCGGTCGCGCGCATCTTCTTGCGTTCGTATCGCGTTTCCTCCTCGCGACTGGTGATCGTCGATGACTACTTCTTCCCGATTTATCCTGTGAGGAAGCGTCCCGGCGTAACGATCGTGCAGGTCTGGCACGCCTGCGGTGCATTCAAGCGCTTCGGTCGCGCCACCCTTGAGGCAGAGTGGGGCGCTGATCAGATCTTTCTGAAGTGGGTGCCGATCCACGCCAACTACGACCTCACGCTTGTTTCGTCCGCCTCGATTGCGCCGATCTATGCGGAGGCGTTCGGTCAGCCTGTGGAGACGATCAGTGCGGCACTTGGTATTCCACGGACCGATGCGCTCCTCCCGTCGCCGCGACGAGACGCGGACGAGCGCGCGGTGCGCGAGCGACTCGGGCTTCGCGACGGGAGAACGACAATTCTCTACGCGCCGACCTTCCGTGGTGCGGATCTCAAGGGAGCGGCAGCACCAGAGCTGCTCGATATTGCCGCGCTGCATCGGGCGCTCGGCGGCGAGTACCGTCTGATCGTGCGCCTCCACCCATTTGTGAAGTCCGCAATGCGGATTCCACCTGAGGTTGGTGACTTCGTTGTGGACGCGTCGGCCGAGCCAGACGCGAATGAGGTGATGCTCGCGGGCGACATTCTGGTAAGCGATTACTCCAGCATCATCTTCGAGTACGCACTACTCAATCGACCGATGGCCTTCCTCGCCCCAGACCTTGCGGCGTATGAGCGCGAGCGCGGTTTCTTCTTTGACTATCGCACTGGTGTCCCAGGACCGGTAGTGGAGGAGACCGAGCAGCTCGCACGCTGGATTCAGGCGAAGCAGTTTGATCTCCAGCGGGTGCGCGCCTTCGCCGCCGCCTCCTTTGACGTGATGGATGGACGCGCAACGGAGAGGTTTGTGTCCGACGTTGCCCTCCCCGCCCTCCGCGGCGAGCCGATTCGCATCCCACCAGCCGCGACTCGCCAATAAGAGCGGGTCCCCTTGGCGCGGGGGTATGCTGCTCCGCGTGAAGCAGTTTGGCATCATCCTCGCAGGCGGCTCTGGTCAGCGATTCGGTGACCAGATTCCGAAGCAGTTCATTCGCCTCGCAGGTGAGAGCGTCTTGCGGCGGAGCGTGGTGGCGCTCGCCTCTGGTGGGCCGTTCGATCAGATCGTTGTTGCCGCCAACCCCGACTGGTTGCAGGAGACGAAAGACGGTCTCAAGGGTCTTCAGGGGATCAACGTCTCCGTGGTCCCTGGCGGGAGCAGTCGCAACGAATCGACCCGCGCCGCACTTGACGCGCTCAACGCGGCCGACGGCGACATCGTTCTGATCCACGACGCGGTGCGCCCCCTCCTCTCGCGCGAGGTTGTAGAGCGCGTGATCGCGCCACTTGTTGCTGGCCGCGCGGACGCCGTGGATACCACCATCCCCACACCAGACACGCTCGTCATTGTTGACGGCGAGAAGATCACCGACATCCCTAATCGCAGCCTCTACCGACGTGGCCAGACACCACAGGGGTTCATTGTCGGAGTTCTCCGAACCGCATACGCGAAGGCACCGGAGGGATCACAGGCGACGGACGACTGCACGCTTGTCTTACGCAATGTTCCAGGCGCGCGCCTCCTGCATGTTGATGGTGCCGAGGAGAACATCAAGATCACGACGCGGATCGATCACGTGCTCGCCGATCGTCTGATTCAGCTGCAGTCCATCCCGCCAGAGAAGGCAACAAGCCCCGAAGGGAACCAGAAGTACTGGAGCGGGCGACGTGTGGCGATCATTGGAGGAACGTCTGGGATTGGCGCGGCGATCGCCGCGGAACTCACAGGAGTTGGCGCGCGCGTGTACGCGGTAGGGAGGAGCACCGATGCCGATGTCACCACCGCGAGCGGAGCCGAAGCGGCACTCACCTCAGCTGCGGAAAGCCTTGGCGGCATTGATGACCTGATCGTCACCGCAGGTGTCCTCCATAAGGGTGACCTCGCCAGCCAAGAGGCGAGTGACATTGAAGAGACGTTGGCGGTGAATCTTGCGGCGAGCGTCTACCTGGCTCGCGCCGCGCATGCGCACCTCACGGCGAGCCGCGGGTCACTCACGCTCTTCACCTCAAGCTCGTTCACGAAAGGAAGAGCAGAGTACGCCGTCTACAGTGCGACGAAGGCGGCCATCGTCAACTTGACGCAAGCGCTCGCGGACGAGTGGATTGACGCGTCAATTCGCGTCAATGCGGTTGCACCAGAGCGGGCAAACACGCCAATGCGCCAGACCGCATTTCCGAACGAGGATCACGCCGCACTCTTGACCCCTGAGGAGGTGGCCGCTGCCACACTCCGACTCGTCGCCTCTGGCCTTACCGGCCAGGTGCTCGACGTCCGCCGCTAACTGACCTGACGCGACGCAAGAACTCTTTCGTGCGCGGGTCGCGTGGTGAACCGAAGATGCGCTTGGGTGAACCCTCTTCAATGAGGCGACCACCCTCCAGATAGCAGATACGATCCGCAACGTCGGCGGCGAACGCCATCTCATGCGTTGCGATCAACATCGTCATGCCACTCTCTGCGAGTGAGCGAAGCGTTTCGAGCACTTCAGCAACCAGGACTGGGTCGAGTGCGCTCGTGATCTCATCAAGGAGGAGCACCTTCGGCTCCGTCGCGAGCGCACGAGCAATGGCGACGCGTTGCTGCTGGCCGCCGGAGAGCTTATCTGGATACTCGCGCGCCTTCTCTGCAAGGCCGAGTGACTTGAGGAGATCTTTTGCACGGCGCTCGGCGGCGCGCGGAGTCAGACCGAGTGCAACGCGCGGTGCAAGCGCAACATTTTCTAGAACCGTCAAGTGCGGGAAGAGGTTGAATCCCTGGAAGACAATGCCGAGCTTCCGTCGCGTCTCATCTGCGTTGCGGTCCTCAAAGGCAACGCGTGCACCATCGAGGTGGATGCTGCCGCCATCGATCGGCTCAAGGAGGTCTGCGCAGCGCAAGAGCGTTGACTTTCCCGATCCGGATGCGCCGATCAGGCAGACCACTTCGTGTTCGGCAAGGCTGAGGTTGATCCCGTCCAGCACAAGTCGGCCGTCGTAGCGCTTCTTCAGCCCCTTGAGTTCAATGACCGGAGCTGGCTTTGGAGCGGCCATCAGCGGGTTCCTCCCAACTGCGCGTTGCGGTCCTTTGCGGCGAGTCGGTCAACGAGGCGTGTCATAGGGATGGTGATGATCAGGAAGATGAGCGCCGTGGTCATCAGCGGGGTGAAGTTGAAGCTTGCCGCCTTCAAGATCTGCGCCTGCTTGAAGGTCTCCACCACACCAAGGATGGAGACGAGCGCCGTGTCCTTCTGGAGGCCGATGAAGTCATTGAGGAGTGGCGGGATCACGCGGCGGAAGGCCTGCGGGATCACCACATACCGAAGCGCCTGGATGCGCGTGAGGCCGAGGGCGCGAGCGGCGCGCTCTTGTGACGGATGGATCGATTCAATGCCGGCACGGTAGACCTCGCTGACGTACGCCGAGTAGATCAGTACGAGCGTAACGAGCGCCCAGAAGAAGGGCTCTTTTGGGATGCCATCGAGCTGCAGCGCTGGAACGCCGAAGCCGAGCACGTAGATGATCAGGATGCTTGGCACGCCACGGAAGAAGTCCACGTAGATCGTGGCGAAGATGCGCAGTGGTGCGAGCGCTGGGGCGGTGATGGAGCGCGCAAGTGCGATCAGCAGACCGATCGGGAGGATGAGGAGCTCGGCGATGATGAAGAGGCGGATGTTGATGGTGAACGCCTCTGCAACAGCGGGGAGCGAGGTGGAGAAGTAGCGCCCGTCAAAGAAGGCCTTCTGAACTTCGGGCCAGGCCGGTGAAGTGCCCACGGTGTACGCGACAAGCGCCGCGACAACGAGAGTGCTAATGGTGGCGACGAGGAGTCCCTTGCGGGCAGACCCCGTCGCCACCTTCGAGCGACTGATGCTTACTCGATGATTGGCGCGCTGCCGGAGCCACCGATCCACTCGAGCAGAAGTGCGTCGAGTGTGCCGTCAGCCTTCAACGCGTCAATCGCAGTGTTCACGCAGGCGGTGAGCGGCGAGCCCTTCTGAAGGACAACGCCGAATTGCTCAGCTCCTGCATCTGTCCCGGCGAGCTGACCAATGATCACCCCACCCGAAAGCTGCGCATCGCGCATGTAGAACGTGGTTGGTACGTCCGCAACAATCCCGTCGATCTGGCCGGCGTCAAGTGCGGCAACCGCTTCATCCATGGTGTTGAAGACGGCTGGCTCCTGATCTGGCTTGATGATGTTGATGATTGCGTCGTAGCTCGTGGTGCCAATCTGCGTTCCAAGCTTCGCGCCCTTGAGGTCAGCGATGCTTGTGGCGCCAGCAATGGAACTCCCCTCGACGGTGACAACCCCTTGTGCCACGTCGTAGTAACCGTTGCTGAAGTCAACCGCTTCGGCACGTTCTGGCTTGATCGACACCTGATTCAACAGAAGGTCAAATGCCTTCTCGCCAGGCGCAAACGCCTGGTCGAACGCCGTGACGATCCAGGTGACCTTGTCTGCAGTGAAGCCGAGCTTCTCGGCAATCGCGTAGGCGACCGCGCCTTCGTAACCCTGGCCTTTGACTGGATCATTGTTGTAGTCGCCGATCCAGACGGTTGAGCCCTCGTTGCCACCCTGGAACCATGGGCTGTAGGCCGGATTGTCCGTGGAGAGCGTCAACACACCAGCCGTCTTGAGCGCCAGGTTCTCAGGGGCGCATGCCGTGTCGGCGGACGGTGATGCTGAGGGAGACGCGGATGATGTGCTGCCACCGCAGGCGGCGGCGAACATTGCAACTGCCATCATGACAACAGCCATACGTGCAGGTTGTCCGATTGCGGTTCGAGCGTTTCTGGTGCTCACTCTTCACTACCTCCTGTGTGCAGCCGCAGACAACGTCTTCGCGACAGATCGTCACGTTGGACGGCGGGGCAGTGGCTGGCGCGCGGCGCACCGACCATGAATACTCCCGCGAGGGCAGGATAGCAGGGGTCTTGTTGAGCCCACACCGCGCGTGCGCGGGGAGCGCCTCGTGCCGCTGCTTCTCGTGCGTGCTGCGGTCAGCCGCGCTTGATAATGATCGGGGCGCGACGCCCCGCGCCGTAGGTGGCGGCGGCGCTGCCGCGATTGACGGCGAGTGCAAGGCGACCCGCCGAGTCGATGTAGCAGAGCGGCGCACCCTCAGGGACATCGCCGAAGCGGCTCGCCCAGACCGTACTGATCGCCTGGTCACCGACGGTGATGGTGAGCGGAAGCCCTGGTTCGAGAGTTCCGAGGGCGGCGCTGATGTCACTGCGGTCTCCGGCCAAGACGAGCGTCCCGAAGCCATCCACGATCCGGACCACCGTGTGTAGCTCGCCTTCTTTCACTTCAAGCGGAAGGGCGGTGGCGGGGACGAGGAGTGACGCATCGAGAGGAGAACCGAGATCGCCGAAGCGGACACCCGCGGCGAGGTGCGCCGCAACCGGCGCAAAGAGGTCGCGGCCGTGGAAGGTGTGGCTACGACTTGGTCCCCACCAGCGCTCGTCATCAAGCACCACCACAGCGGCAACTCCGCCTAGCGCCTTCGCGGCGGGGAGGAGGAGACCGTTGTCTGGCCCAATCAGCACGTCACCGCGGACACAACGAATGGCGATCGGTCGGCGTTGCGTCCCAACGCCAGGATCAACCACGGCGACATGCGCGCCAACTGGAAGGTGAACGAGCGACTCTACGAGCGCCTCAGCGCCCGCCTCAACGTCATACGGTGGGATCGCGTGTGTGAGGTCGAGCGTTCGCGCGTTGGGCGTCATCGCCAGCACCACACCGGAGAGCACGCCAGCCGAAGGGTCACGCAGACCGAAGTCGGTCATGAAGGTGACGAGGCGCAGGTCTCCGACCATTGGGCCGAGTGGATCGTTCATGCGGTGAAGTCTAGCCCCAGCGCGCGAGTTCGGCCTCCAGATTGAGCGGCAGGATTGCGGCGTGCTCTGCAAACTCGCCCCAAGCAGACGCGGGGACACTCCACATAATCTCAAACTCATTCCCGTCGGGGTCCGCACCATAAAGGCTCTTGCTCACGCCGTGATCGCTCGCCCCTGTCAGTGCGCCGAGCTCACCGAGGGTTTGGGCGGCCGCCGCGAGATCACGAATTGACGGAACCTCCCACGCCAAGTGATAGAGACCGGTGCTCCCGCGCGGCGCACGCGGCGCTTCCGGACCAACCTCAAAGAGGCCGAGATCGTGGTGGTTCTCCGTGGTCGCCGCCCGCATGAAGATGGCCCGACCACCAAACTCCTCGCCTGCAACGACAAATCCGAAAGCCTTTGCATAGAAGTCGGCGGCCGCCTTCGCGCTGCGGACGTAAAGAACTGCGTGGTTGAGACGGGAAACAGAGAATCCGCTCACTCAGGGATCTCCTTACCAATGAATCGCTGCACCGCCAGATACGTAGTCACATGGAGGATTGAGTATGCGATCCCGAATCCACCGCGGAACTCGTTGTACATGGTGTCAGCTGGATTGAATGGAGAGATCGGAAGATTTCCAGCACCAAGCGCGAGGGGCGAGACAAATGAGAGCAGCAGGATCGCCAGTGAAATTCCAGCCCAGCGCTTGCGCGCCCCAGCCGCAGTGAATC
>CAYSEM010000020.1:0-7913 GCA_964430115.1 uncultured Chloroflexota bacterium | reverse complement strand
ACCACGTGGCCTGCTCCGTAGGCATAGGCGGGGAGCTGCGAGCCGGTGGCTGAGGCGATCACAAGCTTGCCGTCTTCGGTGATCGCGTGGACACTGCCTGCCGCATACGCAGGTGCGGAACCGATCGCGCGCATCTCCGCACTTTGCGTATTGCGGTCGAGCGCGTACATCTTGTCGCGCAGGCTCACATACGGAGCGGCATTGAGAGCCTCCGTGATGCCGGTGGCGTCAAGAGTCACCGACGAGTACGTGAAGACTTCAGACCCCGCTGGAATCAGTTTCAGCACTGCCTCCTTTGCGGCGGCGGCGTTCGGCACGCTCTGCGCGGCGAAGCCTTTTGCGTTGAGAGCGCTTACTGCCTTCTCGATGCGGGCCGCGTCGGCCACCTGCTTGAATCGTGCTGCGGACATCTGATCCTCCTCTTGGTTCTTCGACCATACGCTGCCGCCTGCCGCAGTACGGCAGATCGTTGCATGCGCAACTATACCCCTTGACGCAGATGGTTGCAAGTGCAACTATTGCAACGTATGGCAACAGTGGACCACTCCCAGAGCGCGCCCCTCGACGATCTCTCCAAGATCCTTGGAAGCGACGCGCACGCACTCCTTGATCCAGCGGTCGCACGCGCGTGGATCGCCTTCCTCACCGCCTATGGGCGCGTCACGCGCGCACTCTCTTCGGAGCTGATGGATGCATCAGGGATGAGTCTCGCCGACTTCGATGTCATGGCACAGCTCGCGCGCGCCGAAGGGTATGCACTTCGAATGACCGAACTCGCCGACGCGGCACTGATCTCAAAGAGCGGCCTGACGCGTCGGATCGACCGGCTCGCCGTAAACGGTTGGGTGACGCGTCGCCGCTGCACAGAAGATGGGCGCGTCCATTGGGCAACACTTACGCCACTCGGCGTCAAGGCATTCCGTGGGGCGGCTCCGGGCCATCTGCGCGCTGTTGCAGAACGTTTCGGTGCGTCGCTACCTGCGAGCGAAATGGATCGCCTGACACGCGACTTGATCAAGATCGCGGCAAAGAATAAAGAGCGGACGCGCGAAGCGGTCTAGCGCAATCCCCTTATCAGTAACCCGTTCCGATCAGGCGCTGATTGCGGCGCGCACCTGCCGCTGGATCCGTGCGAGCAGTCCTGTCGCGCCGCGCATGCGAAGCGGTGAGACTAACTCCGTCAGGCCCAACTGGAGTGGAGCAGCGGCCGGCACGGCGAGGATCTCTTCTGGCGTAAGGCCGCTGAGGCCGAGCTGCATGATGCTTGCAAACGCACGAGTGGTTGGCGACTCTTGCGGCGCCGTCGCATGGATCTGCACACTGTCACCACGCACCTCTGCAATGGCAAAGAGTGGTGACTGACACTCCTCAACACGTTCCATTAGATCAGTTTGCGACGCGTACGGTTCTGGGAGTGGCTTCAAGCGATCCGCGTACTCGAGCAGCAGCTCAAGGCGCATCTCGCGTGGTGTGTCGGCGAAGTCGGCAGCGACCGCAGCGAGTCCGGGTGGAAGCTGTGCTGCGGTCGCGTCCGACATATGCGTGCGCGAAGCCTATTCGGCGCCGACGGCGATCGGAAGTCGAACGGCGTTGCCCCACTCCGACCACGAGCCGTCGTAGTTGCGGACGTTCTTGAAGCCAAGCAAATAGGTGAGCACAAACCAGGTGTGGCTTGAGCGCTCGCCGATGCGGCAGTAGGCGATGACGTCATCGTCCGCCGCAAGACCCTTCTCGCCCTCATAGATGGCGCGAAGCTCGGCGACTCCCTTGAACGTGCCGTCATCATTGGCGGCTCGCTTCCACGGGACGGACTTCGCTCCTGGGATGTGGCCACCACGGAGCGTCCCCTCCTGCGGGTAGTCCGGCATGTGGGTCAGCTCGCCGCTGAACTCCTGCGGTGAACGGACGTCCACCATGCAGCCCTTGACGTTGACGTGCTCAATGACCTGCTCGCGGTAAGCACGAAGCTCACTGTCGTTTCGCGGGGAGAGCGGGTAGCTTGTGGCCGCGCGCGTCGGTACTTCCTTTGTCATCTCGCGACCCTCTGCCTCCCACTTCTGGCGACCGCCATCGAGGAGGCGCACATCGGTGTGGCCGAAAAGGCGGAAGACCCAGAGGGCGTAGGCGGCCCACCAGTTTGACTTGTCGCCGTAGAAGACCACGGTGGTGTCGCGGGTGATCCCCTTGCGTGACATCAACGCCGCGAAGCCTTCAGGTCCCACATAGTCCCGCGACACTGGGTCATTCAAATCGGTGTGCCAGTCCACCTTGACGCTCCCTGGAATGTGGCCAGTCTCATAGAGGAGCGTGTCTTCGTCGGACTCCACCACAACCAACCCTGGTGTGTTCAGGTTTGCGGCGAGCCACTCGGTAGAGACGAGTGCGCCGGGAGTGGCGTACTCCTGGAACTTTGGTGTTGGATCGAAAGGTACCTTGCTCATTTTGATCTCCTTACTCATTGATGGGTTTCGTCGTTAGTCAGCGTTGGCGCGATGCGAGCGTCAACAGATTGACGGTTCACCCTCAAGTGCGCGGAGCTGCGAGCTGGTCATGTGAACACGATACCAGAGCCGGTCTCTGACTCGGTAGCCGAGCAGGGGGAGTTAGCCGAGCAGGGGGAGTAGGAGCCGCCGTGCGCCGTCCACAAAGATCCCGACCGCGAACGCGGCGAACATGAGTGCCGAGATCAGTGAGACGGCGCGAATCGTCCGTGGGCCCGTGAAGCGCCGCGTTGCCCCCACGACACCGGAGAGGATTGCCGCATGCGCAACCGCCGCTGCACCGAAGCCAGAGATGAATGGAACAAATCCGCCGAGGTCTGCAGCCTGGGCAGCAATGATGCTGCCGCCCACGGTTGCGGTCCACAGGATGAGCGTGGGCGACCCCATCGCAATGCCGAGACCGAGCCCAACGGCGCGGAGTCCGTTGGCGCGACGAAGTGGTGAAGACTCATCAATGCTGCCGCCACGTACGGCGTCAAGAAGTGCGGCGGCGGCGAACCAGCAGAGGATTCCGCTCCCACCGAGCCAGAGGAGCCAAGCGGCTGGTTCCCACGAAAGGAGCACGCTGACACCGAGCGCACCAGCACACGCCCAGATGAGATCGCCGATGCATGAGCCGAGCCCGATCAAGAAGGCGGGCCACGCCCCGCGATCAATTGCGGTGCGCACGATCATGACGTTGACGACACCGAGTTCAATGTTGATGGAGAAGGCGAGCGCTGCGCCGAGGAGGAAGAGCTCCACGGAGACCTACCTCGATGTGACTATTCGGACTCGATGACGCTCGTTGGAGTGTTGTGAGGGCTGGTGTGCGCGGCAGGGATCACCCCGAGTTTTCCTGCCTTGTAGTCTTCAAACGCCTGAACAACCTCATCACGTGTGTTCATGACGAATGGTCCGAGCCAGGCGATCGGTTCGCGAATCGGTTCGCCACCCAAGATCAGCACGTCTAGCGCCGGGGTGCGCGCATCTTGTCGTTGCGCCGCCTTAATGATGATGCGATCGCCTGCGCCGTAGACCGCGAGCTGACCGGACTCAATCGCAACGGCCTCTGCGCCAACTGTTCCGCGCCCAGAGAGCGCGTAGACAATCGCGTTGAAGTCGGGTCGCCACGGAAGGTCGAGCTCCGCACCAGGTTGAATGGTGGCGTGCACGAGCGCAATCGGTGTCTGCGTGGAACCGGGCCCCGTTGCGCCAGCCACATCACCCGCAATGATGCGCAACAGCGCACCACCATCAGTAGAGGCGAGCAACTTCACCTCTTTGGATCGAATGTCTTGATATGCCGGGGGCGACCACTTCTTTGTACGCGGCAGGTTCACCCAGAGCTGAAATCCGTGGAAGAGTCCACCGCTCATCACCAGTGACTCTGGAGGCGTCTCGATGTGCAGGATGCCGCCGCCGGCCGTCATCCACTGCGTGTCGCCATTGGTGATGCGACCACCACCACCATTGCTGTCGCGGTGATCGAAGATGCCGTCAATGATGTAGGTCACCGTCTCAAATCCGCGGTGCGGATGCCATGGCGTCCCCTTCGGCTCGCCTGGCGCGTATTCGACTTCGCCGAGCTGGTCGAGCATGATGAATGGATCGATCAGGTTCAGCGGCGCGCCCATAAAGGCCCGGCGGACGGGGAAGCCTTCACCCTCAAAGCCGCTCGGTGCGGTGGTTAGTGAGACCACAGGCCGCGGCTTCTCCCTGAGCAGGTCGGCGACGCTTACCCGCGGAAGGAGCGTGATATCTGGGACCGTGATTGCTGGCATATCCCAAACTATACAGGATTGGTTGCAGTGCGAACTAGTATGCTGCAGCGATGATTGGACTCCTCTCGCGCCTCCGCCTTGCCGCGGACGATCCGTTTCGTGACGCAGATGTTCGCCTGCTCTTCGGGGCACAGGCGGTAAGCATCCTTGGGTCGCAGGTTTCACACATTGCCTTTCCGTTGATCGCGGTCGACGTGATTCAGGCGAGCAATGGTTCGATTGTGTTGCTCGAGGCGGCATTTCTGATGCCGTTCGTCTTGTTGAGTCTCCCCGTCGGCGCGCTTCTCGATCGCCGCGCCCGTCGGCCTGTGATGGTCTTGATGGATCTTCTGCGCACTGCGGCGCTGTTGATCGTGCCGCTGAGCTTTGTCATGGACGCGCTCTCCATGCCGGTGCTCTACGTCGTGCTCTTCATTATTGGCGCAGGGACGCTCATTTACGACGTGGCGAACCAGTCGTATCTCCCAGAACTGCTGCGCGGGCCACGACTTGCCGAGGCGAACAGCCGCATCATGGTGATCGACTCAGGGGCGAGCGTTGCAGGGCCGCCGATCGCGGGCGTGATCATCGGAAGGTTCGGTGGCCCGCTGGCGATCTTCCTCGACTCGTTCAGCTATCTGATCAGCGCGCTCATGCTACGAAAGATCAAGCATGTTGAAGTGCCGCCAGTCGTCAGCGAAGGTGCGGTCCCTTCGCGACTGCGCGACGAGATCCGCCAGGGCTTGCACTGGGTGCTGACACACCCGCATCTGCGCGGCAATGCACTTGCGGCACTCCTCTTCAACTTCTTTGGCGCGATCGCAAATGGGGCGGTGCTGATTGCCTACGGTCGCCGCGAGCTGCTCCTCCCTGCAGAGCTCCTCGGCCTCATCCTTGGCGCTGGTGTTCTCGGTTTGTTGATCGGCTCACTCACTGCGCGTCGCATCGCTGAGCGAATTGGAGTGGGGCGCTCCATCATCCTTGGTGGTTTTCTCCTGCCCTCGATGCCGCTCGGTTTTGCGCTTCTCGATGTCTCAATGGGCGTTATCGTACTTTCACTCTTCTCCGTGCTCTTCCAAATTGTCGCCTTCTTCGGTGCCGCACTTTTCCATACGAACCAGGTCACATATCGACAGCTGGTCACGCCGAAGGCACTGCTCGGGCGCATGAACGCCTCAATGAAATGGGTGATGCTGATCGGAATGCCGCTCGGCGCCGTGGTGGGCTCAATCATTGCCGAGCAGTTCGGACTGCAGGCGGCGCTCTACGCCAGCGCGATCGGGATCATCGTCGGGCCGATCCCACTGCTCTTCTCTGGGATCGCATCCGTGCAACGGCAGCCGGAGCACACCGACTCATAGTTCGGGTCGTGCAGTGATCGCTGAGGATCAGCCCCCGCGAGAAGCTCGGATCAGCCGGGCATACGCGCGACCCGACTCTTTGATCGTGCGCGTCTGCGTTGGGTAGTCCACGTATGCATACCCGAAGCGCTTGGCGTAGCCGTAGGCCCATTCGTAGTTGTCCATCAGCGACCACCCGAAGTAACCACGCAGGTCAACGCCCGCCTCGATCGCCTCTGCAGCGGCGGTGAGGTGCTCCATCAGGTACTTCTCCCGCTCGGGGTCATAGATTCGACCGTCTGGCGCGACCGTGTCTGGCCACGCAGACCCGTTCTCGGTGATGTAGATCTTTGGCGTCTTCCAATAGGTCTTCAACTTGATCAGGAAGTCGCGCATGACCGACGCGTCAATGCCCCAGCCCATATCCGTCTTTGGGCCGTCGATGTGACCCCAGTGGGTGCGCGCACCGTCACCGTTCGGGTCGTCTGCGATCTTCGCCGGAAAGTAGTAGTTGAGACCGTGCCAGTCGAGGCGCTCTGAGATGATCTTCATGTCGTCAGACTGGATCGGCATCGTCACGCCGGAGAAGTCAATCACCTCCTGCGGATAGCTGCCGAGATAGACAGGATCGTGGAACCAGTGGCTGTCGGTGAGATCCGCACGTCGGGCGGCGTCGCGATCCTCTGGAGAGTCGCTTGCGGGGATCGCCGGCCCAACGTTCATGACGATTCCCATTTCAACATTCGGTCGCACCGCGCGGATGGCACGTACCGCCAGCCCGTGTCCGAGCAGCAGATGGTGTGAGGCGGAGAACGCAGCCTGTACGTCTTCAATCCCCGGCGCCATGTCGCCGCTGAGGTGTCCGAGCCACGCGGAGCAGAGCGGTTCATTGAGCGTTGACCAGCGCATCACACGATCGCCGAGTGCGCCGACAACGATGCTTGCGTAGTCGGCGAATGCCTGCGCCGTGTCGCGCATCGGCCAGCCTCCGCGATCTTGCTGCGCCTGTGGCAGATCCCAGTGGTATAGCGTGGGAAACGGTTCAATTCCTGCTTCCAGCAGGCCGTCAACGAACCGTTCGTACCAGGCGAGCCCTTTTGGATTTACCGCGCCGGTGCCGTTCGGCAGGATGCGCGGCCATGCGATGGAGAAGCGGTATGCCGTTGCGCCAAACTCCTTCAAGAGTGCGATGTCCTCTCGCCACCGATGATACGAATCGCAGGCGGGTTCACCGCTTTCGCCGTTGTGGGTCTTTCCGGGGATCGTGGCGAAGCGATCCCAAATGGATTCTCCGCGACCGTCTTCCTTGGTGGCGCCTTCGATCTGGTAGGCGGCGGTTCCGAAACCCCAGGTGAAGCTTTTCGGGAATCGTCGCGCGAGTGCCGCCTGATCGACCATCTCTGACCCCCCGTCCCAACTGTGGAGCCGGCGCGCGCCGCCTCTCGCGAAAAGGGTACCCACTGCCTACCCCTCCACATCACCTGTTTCATCAGGTGCGCCAGTCGTGTCTCCCACCGCGCCGTTCTGGATGGACGGTTAGCCTCACATGTATGACAGGCGATCCAGCACACTTCGTGATTCCTTCGTTGCTCCCAGTGCCCAGCCTCGACGGCGCTCGCCGGATTTTGGTCATCCAGCCGCACTACGACGACGCCGACATCGCGGCGGGGGGGACTCTAGCCGCGCTTGCAGATGCGGGGGCGGCGATCCGCTACTGCACGGTGTTGGACGACCTGGTCGGGGTGATTGACGAGACGCTTAGTGACGAAGCTGCCGCTGCATCGCTGCTTCGCGATCAGCGTGCCGCAGCCGCAATCATTGGGGTGAACGAGCTGACGCATCTCGGATTCCCAGATGCGGGGAACTGGAGTCGCTTCGATGTGCGCCCCCACCTCTTCCGTGAGATCCGCGACTTCCGACCAGACGTGATCTTTACGGCAGATCCGTGGCTCAGCGTTGAAGCGCATCGCGACCACTGGGAGGTCGGCTCAGTTGCGGCGGAGGCGGCGATCCTCTTCGGCATTCCGAAGCTGCCGTCGAGCAGCGCGAGTGTGGACACGGCATGGCGTACTGCGCCGTCGTTCGACCTGCGCGCCGTCGTCTTCTTCTACACCGATGAGCCGAACACCTTCTCCCCGATCGACGGGACGTGGGACCGGAAGTCAGCTGCCGTATCCGAGTATCGCGCTCAGTTTTCTGCCGAAGAGCTGCCGCAACTGGTCACAACACTTGACGCTAAGGCGGCTCAGGTTGCGAGGGTGGGGGTCGGGGCGGGACGCCTCCCTGCGGGAACAACGCGCGCCGAGGCGCTCAAGGTGATCGACCCGAGA
>CAYSEM010000019.1:5855-15225 GCA_964430115.1 uncultured Chloroflexota bacterium | reverse complement strand
ACATCAACACCGTTGATGGCGGAACGCACGTGACTGGATTCCGCGCAGCGCTCACCAGCTCGCTCAACGACTGGGGCCGAAAGAACGGCGCCATCAAAGACAACGACCCGAACCTCACCGGTGAAGATGTGCGCGAAGGGTTGACCGCCGTCATCTCCGTGAAACTCGTGGACCCGCAATTTGAAGGCCAGACAAAGGCGAAGCTCGGCACCGCCGAAGTGAAGGGGATTGTGCAGACGGCGGTCAACGCTGGACTTCTGCAATTCCTTGAGGAGAATCCGGGCGACGGTAAAGAGGTAATTCGACAAGCGCTGAATGCGGCGCGTGGTCGCGAAGCGGCGCGCAAGGCGCGCGACCTTGTGTTGCGCAAAGGCGCGCTTGAAGGGAGTGCGCTGCCAGGAAAACTTGCCGACTGCCAAGAACGCGATCCAGCAAAGTCGGAGCTCTACATTGTGGAGGGCGAGTCAGCCGGTGGTTCCGCAAAGCAGGGACGCGATCGCCGCTTCCAGGCAATCTTCCCGCTGCGCGGCAAGTTGCTCAACGTGGAGAAGGCGCGCATCGACAAGATCTTGGGGAGCGACAACATCCGCACACTGATCGTTGCGCTTGGCGCAGGGATCCAAGACAGCAGCAGCTCATTCGATCTTGCGAAGCTGCGCTACCACCGCGTGATCATCATGACGGACGCAGATGTTGACGGTGCGCATATTCGCACGCTGCTGCTCACCTTCTTCTATCGCTACATGCCGGCAATCATTGAAGCTGGCTATCTCTACATTGCGCAGCCACCGCTCTACCGCATCAGTACTGGTAAAGAGACAAAGTACGCATCCTCCGAGAAAGAGCGCGACGCGGCCGTCGCCTCGTTCAAGACCAAGAACGTCAACGTGCAGCGCTTCAAGGGACTCGGCGAGATGAATGCTGAGCAGCTCTGGGAGACGGCAATGAATCCGGAGAATCGCGTCTTCCTGCAGGCGCGCATCGAAGATGCCGCAGCGGCCAACGAGATCTTCGAGATGTTGATGGGCGAGCGCGTGGAGCCACGTCGAGACTTCATCAAGGCTGAGGCGCGCAAGGTTCAGAACCTCGACGTCTAATCCGACACATCACATCAGACCAGCCCAGGCAACGAACGTATAGAAAGGAGGTGACGAAATGGCGAAGGGTCCAACAGGGAAGGGTCCGGTAGATAACGGCGCAGACGGGATCAGCCCGGGCGGCGTGAGCGTCACCAGCGTGAAGTCGATCCGCATTGAAGACGAGATGCGCACCAGCTACCTCGATTACGCCATGAGCGTGATCGTGGCCCGCGCCCTTCCAGACGTGCGTGACGGCCTCAAGCCTGTCCACCGCCGCATCCTCTACACCATGGGCGAGATGGGCCTCTCCGGAGGCTCCGCGTATCGCAAGTGCGCCGCGATCGTCGGTGAAGTCATGGGTAAGTACCACCCGCACGGCGACGGCGCACTTTACGACGCGCTCGTGCGACTCGCGCAGGACTTCTCCATGCGCCATCCGCTCGTTGATGGCCAGGGAAACTTCGGATCTGTTGACGGCGACTCCGCCGCTGCAATGCGATACACCGAGGCACGACTCACCGCCATCGCCGGCGAGATGCTCGCCGACATTGATCACGACACTGTTGACTTCACACCAAACTACGACGGCACGCAGAAGGAGCCGAGCGTCCTTCCGTCGCGCATGCCAAACCTTCTCGTCAACGGTTCTGCAGGAATCGCCGTTGGAATGGCGACCAACATCCCGCCGCACAACCTCGGTGAAATCGCCGACGCTGCGATCGCACTCGTCGAGAACCCACAGCTCACCGCCGAAGAGTTGAGCGCGCTCGTCTTGGCACCGGACTTTCCAACCGGGGGTGTCCTCTACCGATACGACAACATCAAGAATCCACTCACTGGAAAGACAGAACGCGTCGACGCGATTCGCCAGATGTATGCGCACGGTCGCGGACGTGTAGTTGTGGAAGGGAAGACGAGCTTTGAAGAGGCACGCGGTGACCGCACCGCGATCATCATCCATGAGCTTCCATACCAGGTGAACAAGGCAACTCTGGTTGAGAAGATCGCCGACCTCGTAAAAGAGGGGCGCATCGAAGGGATCTCTGACCTCCGCGACGAATCAGACCGCGACGGAATGCGCATCTATGTTGAGGTGAAGCGAGACGGCAATCCGCACAAGGTGCTCAACAAGCTGTTGAAGCTCACACCGCTTCGTGCCGCGTTCAGCATGAACATGCTTGCGCTGGTTGACGGACAGCCGCAGACGCTCTCACTCAAATCGGTGCTGCAGCACCACATTGAACACCGCCGCATCATCGTCCGCCGCCGCACCGAGTTTGAACTGAAGAAGGCGCAGGAGCGCGCGCACATCTTGGAAGGCCTCAAGATTGCGCTGGACAACCTCGATGCAGTGATCAAGACGATCCGCGCCGCCGCAGATGTGGAGGTTGCGCGCGAACAGTTGATGGGCAAGTTCAAACTGAGCGAGCTGCAGGCTCAGGCGATCCTTGACATGCGCCTCGCGCGCCTCGCCGCACTCGAGCGCAAGAAGATCGAAGACGAGTACCTGGAAGTGCTTGCGCTGATCAAGGAGCTGCAGGACATCCTCGCCAATCCGAAGCGCGTCTCCAAGATCATTGCGGCGGAGTACGCAAAGATGAAGGAGAAGTTCGGCGACAAGCGCCGCACGCGAATCGCCCAAGATGCAACCCGCGAGATGTCCGATGAAGACCTGATTGCCGACGAGGATGTGGTGATCACGATCAGTGGTCGTGGCTACATCAAGCGCCAGCCGCTCACCGCATACCGCCAGCAGCATCGCGGCGGGAAGGGCGTGCGCGGCATGACAACGCGCGAAGAGGACGCAGTAAAATCACTCCAGGTTGCGAACACGCACGACTGGGCCTTCTTCTTCACCAACAAGGGTCGCTGCTTCAGCACGAAGGTGCACGAGATTCCAGACGCGTCGCGTCAGAACAAGGGGATCCCAATTGTCAATCTTCCTGGCGTGCAAGTTGAGTCCGGGGAAGTCCCTGTTGCAACGGTGATCCTGCAGAACTTCAGCGCAGGTGGCTACCTCGCCTTCTCCACGAAGAAGGGGGTCATCAAGAAGACGGCGCTCGAGCAGTTTGAGAAGGTGCGCTCGTCGGGAATCATCGCGATCACCCTCGATAAGGGCGATGAGCTTGCGCAAGTGATCCCAACATCTGGAGAAGACGACATTGTTCTCGCCACGCGACAGGGTCGCATCTGCCGCTTCCATGAGAAGGAGGCGCGCCCGATGGGACGCTCCGCTGGCGGCGTCATTGGCATCCGCCTCGCTCGACAGGGAGACCTTGTGGTGGCCGCGGCAGTTGTGGAGCCTGGAGCCGACCTCCTCGTCCTCACCGAGACCGGCTTCGGAAAGCGGGTCCCGGTTGGAGCCTTTAGCCGCAAGCACCGTGGCACCCAAGGCGTTCGGCTCATCCCTCTCGAGGGTCGCAAGACCGGACCTGTGGTCGCCGTGCGCCAGGTGAGCGAGGCTGACGAAGAGGTCATCCTGATCAGCGCCGAAGGGCAGGTGGTACGCACGAAGCTCGAATCGATCGCCACCCGCAATGACGGCAGCTCCCAGGGCGTTCGCGTCATGACCCTCCGCGAAGGGGACAAGGTGGCGGGGATCGCCGCCTTCCGCACGGGGCTAGCAAAGCGCGACTCCGACGGCGAGAATGAGGAGGCCCCTGAGGGGGAGGCCAGTCCCCCTCGCGCAAAGGCGACAATGGTCGCAGCCGCAAAAGTCGGAGCCAAAGCGGCACCAAAGATCGCCCCTAAGGGGAAGGTGAAGCCAGCGGTTAAGGTGAAGGCGAAGACGGCAAAAAAGACAACGACGAAACCTACGAAGCGGCGATAGGGATCGGAGGACGGCGATGAGGGCAGATTCGATCGACGTCTACACGGGGAACGCAAACCCAGAGCTCGCGAGCAAGATCGCACGCTACCTCGGCCGTGAACTCGGCAAGGCTGAAGTGTTCGCCTTCGCCAATGAAAACATCTTCGTCAAGATCCTTGATAACGCGCGTGAAAAAGACGTCTTCATTGTGCAGCCAACATCGCGTCCAGTGAGCACCTCCATCATGGAGCTGCTGATCATGATTGACGCCTTCAAGCGCGCATCTGCCGGACGCATCACCGCCGTGATCCCGTACTACGGATATGGTCGATCAGACAAGAAAGATCAGCCTCGTGTGCCGATCACCGCCCGACTCGTGGCCGACATGCTGCAGGTTGCTGGCGCAAACCGAATCCTCACGATGGACCTTCACCAAGGACAGCTCCAAGGTTTCTTCAACGTGCCTGTCGATGAACTTACCGCGGTGCACATGCTCTCTAACTACATTCGGCAGAAGGGGACCGAAAACCTAGCCGTTGTGACAGACCTTGGTTTCGCAAAGCGTGCGCGAACCTTTGCAGAACTGCTTGATGCACCACTCGCGATCGTCGAGAAGCGACGCGAAGGTAATGACGATCATGCCGAAGTGCTGAACGTCATCGGTGACGTGAAGGGGAAACGCGTGGTGATTGTCGACGACGAGATTGACACGGCAGGTACATTGACGGAGACGGTCCGCGCCATTGAGAAGGCTGGCGCCATCGAAGTAATTGCATGCGCAACGCACGGTGTCTTCTCGGGTCCCGCAATTGAGCGCATTGATGCATCAGCTGTTCGAGAGGTGATCGTCACCGATTCCATCCCAATGCCTGCTGGAGTGAGTAGCCCAAAGATCAAGCGTCTCTCCTCTGCTCCGCTTTTCGGCGAAGCGATCAAGCGCATTCATCTTGGTGAATCCGTCGGTGCCCTCTTCGGCAAAGAGGCATCCATGGCTGAAGAGATGGTCTTCTGGGACGGCGAACATGCTGGTCTCCCGTCAACAACAAACGGGAACGGACGCGCGACTATTGGAGCGGCCGGCGCAAAGCGACGCGCGAAGTAGCCATGACACTGAAGCTGCACCGACCGGACGAGCGTGGCGTGATCACCTCACATCCACCAGAGAAGCGCGCAGATTGGCGCGCCACCCTGAGGAGTCCGCGCTGGAACGCTGCACCGCTCAAAAATCCTGAAATGAATCCAACGAGTCGCCCTGCGAGCGTCATCTACTGGCTCGTGCTCGGCGTCATTACCTTTGGAATCCTGATGCTGGGGTACGGCTCCGGCTTCTGGCGCTAAGGCCCGCTCGTGGTGTTCGGCTTCCTCTCACGTCTTGTTGACTCCAATGACCGCGAACTCAAACGCCTCGCGCCGATCCTCGACGCCGTCAACGCGCGGGCCGATGAGATGGAGGCGACAAGCGCCGAAGAGATTCGCGGACGTATGGAGGCGATCGCGGCAGACCTACGAGCGCGAAGCGGCGATGATCAGAAGCGGCGACTTGAAGAAGTGCTCCCGGAGGTCTTGGCCGCCGCTCGCGAGGCGGCGAAACGCACGATCGGTCTGCGTCCGTACGACGTACAGATCCTCGGCGCAATCGTCCTTCATCAGGGAAAGATCCCCGAGATGCGCACGGGCGAAGGGAAGACGCTCGTTGCTCCACTCGCCGCTGCCGCAAACGCCCTCGCGGGCGACGGCGTACACGTCATCACCGTCAACGACTACCTGGCGCGACGCGACGCGCAGTGGATGGGCCCGCTCTTCTCCTTTCTCGGCATCTCGCTCGGCGTCATCACCCACGACGCCTCGTACCTCTACGACGCTGAATTCATCAGCGGCGAAGAGCGCACCGCGCGCCTGCGCCCCGTCACACGCAGGGAGGCGTACGCCGCCGACGTCACCTACGGCACGAACAACGAGTTCGGCTTCGACTACCTGCGAGACAACATGGTCACCGAGCTCGAAGCTCGGGCACAGCGTGGCCACGCCTTTGCGATCGTGGACGAAGTGGACAACATCCTCATTGACGAGGCCAGGACGCCACTCATCATCAGTGGTCAGGCCGCCGAATCGCAGGACCTCTATCAAGTCTTCGCGAAACTTGTCCCTCGCCTCAAGGAGCGTCCAGCTGGCGCGCTTGAGGGTGGTGACTACTTCGTTGACGCAAAAGATAAGGCGGTGTCACCGACGGAAGAGGGTGTCGCAAAAATCGAGAAGGCGCTTGGCGTAGAGAACCTCTACAGCGGCGACCCGCTGATGGCGCGACACTTTGAATCTGCACTTCGCGCACACGCACTCTTCAAGCGCGACCGTGACTACATCATTGAAGAGGGCGAGATTGTCATCGTGGACGAATTCACGGGACGCAAGATGCCAGGCCGTCGCTGGTCCGAAGGACTCCATCAAGCGGTTGAGGCAAAAGAGGGGCTCCGCGTCCAGCGTGAATCGGTAACGATGGCAACGATCACCTTCCAGAACTATTTCCGTCTCTACAGGAAGCTCGCCGGCATGACGGGTACCGCAATGACAGAGGCCGAAGAGTTCAGCAAGATCTACAACCTTGATGTGACATCGATTCCAACGCATCGACCAATGATCCGTGTGGATGAACCCGATCTTGTCTACCGCACCGTCCGCGCAAAAGATGCGGCGATCGTTGCGCACATCAAAGAGCGGAGCGCGGCTGGTCAGCCGGTCCTTGTTGGCACTACGTCTGTCGAGCGATCGGAGCATCTCTCGGCAATGCTGAAGCGTGAAGGCGTTGCACACAACGTCTTGAATGCGAAACAGCACGAGCGGGAGGCGCCTGTGGTTGCACAGGCGGGGCGACCGGGAACCGTCACGATCGCCACCAACATGGCTGGTCGCGGAACAGACATCAAGCTCGGTGGAGACCCAGCTGGTCTCGCCTCTGAAGCCCTTCGTATCAAAGGCTTAAACCCAGCCGAAGTCGACCGAGAAACGTACGCAGCAGCACTCGCCGATGCAGAACGCACCTGCGCATCCGAGCGCGAGGTAGTGCTTGCGGCCGGCGGCTTGCGCATTGTCGGCACCGAGCGGCACGAGTCGCGACGCATTGACAACCAGTTGCGTGGACGGGCCGGGCGACAGGGTGATCCTGGATCCTCGCGCTTCTACCTCTCTCTTGAAGACGATCTGATGAAGCGCTTCGCCGGCGAACGCGTCGTTGGTCTGATGGATCGACTCGGATTTGACGAGAGTCAGGCCCTCGAATCCGCAATGGTGAGTCGAACCATTGAGGGGGCGCAGACGCGCGTTGAGGGGTACAACTTTGATATCCGAAAGCGCGTCGTAGAGTTCGACGACGTCATCAACATGCAGCGCGCCACAGTCTACGGTGAACGCGATCGTGTGCTGCGTGGTGAAAACCTCACCCGCACCATTCAAGATGCACTACACGGTGAGGTTCGCGCGCTGGCCGTCACTCACTGTCCACCGGGACTCACTGGTGAGTGGAACCGCAGCGCGCTCGCCACCGAACTGAAGCGCCTCGGCATTGAGCCGCCCGCATCACTGGACACCATCGTTGAGGACTCACTTCTTTATGAGGCGGTGGACGCTGCAGCGGATGCTGCGCTCGAGAAGAAGGCAGCCGAGGTCGGAGAAGAGCTCTGGCCGCGTGTGGAGCGCGCAGTCATCCTGCGCAGCATCGACCAGCTCTGGGTGGAGCATCTGACTGAAGTCGATGATCTACGACGCGGAATCGGGCTACGTGGGCATGCACAGGTTGACCCACTCAACGCCTTCAAGATCGAGGCGTTCAAACTGTACGAAGAGTTTCAGTCGCTCATTCGCGTCAGCATCGGCCGTGCCGTCCTGCGTGTCAGCCTGGTGCAAGAGAAGCGCGCGCCCACGCCCGTGGCGGTGAAGACCGTTGGGGGCAGCTCTGAATCGGCGAGCGCCTCTCGTCCCGCATCCGCCTCGACAGCATCCGCAATGAAGGCTGGTCGAAACGATGCCTGCCCATGTGGTTCGGGGAAGAAGTTCAAGAAGTGCCACGGGGCATAGCCCCTGCTACGATCGCAAACGTGAAGCAGCAAAGCCCCGTCGTCGCCCTCGAGCGACCGAGTGAGCGCCCCTGGTGAGCGTCGACGCTGCCGGCCTGCGCGACCTGCTCGGACGTATCGAAGCTACGTCGGGGCGTCTTTGACCCAGTCGTAAAGGGTGCGCGTCTCGCTGAAATAGAGACGCAGATGCTCGCCCCAGGCTTCTGGGACGACCAACGCAGCGCTCGTCGACTCGCCCGCGAGGCGGAGGGGCTCCGCGAAGAGATCACTCGCTGGCAGCAGCTCACCACTGCCGCGCGCGACCTTGGCGAACTCTTCGAACTTGCCACCTCCGAGGGTGACGAGGCACTCCTTGCCGAAGTCTCAGAGAAAACAGCCCAAGTAGAACAGGACTTTCAAAAGGCGCGCACCTCGCTCCTCTTCGCTGGCGAATACGCGGATGCCGATGCCATTGTGACGATCCAGGCCGGCGCAGGCGGAACCGAAGCGTGCGACTGGACCGCCATGCTCCTTCGCGCGTACATGCGCTGGGCGGAGCGTCACGGGTTTGCGCACGAGATTGTCGACTTCACCGAAGGTGAAGGTGCCGGATACCGTAGCGTTGCCCTTGAGATTCGTGGTCGCAATGTGTTCGGCTGGTTGCGCGCAGAACGTGGCGTGCACCGCATGGTGCGCATCTCTCCATTTGATGGACAGAAGCGACGACAGACCACCTTCGCCATGTTTGAGGTGATCCCAGAGGTTGAGGATGATCAAGACGTGGTGTTGAATTGGGACGAGATTCGCGTTGACACCTTCCGCTCCAGTGGGGCGGGCGGTCAACACGTCAACAAGACTGAGTCGGCGGTTCGCCTCACGCACCTTCCCACCAACATCGCCGTATCAAGTCAGAACCAGCGTTCGCAGATGCAGAACCGCGAGACAGCAGAGAAGATGCTGCGAGGCAAGTTGATCGAACTAAAGATTCGCGCGCGCGAAGATGAACTGGCGCGTGTCCGCGGCGAGACTGTAGTCGCCGGCTGGGGGAGCCAGATTCGCAGTTATGTCTTCCACCCGTATCAGATGGTGAAAGATCACCGCAGTGGTCACCAGACTGCAGATACCACTGGCGTGATGGACGGCGACTTTGATCCATTCATCCTTGCGGAACTTGAACGGCTGGCGATCGGCGCACCCGTGGCGGCGGCGGGTCCAGACGATGAGTAACCTAGAGCCTATGAGCACCGATGGCACTGCTGAACTTCAGGTGGTTGCGCCGGTCGTTACGCTGCGAGATGTCCGCGTTCAATACCCAAGCGGGCACACCGCGCTCGCGGGCGTCAGCCTCACCATCAACCCTGGTGAGTTCGTTTTCCTTGTTGGGCCCTCCGGCGCGGGGAAGTCTTCGCTGATCGGCCTCCTCGTGCGCGACGTGA
>CAYSEM010000019.1:0-5755 GCA_964430115.1 uncultured Chloroflexota bacterium | reverse complement strand
GGGCCCTCCGGCGCGGGGAAGTCTTCGCTGATCGGCCTCCTCGTGCGCGACGTGATCCCCCTCTCTGGTGAAGTACACGTAGCGGGACACGAGGTACACACCCTTCAGCCGAACGAGGTCCCCTACTTGCGCCGACGCGTTGGCGTGGTCTTCCAAGACTTCCGACTCCTGCAGCGACGCACCGTTCGCGAGAACACCGCCTTTGCGCTGGAGGTCACCGGCGCGCCACGCGAAGAAGTTGACGCCGCTGTTGAGCGCGCCCTTCGAATTGTTGGTCTCACTGCGCTCGCGGAGCGATACCCCGACGCACTCTCGGGCGGCGAACAGCAGCGCGCTGCAATCGCACGCGCCATCGTTGGCAATCCTGAACTGCTTATTGCCGATGAGCCAACGGGGAACCTTGATCCCCTTATCAGTTGGGAGATCATGGAGTTGCTCGGGCAGATCAATCAACTTGGCGTCACCGTCCTTGTTGCAACACACGATTCAGACGTTGTCACCACACTGCGAAAACGTGTAATCGGACTTGAGGGTGGACGCCTTATCCGTGACGAAGCTCGTGGGACATACCATCGTGCAGGGTGAGCAGGTGAACGGCAAGGGGGTCGTTCGTGAGTAGAGCACAGAACGGTCGGCTGATCCGACTGAGCATCTCTGCTGCCGTGAATGGTCTCTCGCGGAACAGGCTCGCCACAGTTGCCGCCACCATGACCATGACGCTGATGCTGCTCGTTCTCGCCTCGGTCCTTGTGATTCGCGCCGGACTTGATGCTGCGCTCAGCTATGCGGACTCCAAGGTTGAGGTGGTCGCCTACCTGAAGGTGGGCGCATCCGAAGAGCGTGCGGACTCACTGCGCAACGAGATCCTCAAGATCGACGGAGTGAAGGAGGCCACATACATCACCGCCGATGAAGCGCTCGCCGCATTCCGTGAGCGACTGAAGGAGCGCGGTGAGCCAGACCTGACTGGTGAACTAGAACAGAATCCACTCCCTGCGAGCTTTGAGATCGCACTGGACAGCCCGAGTGAGACTGCAACGGTCGCAGACGCGCTCAGTCGCCTCCCCTCTGCCGCACTCTTTTCGCGCATCGTCGATGGTCGTGCTGTTGCCGAGAGCCTTGCTGGCATCACCTCGGCACTTCGTATCGCCGGCCTCATTGTCCTGATCGGATTCTCGTTTGCTGTCCTCGCCGTTGTCGTCAACGCGATTCGACTCGCGATCCTTGCGCGAAGTGATGAGATTGCGATCATGCGCCTTGTTGGCGCAACGTCAACCTGGGTGCGACTTCCGTTCATTATTGAGGGGCTGATCATTGGTGGCGCAGGTGCGCTGATCACCCTCTTCATCTTCGGGATCCTTGGTGCTGGGATCAGCACCGTCATGCTGAACCTCTTCCGCGTCCTGCCTATTGAGACGTCCGGGATCTTGCTCGGAGAGGTTGCGGTCACGGTGTTGCTTGCTGGGTTTGGGCTCGGCGCACTCGGTGCACTACTCTCACTTCGTGGTCGACTGAGTTCATAACAGCATCGACTCAACACATAGCGGTAAGGAGGGCGTGTGCAGCAACGTTTTGGTCTGAGCGGTAGCGGGCGTCCTCCGCTCGTGACGCGCGCGGGGGCACTCCTTCTCGCCCTCCTTCTCGCTGTCGGCGCTTACAACCTTGGCTATAACAGCGGCAGTAGCGCAGCGGACGTCACTGGCGCTTCTGGGGCAATTGATCTCTCCCGATTCAACGAGGTACTTGAGCTTGTAGAAACACGGCACGTTGGCGACAAGAGTGAAGAGACCCTTGTTGACGGCGCCATCAAAGGGCTCGTTGAGTCACTGAATGATCCGTACTCGCAATATCTCACTGGCGAAGAGATGGATGCGCTCGTTGAGGGGCTCTCTGGAAGCTTTGAGGGGATTGGCGCAGTCATCGAGAGTCGTGGTCCCGCAGGCGAAGCCTGCACCACGCTTGGTCCCGACTGCTTTCTCCTTGTGGTCTCACCAATTGATGGTTCGCCCGCAAAGGCTGCCGGTGTGCAGAGTGGCGACCGCATTACGCTTGTGGACGGAATCACCGTAGACGGTGAAACTCTGGATGAGGCGGTCCTTCGGGTTCGCGGCGCGAAGGGGACAAGCGTGGTAATCACGATCGTTCGCGGTGATGCGGCTCCATTAAATCTGACGATCGTGCGTGATGTGATCACCGTCCCTGCGGTAGAACCAGAGACGCTCCAGACATCAGACGGTTCACCTGTTGGCTACCTGCGCCTTGCGGAGTTCAGTGAGGTTGCGGGCGATCAATTTGATCAAGCGCTACAAGAAGTGGTTGATGCAGGGATCACACGAATCATTCTTGACCTGAGAGACAACCCGGGCGGATATCTCTCCACCGCGCTGCAGATCGCGAGTGAATTCATCGCTGATGGCGTGGTTTACATGGAAGAGACAAGCGACGGGAAACGAACCGAAACGTCAGCGAACGGCGGTGGCATCGCAACGGATCCAACGATCAAGGTGGTCGTGCTGATCAATAAGGGGAGTGCGTCTGCGAGTGAGATTCTCGCCGGTGCGTTGCGCGATCGTGACCGCGCGGTCCTCGTCGGTGAGACAACCTTTGGCAAGGGTGTGGTGCAGACGTTTATCGACCTCAAGGATGGTTCTGGCTTGAAGCTCACGATCGCAAAGTGGCTCACGCCGAACGGCACCTGGGTGAACAAGGTGGGGCTCGCCCCCGACTACCCGGTGCCAACACCCCCAACCCCCGGTGGGGACGATCTAGCCCTCAAGAAGGCTCTGGAACTCCTCAAGTAGCGGGGTCACAGGCGGATGCGCGCCACCCCTTGCGCCTTGCCCCGCTGAGCCGTATCGTCTACGGCAGACGGAAGGAGGTGGTGTGCAGTGTCAATAGACAGTTGTACGACCGCCTCTCGTGAGGTCGGCGAATAACCGATCCCGAGAGCGGTAACGTTCTGAGAGGGCGCTGGCCGCAAGGTCAGCGCCCTTTCTATTCTCACCAGACCGCGTCTATTCACACCGAACCGCAGGCTCGCGCCGCCCACCCAACAAGGAGGTCTTATGGCTACGAAGAAGTCGCTCGTCATCGCTGACGGTACGACGCTGTCTTCGAACCGGAAGGCCACGCACGAGTACGAGATTCTCGATCGTTTTGAGGCGGGTGTGGTGCTCACTGGGACGGAGATCAAATCGATCCGCGCTGGAAAGGCGGACATCGGTGACGCCTACATTCGTCTTGACCAAGGTGAGGCACGCATGATCGGCATGCACATTGCCGAGTGGCCAGGTGCTGCAAGCCAGCAGCACGAGCCGAAGCGGACGCGCCGCCTCCTCCTTCATAAGGAAGAGATCATCTCGATCGGCACCAAAGTGAAGGTGAAGGGGCTCACGCTGATCCCGCTCCGTCTCTATTTGAGCCGTGGTCGCTGCAAGGTTGAGATTGGCCTTGGACGAGGAAAGAAAGAGTTCGACAAGCGCAAGTCAATCGCTGACCGAGAAGGAAAACGCGAAGCTGAGCGCGAGCTCTCTGACTGGAAGCGCGGGGGCTAGTCACCGCACGCGCCAGCGTGTAGGATTCCCCTCTTGGGGATGCGTGGTTTCGACGGGAAACCGCACCTTGAGAACGCGAGTCGAGGTTGCTATCAGGCCTCGTTAAACCGGTAGCAAAAAGAAGTAACTGGCAATCGCCAGCCTGCTCTCGCCCTCGCTGCCTAAGGCAGTAAGGTGAGCGTGGAAGCGGCCCCCGCTTCGCGGGTCGTGGAAGCGTCATTAAGCGAAGCTGCAACAGTGGTGAGTGACACATAGCCACTGGTCAAGCCCAATTTAGGGGAATGTGACTCGGTTGAGGGTCGATCCGGCCTGTGGGAGCGCCTCAACTCAGACTAAACCGCAGGACACGCTCGTAGTGGTCTCTTGGCAGGCTTTTCGGACGAGGAGTTCGACTCTCCTCCATCTCCACCAACACTTGCACGAGGCGCGGATCGCGCGCTACCTAATCTCCTTAATGCGCGCCTTCGCCATCGCCACAAGGAGCTTCTCGTCAATCTCCCAATCGTTCGGAATCGTGATGGTGTGCTTGAGGACGCGGTACCCCTTCAGTCTTGGTGTGAACGCATCAATCACCGCCTTGCTAAAAGGGTTGATCAGCAGGTACTTCGATGAGGCTGAAGCGCCGAACACGTAGTCCTTCTCGGTGCGCAAGATTGGCTGATTCCAGGAGATCACGAGCTTCAGCTCTGGATACGCCGCGCGCAACACCTTGAACATGCCCTTCATGGTGCGCGCCTGTTGTGGGTCAATCGTCTTGAAGTAGTCCGTCGGCGTTGCGTGTCGATGTGCCGTGGTGGAGCCGCGGGTGAACATCACCAGCGCATTGGCATGTGCTTGTGAGAATCCGTAGTTCTCTCGCAGGTGTGCGATCTGCTCTGGGTAGCGCCTCCCTGCAACACTCTTCATTACCGCAAACCAGTGTTTCATCGGTTCGCCGTAACGCTTCTCAATTGCAGGAAAATGCGCTTCCCGTTGTGGGTCTCTTGTCGGCATGAGGCCGTTCGCTCGTTACGCCGGGATCACGACCACACGGCGTTCTGGTTCTTCGCCCGCCGACTCGGTTGCGATTCCAGGTGCACCTTGTAGTTCCATGTGCACCCAACGTCGCTCAAGCGCGGTCATTGGCTCAAGCTGAACGGCGCGACCGGTCTCTCGAACTCGCTCGCCCGCCTTGCGCGCAAGTGCGCGGAGCTGCGCTTCACGTCGACCGCGATACTCTTCAATGTCTACGGTGACGCGCGCCCACTCGCCGAGCTTGCGGCTCAACATTAGGTTGACAAGGTGCTGGATCGCCTGAAGTCGCTCGCCGCGTCGACCAATCAAGCTGCCGAGTTCTTCTGCAGCTTCTGGTGAGGTGCCCGCCACATTCAGCACGGTCTCGGAGCCTTCGCCGCTCAGGCGAATCTCTGCCTCAAAGTCGAGGTGCTTGATCAGCGTCTCAAGGATCTCCTTGCCGCCGGCAATCATCTCTGGCGTGGTCTCGCTGCGTTCGCGGCGCTCGCGTGGCTCTCGTGTCTCGCCCGCTTCGCGCGGCGCTCGGGCTGGCCGATCAGATCGTTCAGGACGCGGTGCTCGCGCGGGTCGCTCCGCACGTGCCGCTGGTGCACGCTCTGGTCGAGCGCCGCGTGCTGGTCGCCGCTCGGATTCGCGTGGTGCTGCAGCGCGTGGTGCGGGTTCGGTTGCACGCTTTGGCGTGCTGCCCGCGATTGCGCTTGCTGGCGCTGCAACGATCCGCGCCGGCTCAGCACCCATGCCGAGAACGCCCTTGGAGCCTGGCGCAATGATTTCAAAGTCGAGGTCAGCGAGTCCAACCTTGAAGGATTCGCATGCGATCTTAAGCGCCTCTTCAACGCTCTTGCCGGTGAACTCCTGGTATGCGCTTTCGCTCGCCATTATCTGCCCCCTCGGCGACCGTGTCGGTCGCGCTTTTTGGCCGAACGGATCGTGGCGGCCGCAGATGCGGCGCGGTCAAGATCCGTGCGGGATTGTGGTGCCCCTTCAACCACGTCGTCGGCCGGAGCGCTCTCCGGCATCGCAACGGGGAATCGCGGTGCATGGTTCACGGCGAAGGCTGGAGTCCACCCAAAGAGTGGGAAGAGTCCGCCGTAGCCGAGGATCAAATACTGCTGCGCCAACGAGAAAATCGTGGACGCAATCCAGTAGATAAAGAGTCCCGCCGGCAAGATGCCGCCGTACAGGAT
>CAYSEM010000018.1:0-15450 GCA_964430115.1 uncultured Chloroflexota bacterium | reverse complement strand
TGGACGCAATCCAGTAGATAAAGAGTCCCGCCGGCAAGATGCCGCCGTACAGGATCGAGATGAGCGGCAGGATCACCAGTGTCTGGCTCTGCATTGCCGCTGACGGATCGCCCTTTGCCGCGCCGCCCTTTGGAAGCGTCATTCGTGTCTGCAACACCTGCAACAGTGCGCTCCCGAGCGCGAGTGGAGAGATGCCAACCCCGAGAAGAACGATTGGGGCCCATGGCTGCGAAACATCGAGTCCGCCAAGCCATCCCACCGTTGTGTCAAAACATCGGACGCCGTCTGCGAGACCGTTCACGCACCCTGGATCCAGAACCTGGAAGCCGAAGATGCTCAACATGGCGCTCGGATCGCTCGTCTTGAGTCCTTGATCGATCACTGAATACATTGGGATGAGCACGATGAACTGAAGCAGGGTCGGCAGACATCCGCTCAGCGGATTGATGCCGCGCGTCTTGTACAGCTCCGCCTGCGCCTGCTGGATCTTCATCCGATCGCCCTTATAGCGACGCTTGATCTCTTCCACTTCTGGCGCGAGTAGCTGCGTGCGCTTCTGTGAAACAAGTTGGCGCCGGTACGGCGAAATCAAGACGATGCGAATGACGATCGTAAGCAGAAGGATTGAGATTCCGATATCCCCTGTCAGGTTGTCGAAGAAGACCAGGCCGATGAAGAGAGCCTGAAAGATTGGTGTGAATAGCCAGGAGAGGAGGCTGAACGGATCAGCGCCTGGCGATGCCGGAACGAGCGGTGCTGGCGGGGATGGCGGAACAACGACCGAGGCGGCGTCACACGCACCAGCGATGAGCGCGACCAGTGTCAGGAGGAGAACCGTTGGAAGCAGTTGACGCGCTCTATTGATCATCGGACCGGATCCCATCCGCCGGCGTTGAGTGGTGAGCAGCGCGCAATGCGGCGTGCACCTATCCAGCTCCCCTTAAGGACGCCGTACTTCATGATCGCCTCTTCCGTATATCGAGAGCAGCTCGGCTCAAACCGACAGCTTGATGGCAACCATGCAAAGAGGATTCTGTAGAGATGGATCAGCGCTACGGCGAGTCGCTTCATCCGCGTGCCCCCTCGCTGGCGCCAGAGAGGAGTTTTGCGCGACGAAGGCAATCGGTCAGCGCGGCACGGAGCTGCTCGCTCGATGCAGTTGCGGCCGAAACGCGCACGCCGATCAGAAGGTCTGTGCCGGGTACAACCGCTGGCGCCAGGTCTCGTGTGATTGCCTTGAGCCGGCGGCGAATGCGGTTGCGCACCACTGCGCCGCCAACCTTCTTGCTTGCGGCAATCCCAATGCGCAGCGAAGGTACGGCGCGATCGCGCACAGCAAAGCGAACGCCGAGCAGTGGTGAGTTAACACCGGGCGCGGCGGCAAGAGCCGTAAAGTCAGCTGCGGTTCGAATCATGTCGAAACCTGCGGGGCGCGAATGCGCCGGCCCGCTCAGACGGTGAGGCGCTTGCGGCCGCGTGCGCGGCGACGAGCCAAGACCTTGCGGCCCGACGTCGTCGACATGCGCTTACGGAAACCGTGTTCGCGGAATCGCTGTCGCTTCTTTGGCTGGTGCGTTCGCTTCATCTTGATCGCTCCCGTCAATGTGGCCTTGGCGTCGCTCCGCCGTGCGGACCGGGTGCCAAGAGGGCTGCCTGGCCTAGGGCCGCGAGGTGGGCGGATCTAGGAAGGGAAGTATCGTCGGGGAGCCGCCAGGGTGTCAATTCAGGCACAGTAAACCGTGCGCCGATGGCGCTACAGGGAGGCTAGCCGTAGCACAGAGGTACTCCGCCCCTGGGTGTAACAATACTCGCGCGACGCGCCGTACGGGTTGAGAAGTTGCTGCTATTCTCCGCGTCCCCCCAACAGGGTCCGGGTGGCCTCAACGCCGCCCCACTGACTCTCTGACGCGGGGAAAAGAGAGGGAGGCGCTGCGGCATGGATCGACGACAGGTCTGGCGCGCCACTCTCGGAGAGCTAGAGATCAGCCTCTCCCAGGCGACCTTCGAAACCTGGTTCCGTCGAACCGCACTCCTTCGCGTTGACGAACAGAGCAGCACGTTCACGCTCGGTGTTGCTTCTGGTTTTGCAAAGGATTGGATTGAAGAGCGCTACCGCTCACTCATCGCACAAACAATCGCAAAGATTGTTGGCTATAGCGTGACGCTTCAGGTGGAAGTTGTGAGCGAGGATGAGCTTGATGCGCAGGGTGCGCTCGCTGGGAAGAAGGGTGCGTCAACAGACACCACGTCACAGGTGCGCGCGCACACACCTTCGAGCGATTCGGTTCGCGTTGTTGATGCGAGCGAGCCAGCGCGACCGACCAACCTGAACGCGCGCTACACATTCGCAACATATGTCGTTGGTTCCGCGAGCCGGCTTGCACACGCGGCATCGCAGTCTGTCTCCGAGCGGCCAGGTGGCGCATACAACCCGCTCTTCCTTTATGGAGGTACTGGGCTCGGGAAGACACACCTGCTTCACGCGATCGGAAACGCAGTGATGGAGCGCTCGCCAAAGCGACGCGTTCTCTACATCACTGGCGAAGCGTTCACCAATGAATTCATTCTCGGCATCCAGCAGGGTGCGGCCGATGCGTTCCGTTCGCGCTTCAGGAAGATTGACGTGTTGCTGATCGACGACATTCAATTCATTGCGGACAAGGAGCGGACACAGGAAGAGTTCTTCCACACGTTCAACACCCTCCACTCCGCAGGGAAGCAGATCGTGATCACTTCGGATCGCACACCAAAGGAAATCTCACTCCTTGAAGAGCGTCTCCGCTCTCGCTTTGAGTGGGGTTTGATTGCAGACATCTCTTCGCCTGATCTTGAGACGCGAATCGCCATTCTGCGCAGCAAGGTTGAAGAGAGCGGCGTGATCGTTGCAGACGACGTGTTGGAGCAGGTCGCCCGCCGCGTGCAGAGCAATGTGCGCGAACTTGAAGGGGCGCTCACCCGTCTGGTTGCTGTGGGCCGCCTCAGCGGCATGCCGGTCACGATGGAGCTCGCCGCACGGGTGTTGAGCGAGGCGGTCTATCCGAGCCCGAAGCGCATCCTTGAGCCTGAGCAGGTGGTTGCCGTTGTCGCCGAACACTACGGCGTGACCGTTGAGCAGCTGCGCGGTCCGAAGCGCGACCGCGAAATTGTCGTTCCTCGCCAGATTGCCGCCTACCTCTCGCGCGAAGAGACCGACGCGTCGCTCGTTCGTATCGGCGGTGCGCTCGGGGGGCGAGACCACTCCACGATCATCCACGCCTGCAGCAAGATCGAGCGCGAGATGAGTTACGACGCGGAGCTCCGCCGAGAGGTGGCCCTTCTGCGCGAGGCGCTTCTTCGCTACGGCCAGGGGGCTGCCGCCTCCGCATAACTTGTGGATATCTGGTGGAGAAGTGGTGGAAACACCGCCTTCTCGCACGGGGGGCGTGAGCACCTGAGGACACGATGTGGAGAACCGCCCGAGGGTTCCCCCCAGCCCCTCCCGAGAAACGGTGAGGTTTACGCGCAGCGGGGGTGCGTGGCTCACACTTCAAAGGGGGTTCCCCACGGTTCCTGGACGAGGGTTTACGCGTAGGCTCCACAGGTTCCACACTACGAATACGACGGTGACGGGGTTAAAGAGATAAGACACTATTAGCAAGACGCCCAGAGGGGTATGTGGAGGAGTTGAAATGAAGCTTTCGGTGATTCAAGAGAACCTCGCGCGCGGCCTGGCGGTTGTGGGTCACGGTGTGGCCTCTCGGAACACGCTTCCGATCCTCTCAAACGTCTACCTCGGCACCGAGGACGGCGGACTCCGGCTCGTGGCAACCAACCTCGAGATCGCGGTGACCCATTGGGTTCCCGCCAAGATTGAAGAGAAGGGTGCAACAACGATCCCAGCACGCCTTCTCAGCGACGTGGTGAACGGGCTCCCGAACGAGAAGATTGATATCTCACTTCTACCGGATGGTCGTGTACACCTGAAGTGCGGTCGCAGCGCATCACACCTTCGCGCAACACCCGCCGACGACTTCCCGCAAGTCGGCGCCGCTGGTGAGCGTGTAACGGCGCGGATCTCACAGAAAGAGTTGCGCACCGCACTTGACTCAACCGTGTTTGCCGCTGCCGGCGACGAAGCGCGACCGATACTCACCGGCGTGCTCACAAGCTTCACCGGAGAGAAGGCAACGTTTGCCGCTGCGGATAACTACCGCATCGCCGTCGCAGGGGCTGCGCTCGCAGAGGCAGCCCCAGAGACGAGCGTCATCGTGCCCGCGCGCGCGTATGCGGAACTCCTTCGTCTACTCTCAGACGTTGATGACCTTGTCGAGATCACACTGACACCAGCGAAGAACCAGCTGCAGTTCAAGCTTGGCGATACCATGTTGGTCAGCCGACTTATTGATGGGCAATTCCCACCATTCCAGCAAGTGATCCCAACATCCCACACCACAAAGGTAACTATTGTGCGCGACGACTTCTTGCGTGCCGTTCGCCTTGCGCAAGTTGTGGCCGACGCGTCAGCGCACATCGTGCGCTTTGCGATTACACCTGAAGGTGGCGGAGCGATTGACATCACCGCTGCCGCAGACGTTGGCGACCATGCAGCACACGTTGAGGCTAAGGTTGAAGGCGAGGGGACAACGATTGCATTCAACGCGAAGTATCTCGTGGATGTCCTCTCCCGCGTTGAAGCAGACCAGTTCTCCCTGGAGCTCACCGGGCCGATCGCACCAGGGTTGCTCCGTCCGCTTGACGGGCGAGACTACCTCCACGTCGTGATGCCGGTGCGCACCCCCTCCTGATCAGACGGTGCCGCACGCCGCGCGGCACACACGCCCGTGAACCGATGGAGAGGAGTGGACGAAAGTGATTGAGCGCGTGCGCCTCCAACATATTCGAAGCTGGACCGCCGGAGAGATCCGCTTCTCTGCAGGGCCACAGATCCTCTGGGGGGCGAACGGCGCCGGGAAGACCACCGCGATTGAAGCGCTGCTCGTGGCGGCCACTGGGCGCTCACACCGAGCGAGCGCGCTCCGCGAACTCGTCCAAGAGGGGGCAAGCAGCGGTGCGTTCACGGTCACCCTTCGAGACCCACGTGAGGCGCAGGACGACCCGCTTGCGGCAACCACACTCGCCGCTGAGATCGGCCGTTCGGCGCGCACTCGGTATCTCGTGAACGGCACTGCGCGAAGGAGCGAGACGCTCGGCGAGAAGCTCAAGATCGCCGCCTTTGTTCCGGAAGAGACAGGGCTCGTCGTCGGGGCTCCCTCCGTGCGTCGCGCCGCGCTGGACCGAATGGCAATCCAGTGGAAGACGGGCTACCGCGCTGTCCTCACGAGGTATGAGCGCACGCTCAAGCAGCGCAACCGGCTCTTGAAGGATGCGCTCGAGAGCGACGGCGCCGAGCGACGGGCGATCAGCGCAGAGATGAAGCCGTGGACTGAGCTCTTGATCAGCAGTGGCGCAGAGATTGTTGCTGCTCGCAACGAGCTGCTGCGCGCACTCGCAGCCCCACTCACGGCCGCGCACCGCGAGGTCGCTCCCACAGAGGGCGATCTCACCGTCCACTATGTTTCGCGTGAAGCGCACCTCCTAGATGACGACGCGGACGCCGCCGCCACCCGCCTACGAAGATCGTTTGAAGAAACCGCGGAGAGCGAGGGTTATCAAGGACACACGCTGGTCGGCCCACACCGTGATGACCTAACGTTTAAGGCGGACGGAAAAGATCTCGCGTCAATCGCATCACGCGGACAACAGCGCAGCCTGCTTCTTGCACTTCTTTTTGCGGAGATTGAGCTGCTGACGACCGATCGCGGCGAGCCGCCCCTCCTTCTGCTCGACGACGCATTCTCTGAACTCGATCCGGAGCGACGCGATCATCTCGTGCAGCGCCTCACCGCACTCCCCCAGACCATCATCACCACCACGACGCTCGGCGATCTTGCTCCGCGGCTCGTCACTGCCAGCGCATGCCAGGAGGTGGTTCGAGGTCCGCGCGGGAGCGAGGTGAAGCGTGAACGATAAGCGTCAACGAAAAGGGAAGCCGCAGAAGTTGAGCACACTGATTCCTGAAGCGGCGCGCGCACTCGGCTTTCAAGAAGAACTTGAACTTTCACAACGCGCTCGTGTCTTTCACGAGCTTCTCATGCAGATTGCGCCACACCTTGCGCCGCACTGCCGACTCACGGCGGGGACTGAAGGGGGCCGACTTACGATCGAGGTTGACGACCGCGCAACCGCACAGGAGCTCCACCTACGTAGCGCCGAGATCGCCAGCGCCTACTCAAGCCACCCAGGCGGCGCGCGCGCAATCGGGCTAACCGTGCGCCTCGGACAAGGCAGCGGCGATACCGAGCGACACTAGGCGTATCCTCAGTGCAATGAACGACAGCCTTCGAACAACGAACGCGCAACCAACCCTCCTGGTTGGTTCGGCGACGCTGGTCGCCGCGGGCGACCGCGCACTTCTGCTGCGCATGCCGACGAGCCCCACAACCGCACGCACGCTCGGCGCGCGCGCGGTTCTCCTCTCCGCCCCAGGATCGAACATATCTCAACTCAAGGCGGCAGCCGAGCGCGCACTAAACCTTTTTGATCACGGCGAAGGAAGCACCGGTGAGCGTGCGCGCACCATAATCGTTGCGCTCCGCGAGCAGCTTGGCGAACAGAGTGAGGTCTGCATGGTCGGCCTCCTTCGTCGTGAAGCGTGGGCCGCATCAAGCGGGAACCTCACCGCCGTCGCCTCCCTCCTCCGCGAAAGCCGACACGTCACCGTCCTGCTGCCCGCTGGCGCACCAGGCGCGTCAGCCGGAACCGCGCAGCGACAGGGAGTTATCACTGGACGCGTGGCCCTCGCAACTGGGGATAGGATCGCGTTAGCAGTCACCGAAGAGGAGGGGCGCGCGCTCTTGAAGCGCCGGCCAGGAGCGGCAAGCGACGGCACGCAACTCGCACTCCTACTCGCAAGCGAAGTGCCGACACCACCCCCACCTCCGCGCAGCGCAGGGCAAGCCAGCGATACCCTGTTGGCGATTCCGGCAGACAACATTGCGCAAGCCCAAGCACGCGCCCGCGCGCGATGGGAAGAAGGGAACGACGAACGGAGCGAACTCATCGCTGCCGCTGTGCCGCCGAAACCAGAGGCGGATCGCCGTCGCCCCGAACACCCAACCGAGCCGTACACCCCAATTGACCGGGCCGCCCAAGAGGTGCTCGCCGAGCGCCGAGGTGGCGGCGCACGCGGCGGGGCTTCAACGCGGGGTGTACCAGTGCGCGTTGCCCAACCAAGCCGCGACGCAAGGAACCGCGAAGCAGCCCGCCGCGCCGCACGCGCACGTGCGGAACGAAGCCCCGGTGCCGAACCAGAGATTGAGCGCTCTCGTGCCGAGCGTGGAGCCACACCCCCCTCGCGGCTCCGCGTTGCGGCGAAACGGCTCACCAGCGCAGCCGAGCGGCGCTTCCCGTGGCTTGCCACACGCGTTCAAGCGCCGAGTCTAGATATTGAGCGCAGACGTGACACATCACCAGACCAGGCGGTTGCTCGAAGTCGACGGCGCAGCGCAACTGTGCTGCTTGCAGCAATCCTCATCACCGCAGTGGGCGGCATAGCAAACGTCTATCTGAATCAGACGGACCCAACACTTGACGCTGCAGCAAACGCGCGGGAGTCACTCGCCGAAGCAACACGGGCCGTTGACGAGGCACTCAACCCAGTCACCAATCTGCTTGCAAGCGACCCCGACCGCGCGCGAACACTGCTGGTTAGTGCAACAGAGAAACTCGCGATCGCCGAAGCGGGTGGCGCCGCGACACCAGAGATCAACGCACTTCGCGAACGAATTAGACCGCCGCTTGACAGGCTCTTCCTTCTCACCCGCGCGTCGGTGTTTGATGTCTTTGACTTTACCGCCGCAACAGTGCCCATCAAGATCACCGCAATCACCCAAGGGCCAGATGGATACAGCTACATCCTCGATGATTTCTCGGGGGCGGTATACCGAGTTGATCCGGCGGCTCAACCTAGCCCACGCGCGACCGTGATCTACCAGCCTGGATATGAACTGTTTGGGAGCACCACTGGCCGCGCACAGACAATCAGCGCATCAGGGCCAGACATCCTTGTCCTTGACGCATCGTCGAATCTTTGGCGCTGGCGACCAGCAGACCTAAGCGGGAAGGGAACACTTGTCAGGCTGCGTGTCCGCGACGGCGAGCTCTGGGGGAGCGACGTAAGAATCATTTCAGGATTCGCCGCCGATGAAGGGACAGGTCTGTATCGAATATATGTGGTTGACCCGTCAGCGCGACAAATCTTGCGATACACACCGGCTCCTGACGGGACAGGCTATCCAGCGCCACCAACCGGATATCTGATAAACCCAACGTCGCTCGCCAGTGTGGACGCGATGGCAATTGACGGCGATCTCTACCTTGCGCAAGACGGATCAGTTCGAAGGTATGTGGGCGGCGCCGTAGACGAGTGGGCTCCAGCGGACCCTGGCGACAGCGTGATCCGAAGCACCCCAGAGATCCGACTCATCATCTCCGCGGGCGCGAGCCGCACCGGCGTGCTCTACGGGTGGGATGTTCGCAATCAGAGAATGCTCGCGTACAGCAAGGCGGCCTCTGGGAGCGTGCTCGCGCAGTATCAACTTGTAGCGAGCGACGGCGTCGTCTCGAACATTGTCGGAGGCTACATTGCGCTTGCTCGAGATGGCGGAGCGCCGACGTTTATCTGGGCTGAAGAGGGGCGCATTCGAGGTGCGGTGCTTGGCGCAGCGGTGACCCCTGGCGCTACTCCAACTCCAGCCGCCACCGCCGCTCCCGTGATCGAGCTGCCGAGCACTCAGCCGTAACCCGCAGCACCGTTTCCAGCGCGCACGGCGCGGCGAAGGGTGGGATCATCACGGCATGGATCTTCGTCGGGCGGTTGTTGAAGGGGTTCGCGTCCAGATGCTCTCTGGAACACACATCTTGCTCCTCCGCGATGCAGAGGAGCGGAGGTACCTGCCGATCCCAATTGGCCCAAATGAAGCGAATGCGATCGCATATCACTTGCAAGGAGTGCGTCCCGAGCGCCCACTCACGCATGACATCGCAACGCTCATGATGAACGCGCTGGGTGCGGAGCTGCGCGAGGTTCGAATTGTGGAGCTTAGAGACGAGACATTCCGGGCGCGAATGCTGGTCGCCCCCACTGGCGGCGCGGTGCAGGAGCTCGACGCCCGACCAAGCGACGCCGTCGCACTTGCCCTTCGCGCAAACGCGCCAATCTTTATCTCCCTCGATCTCCTTGCAGCCGAAGGGATCGTTCCCGAGGCGGCCGAGGAGGAGCGCCTTTCGCTCTTCCGAGACTTCGTAAACTCACTCGACGGTGACCAGCCGAACGACGTGAAGGGGAGCGAACCGGAGCGCTGAACTAGAGGAGCCGAACCCCCCGCGCAAGTGCACTCGCGCGGCGGAACCAGAGCGCACCGCGAAGCGACCAGAAGTCACGAACCGCCGCAAGCACCACGGAGGGCCGGGCGCCGCTGGCGGATCCAGCAACACGCGGGAAGTGCGGAACACCGACTTCAACCATCTGCACGCCACGCGCCCGCAGCTTGATCAGCAGCTCTGCGGAAAAGAACGCCCCGTTTGATGCAACGGCAACACCGTGCAGCACGGTGCGAGGGAAGAGCTTCATTGCACAGTCCACATCGCGAACTGGGAGACCAAACCAGAAACGATTCGCGAGGCGATACACCGCGGCGTAGACCTTACGTAGCGTAGGGTCGGCACGCTTGATGCGGTAACCGAGTGCAACCGTTTCACGATTCGGCACCGCTGAGATGAGCGCGGCAATATCTGCAACGCGGAACTGTCGATCGCCATCGGTGAAGGCAATCCATTCGTAGCGCGCGCCACCAAACCCGGAGCGGAGCGCTCCGCCATACCCGCGATTCATGTCGTGTCGAATCACGCGAACAACGTTCGGGTGAGCCGCTTCAAGCCGCGCTGCGACGGCAGGTGTTGCATCTGTAGAGCCGTCATCAACAAGGATCACCTCATACCGCTCAGCGAGCGTAGGGAGTGCGCTCAGCGCCTCAGCAACAAGCGTGTCAAGGTTCTCCGCCTCGTTGTGACACGGAAAGAAGAGGGAGAGTTCGTTGATCGGTATCTGCACCTGCCCCCTCCACGGCTACACTCACCCCATGAGCACTGCGCTGATCGTCGTCTTCGCACTTCTATTGCGCATGATCATCGCATACGTGTTCCTGCCGGCGAACGCTGGGTTCACCGCAGACCTCGAAGCATTTCGCTTCTGGGCGGCAGACCTTGGCGCGAACGGTCCGCTTGGCGCATACGCACGCGGCTACTTTCTTGATTATCTCCCTGGCTATCTTTGGATCCTCTGGCCGCTCGGCGCACTCAGCGGAGCGCTCACAGGATCGTTTGATCCTGGCGCGCTGATCAAGCTTCCAGGGATTCTTGCTGACGGCCTACTCATCGTTGCTACGGTTCGGTTGGCGAGCGAGCTCGGTGCATCAACGCGCGCGCAGCGGGTGGTCGCCCTCCTCCTTGCGTTCACGCCAATAACGTGGCTCAACTCTGCAGTCTGGGGGCAGGTCGACGCCGTTGGAACGAGCGTGCTGGTCTTTGCAGTGACGGAGCTTGTTAAGGGACGGACCGTCCGCGCCGCCGCACTGGCCGCGCTGGCTGCCGTGATCAAGCCGCAGTTCGGAATCCTCATCCCCCTGATTGCGGTGATCACAATCGTCCGCGCGCGTCGCAGCGGCGATGTTTGGTCGCTCCCACTCGTTGCCCTCACCGGCACGGCGGTAGTCTCCGTTGCGGCACTTCCATTTGGTCTAACTGTGATTGACGTGATCCAGAGGGTTGGCGAGGCGGCGGCAACCTACCCATACTTGAGCGTGAACGCGTGGAATCTCTGGGCGCTCGCGGATAGTGGTGGGACAGGCATCGTCCTGAACGGAGGCTGGGGGAGCGACACCGCTCCTCTCTTTGGCTTCGGCCCACCGGCACTCTTTATCGGCACACTGCTGCTCGTTGTGGCGATCGCCGCGGCAGTGTGGGCGGCCCGACACGACGAGCGCACGAGAACGGTCGCCGCCCTCGCGCTGATCGCGATCGCCTTCTTCGTCCTCCCAACGCGCGTCCATGAGCGCTACCTCTTCCCTGCAGTTCCGCTCACCCTTGCGCTCGCCGCGGCGCTCCCGCGCTGGCGTCCGATCGCCGCCGTAACCGCACTGGTGTTGATTGCCAACACATGGGGGGTACTCACGCTTGCGTACCTCCAAAACCCAGGAGTCCCCGATCTCGGACCAGCTACCGACGCACTCCAAACTCCAGTCGCAATCACCACCGCAGCCCTTGCCGCCACGGCAGCGCTCTGCGCCGCGGGCTATCAACTTCTGCGGCTACCAACTGGCGCATCAAGGGTGATGCGCCGAGCATCATTGCGCACGCGCGAAGCGGACGAACACGTGCAAACAAGCGCCGCGCCGCGAGCGCGCCTCAGCCGGATCGACCTTTGGATGGTGGTCGTCATTGCGGTTACCGCACTCTCACTTCGTGGGTGGCGCGTGGGTGAGCCAACGCGATTCCACTTTGACGAGGTCTATCACGTACGCACCGCAACAGAGTTCATGCAGCACTGGCGGTACGGCGACCCACACCCGATCTACGAGTACACACACCCGCACCTTGCGAAGTATGCGATCGCAGCAGGCCTTGAGATCTTTGGTGCACCACGTGTAGATGGAGGGAGTAACTACGGTGCTCCGATCCTTGCGATCGCGTCACGACCAGATGGCGCTGTCGGTGCGCCGCGAATCTGGGTCGCAACAGCAAACGGCATTGATGTGATCAACCCTGCAACACGTGCAGAGATTGGAACGATCAACGAACCGAGCGTACGCGCACTCAGTGTGGCGGACGACGGATCGCTATGGGCTGTTTCCAGAAGCGGTGACCTGTTGCACGCGGTTGGCGACACTGCTGACGGAGCTAGCAGCACCCCGTTCACTCGATGGAGCACAAACGTTGCCGACGTGCGCGCGGTGCGCGGTCTTGGTGACGTTGCAATGATTGCCACAGCAAGCGAAGTGATTCGTGTTGAGCGAGGTGTTATCACCTCGCGAGCCACCGTCGCTGGCGTGCGTCAGATCGAGATCGTTCGCGTTGACGAAGCGAGCTACGTGGTGGTTGCAGGGAGTGCTGGCCTTACGCTTCTGCGCGCAGATGATCTTGGCGGCGCACAGATCACCGCCGTGACTGGGGGAGTGATCGCACTCGGAGGGGTGGACTGGTTTGACGAGCCTCGCGTCTATGCCGCGGGACCTGACACCATCTCTGTGTACACGCTTCGCGCGAACACACCAGCCGTAAGCGTGGCGAGGATCAACATCGCAGATGCATCGTTGATCATTGTGAATCACGCAACGCGGATCGTGCATGCGATAGCACCGACTCGAGCAGCGAATGGCGCCGCCGCGCTCTGGAGCATTGAGCCAAACGGAAACGCTTACTTTGCGGACACGGAGCTTCGCAATCCAGCGGTGAGCGGTACCGAGCCGCTCATGAGCGACAACGTGATAGGTGCCGTGATTGACGGATCTGCCGAACTGCCGGACGGAGGGCGAGGAGAGCTGATCACCGCGTGGCCAAACGGTGAAATGGTGCAGGTTGCTGTGGGCGACCTCTCTTCAGGGTGGCGTTGGCCGGGAGTGATTGCTGGAGCGATCGCTGCCGCACTTCTTGCACTCCTCGCGCGGCTCCTGACGGAGCGCCGCGACGTTGCCGCGCTCACGGGCCTCCTCGCCCTGTTGGACGGCGCAGGATTCGTGCAGAGCCGCATCGGCATGAATGACGTCTACCTATTTGCGGCGCTCTTGGCCGCCGCCTGCGCCTTTGTCGCCTGGCTTCAAGGTCGCGTGCGCGGGGTTGGAGGGGGGAGCCTCCTCCTCCTTGTTGCTGGCGTAGCCCTCGGCCTCGCACTCGCGAGCAAGTGGGTGGCCTTATACGGGATTGGAGCGCTCGGGTTGATCTGGCTCGCGCGCAGTGCGCGGGGGAGACTCGCCGCCCTGGCGGGTCTCATTGCGATCAGTGCGATCCTCCTCCCCCCCGCACTCTCTATCTCAGCAGAGGGGACGCAACTCCCGAATCTCCCCTTCCTTGGAGTTGCAGTGCTTGTAATCGTCGGCACGGTTGCAGTAGTCCGCCGAGCTGGCGGCATGAATCGTAAGGGTCTCGATCTGAAGCGCGTCGGCGACGCCGTCACTACAGGCGCGTCGGCACTCCTTGTTGGGGCAACGCTCGTTGCACTCCCGCTTGCGGTCTATCTGATCAGCTATCTCCCATGGGCGGCGTTGGGAAACCAGATCGTTGAAGGCTGGCCGCTCGGAAACGACGGGAGAACACTCGCCGACCTCACCACCTCTATGTATCAGTACCACGACACGCTCCGCGTGGCACACGCCGCAAGCTCGCCGTGGTGGGCGTGGCCGTTCGACCTGAAACCCGTCTGGTTCTTCCAGGAGAGCTTTGCGGCGGCTGGCGGGTGGAGCGGCGCAATCTACAACGGCGGAAATCTTGCGTCGCGCATTCTCGGTCTCGCCGGCGCCGCGTGGCTTGCACGGCAGGCGTGGATTCAGAAGAGCTGGGGCCTTGCGAGCGCCGCCATCATCTTCTTTGCGCTTTGGCTCCCATGGGCGCGTGTTGACCGCGCCGCGTTTCAGTACCACTACTTCCCGTCTTCACAAATTGCACTGATCGCACTCGCACTTCTTCTCGCCGATTTGCGAAACGGAGCGACGCGCGCGGTTCGCCTGGCACAGGGTGCGCTCGCCACACTGATCCTTGCCGCGCCACTGCTCTGGACCGCAACGCCTCTCTTGTGTGCCGCCGCAGGAGTTCTTGATGTCTATGCGGAGAGTCAGGTCTGCCTCTCTTCTGGGCTCGCAACACCAGGGCCAGTGATCGGCGCGGTGCTTCTGATCCCTGCCGCATATGCGGCGTGGTCACTTCGTCACATCCGCGATCCTCGTCGGTTGTTCCGCTGGTCGCTCGGCGTGATCGCGGTCGTTGCACTGATTTGGTATCCGAACTGGTCCGCCCTGCCACTTCCAACAGGAGTGCACAACATTTATCAAGGTGTTTTCCCAACATGGACCTGGTCGTTCCAATTTGGGGTCACACTTGAGAAGCCAGTTGACGTGCCGCTGATTAGTGGAGCAACACTCCTCTTCGCAGCAGTGCTCGCAGCGGTCGCGCTCCTTACGTATGCGCTATTCGAGTACGCGCGGCGAAGAGAACTCCACAAGGATCGCTCGTAGCGGAACCCCGTCGGTCGCAAGGAGGCGCTCAACCGCCGCCGGAAGTGCAATCGCTTCGCCAGATGCAACACGCTGACGCTCGTCGGCAAGGGCGAGCCAACCGCCACCCTCAATCACAATCAGCAGCGCGTCATTCGGTGAACGAAGTGGCCCGAGCGCTGCACGCTCGCTCAAGGTGATCTCTGTGATGTGCGCCGTTGTGCCGGCGTGCAGGAGTGCGCTCTCTACACCTGTTGCACCCGAACCGCGATCTGGTCGACGCTGTCCTGGTCCGAAGCGGCGGATCTCCACCGCGTGACGCTCAGCGCTTCTTGCTGCCGCCGCGGCGATTCGGTCGCTTGAGAGTTGCCTCCACTCCGTCGCTCACCTGGCGTCGTGTGCGCAACATCGCCTCATGCGCCGCTTCGGCGGCGAGTTGCGGTGGGAAGCGATCCACGACCGTGTCGCGGAGTAGGTAGAGGCCAATCGCCGTTGTAACGATCGGAAAGATTCCGTACCACTGGAAGGCGGCGTAAACAAGGTTGAGCCCGAAGGTGCTCACGCCGATCCAGAGGAGATACTCCCACTCGTTGCCTAGCACTCCCCTCCCGTTTGTTCCGCGCGTTGACCACGCATACGCAACGATGGTGAAGATGAAGAGCAGGAGATTCACCACCCAGAATGGGGTGTAGAAGGTGCCGAGTCGCGCGTTCAGCGCGACGAAGAGATACTCCCAAGGCCACTGCGCCATTCCGTTACCTCACTCATCTCTATTGACCCGACAAGTGGTCGGTTCGTCAGGCGAGTATGCCATCATCGCCTCCATGCGGGTCCTCCTCGTCGCCAGCCCAGCGCACCCTACGGTGGCTCGGTTTACGCCGACACTCGCCACCCTCGCCGCACAAGGGTGCTCCATTGAGGCGTGCCTTCTCGTCTCCCCTGAGCTCACCCGCGAAGGGATCCTCCACCTGGCGCTCGAGGACTCTGAACTCGACGCGGCGCTCCGCAGCCTTACGGATAGCGACCTCCTCATTGCCCCACTTGTCGGCCCTGCCGCACTGGGCGCTGTCGCCCACGTGATTGGAAGAGGAGCGGGTGCGCCACTCCTCCTCGTTGACGCAAACGACGCGGGGGACCTTGTTGGGTCGCT
>CAYSEM010000017.1:8723-16576 GCA_964430115.1 uncultured Chloroflexota bacterium | reverse complement strand
TGCGCGCGAGTTTTCCTTTGACGCTTCCATCAATGAGGAGGTCGCCCACGCGAAGGGTGACGCCTCCAACAAGGCTTGGGTCAATGTCATAGTTGACGCGCACGCGGCCACCGGCAATCGCTTCTGCCTGCGCCTCAATCTTGCTGCGTTCGTCTGCGCCGATCTCCGAAGGTGTGCTCACGCGCGCATTCGCGATGCCGTTGCGAGCATCCAGCGCCTCATGCGTGGCCTCAGCAATTGCTGGGAGTCGTCCCAACGCTCGGCGCGAAGCGAGTGCTCCCATCAACGTGTGTACAGCTGGGCTCACCGTTGCTCCGGTTGCCGCCTCAAGAGCGCCGACGCGTGCCGCCGCCGGGGTGCGCGGATCATCCAGAATCGTGCGGGCCCCTGGTGTGCTCACCACCTCGGCGACGCGATCGAGCTCAGCCATGAGAGCCTCTGCCGCCGCCCCATCACCCGCGAGGGAGAGGAGGGCTGCCGCATAGCGACGTGCGGAACCGAGGGGTCGATCCACGATCAGTTCCCCTTCCCGCCGCGCTGCTCGTCCAAGAATTCGCCAACGAGTGCACGCTGACGATCACCGTCCATGGATGCGCCGACCACCTTGGTCGCCGCGCTGATTGCAAGGTCAGCAACCTCACTTCGAATAGACGCGAGTGCGCTGACGCGCGCTGCCTCAATCTCTGCGGTTGCGTCAGCTCGCATCTTCTCAAGTTCGACCTTCAGTGACGCCGCCTGTTGTTCGCGAATCTGCGTCGCCGCCTTCTCCGCGTTGGCGCGAATCTCGTTGGACTCACGTCGTGCTTCTGCCAATGAAGCATCGGCCGCTTCAATGGCACGCCCCTTAGCGAGTGCGGCGTCTGCCGCGTCGCGAAGGCCGCGCTCAATACGTTCGCGGCGCTCATCCAACATCTTGGTGATGGGACCGAGCGCTGCTGCACGCAAGACAATAATGAAGAAGCCGAAGTTCGCCGCAGAGATCAAGATCCAGAACAGGTTGAAGCTCAAGCCCGCACCTTCGGCTTCGCCAGCGACGGCCTCGGCGTACGGGAAGGCTCCGAGCACTCCCTGAATCAACTCAATCATCTGCGACTCAACGATCTGCACGCTTGCTGATTAAAGAACGAGTGAAAGAATGCCGAGCACGATCGCGAGAACGCCGAGGCCTTCTGCGAACGCTGCACCGATGATGAAGACACCGCGGATTGCGCCCGCCGCCTCTGGGTTTCGACCGATTGCGCCCGCCGCGGCAGCGGTTGCGATACCGACGCCGAGGGCTGGCCCAATGACGCCGAGGGCTGCGATGCCCGCCTGGAGCTGATCCATCTCTTTACCTCCTACTGTGACCGCCGTCCGGACGCTTCCGCTCGGTCGGTCCTGCTGTCTCTCAGCTACGGCTAGTGTGCCGCAACTCGCGATTCTGCTCCTTCCGTGGAGCCTGAGCCTGCACCAGCAGGCTCGTGATGCTCATCGTGACCCTCTTCGTGGTGCCCCTCCATGGCAAGCATGGTGAAGACCAGAACGAGCACGCTGAAGATAATCCCCTGCATCAGGCCAACGAAGAGCTCGAGGCCATACAGGGCGAGTGGGATGAACGCGAGCGTGATTGTTGTCATCACAGTAAGTGCGAGCTCTCCACCGTAGATGTTGCCGAAGAGTCGCATGGCAAGCGTCACTGGCTTGACGAGCTCCAAGAAGAACTCAAGAACACCGACGAAGAGGCCGACCGGACCCCCTTTCAGCGTGAAGAACTTGCCCAGATAGCCGCCGATTCCGAGCGCACGGAACCCTTGGTAGTGGAAGTAGACAAAGGCGACAAGGGCAAGGCCGACAGTCACATTGACGTCACTTGTCGGTGCACGGAACTCATGCACGCGTCCAACGCCAGGGATCAGCCCCGACCAGTTCGAAATTGAGATGAAGAGGAAGCAGGCGAGGAAGAAGGTTATGAAGCGCTTCGCGCCCGGACCGCCGATACCCATCGCAAAGTTCGTCAGACCCTCGATCGCAAACTCAACCGCGTTCTGGACGCCACTCGGGACCTCTTTGAGGCGTCGCGCAAGGAGTGAGAATGAAACGATGATCACCGCCATCACAATCCAGCTCATGATGATCGAGCCGGTGATGCTCGGATAGAAGTCAAAGAGTGTCGCGGCATGCGTTGGATCGCCACCAAGGTCAATGACCGTGTGCGGAACGATCGGCTCCAGTGCGCGCTTGATCACGTCGCCTGGGAAGCCGTTCAGCCCAACGCCGCCAAAGGTTGCAATGGCAAAGGCGTCGAGGGCGAGGACGCCAAGCGCTGCGAGAAGGAGGGTGCGTCGTGTCGTGGACTTGCGGGGAGCCGCGATGCTCACTACTCGCTCCTTCCAGACTTCTCGTTGACTCGCGCCTCTAGTTTCTTCTCTCGTCGCCGGCGATCCTCTTCGTCAATCATGTCCAGCGCCCTTCGGACGGTGCGTGCCGCTCCGATCGAACCGACCGCGAAACCCCCGAGGAACCCAACCACCAAGAAGAGTGGTCCACTCCCAAGAAGCCCGTCCAGCCAGTTCCCCAGGAGTGCCCCGCCAAGGTTCGCCACGAGGAGCATTGCGCCGATCTGCGAGAAGAGCACGAGGTAGGCGCTCTTCCCTTCGAAGGCGGCCTCCGCGGGCGGCTCGTTGGGGGTCCGCGGCGATTCTAGCCGAGGGGTCTGACTCTCGCGCTGATCTCCGGGGGCACGCTCAGGGAGGCTCACTTGGAGGTCCGCTCGGTTGCACGAGAGAGGTAGGTGATCACGCCGCCAAGTACCACCAAGAGGCCCATGAAGGCATAGAGGGTGGCGCTTCCGGTCAGGAGGAGCGCGAGGACGGAGAGCGCTGCGGTGAGGGCATACAGGACGAGCACGGAGCCGCGGTGCGAGAAGCCGTATCTGAGAAGGCGGCGATGGATGTGGCTTTCGTCCGGCGTATAGGGTGATCGACCGGCGGCGATCCGCCCAACGATGACAAAGAGCGCATCAATGATGGGCACGCCAAGGATGAGAAGCGCCGCGGCCACCTTCGCCGTGCCGAGAAGTGCAAGGACGGCCAGCGCATACGCCACCGCGAGAATGCCGCTCGTCCCCATATAGATGGATGCCGGGTAGAAGTTGAAGCGCAAGAAACCAGCGAGTGCGCCTGCGAGCGTAAAGCTCAGCGCGGCAAGCAGCGGACTTGTTGAGAGTGCGATGACGCCGAGTGTGACGGCGGCGAAGAGCGAGATGCCTCCAGAGAGTCCGTCCAGTCCGTCAATAAAATTCATGCTGTTCTGCATACCGAGCGTCCAAAAGATCGTGACGCCGAGCGCGATCGCGTCAGGAAAGAGGAGGTCGCCCGCGCCGAGCGGATTTGAGATGAAGGCGATCCGCAACCCAAAGGCGATTGGGATCAGTGCAATCAGAACCTGTCCAATGATCTGCCAGCGCGCTCGCAGATCGTAGCGGTCGTCAATCAGTCCGATCACTCCAGCGATCACCGTACCGAGCAAGAGTGCAGCGGCGCCATCACTCGTCAGTTCCGCCGAACCACTCCCTGCGCTGAGTCCTAGTTGCGCGGAAAAGATCACAAGAAGTGTTCCAATCAGCGCGAACGCACCTGCAACGGCGAGGCCGCCTGCGCGCGGTACTGGTTTGGTGTTGATCCGTCGCTCGCTCGGGTGGTCGGCAATGTTGAACTTAAGCGCGATCGCGCGCATCGCGAGCGTTCCCATACCAGCTGTCAACGCAGCGACAAGCGCTGCGGCAGCGAAGATCATGTGGTGCTGCGTGAAGGTTGCGCGTCGCCTGCTTGTGCAAGCGCTGACGCGTCGGCACCAGGGACTGGGAAGGCGCGCGCCATCTTGATCACTTCGGCCTCAATGCGCGCAAGTGCAGCCGGATCTTCGCGGCGCGCGATCGCCTCTGCTGACCAGACGGCGATCTGCTCCATTTCCGCGGCGCCCATGCCGCGCGTGGTCGCTGCAGGCGTGCCGTATCGAACGCCGCTCGTCACCATTGGCGAACGCGTTTCACCCGGAATGCTGTTCTTGTTGATTGTGATCCCTGCGGTTTCTAGCGCGGCGGTTGCCTCTTTCCCAGTGACACCGAGTGGTGTGACGTCGCAGAGGATGAGGTGGTTATCTGTTCCGCCGGTGACCACGCCAAATCCGTTCAACTTCAGTGCGGCGGCGAGCACCTGCGCGTTCTCGAGCGTGCGCTTCATATAACTTCGGAATTCTGGTTCAAGTGCGAGTGAGAAGGCGACCGCCTTTGCGCCAATGACGTGCATCAGTGGGCCGCCCTGGCTCCCTGGGAAGACACTCTTATCAATAGCGGCGCCGTCAGCTGCTCGCGCGAAGGCGATCCCACCGCGCGGACCGCGCAGCGTCTTGTGTGTGGTGCTGGTGACAATGTCTGCGTGCGGGAACGGTGATGGGTGGAGGCCCGCCGCAATAACGCCAGAGATGTGCGCCATGTCCACCATCAGTTTGGCGCCTGCGGCGTGGGCGATCTCTGCGAAGCGTTTGAAATCAAGTGTGCGCGGGTAAGCAGATGCGCCAGCGATGAGCACCTTCGGCTTCGCCTCGGCAACTGCGCGCTCGACGCCTTCCCAATCGATCAGGCCGTCGTCTTCGCGCACGCCGTAGAAGTGCGGCGTGAACCACTTCCCAGAGACGTTGACAGAGGCGCCGTGCGAAAGGTGACCGCCTTGGGAGAGGCTCATGGCAACGAACGGATCGCCTGGCTTCATCAACGTGTCGAATGCTGCGATGTTCGCGGAAGCCCCAGAGTGTGGTTGCACATTGACGTGCTCACTCCCGGGGAAGAGTTGTAGCGCGCGCGTGCGGGCAAGATCTTCAACGGAGTCGATGTGTTCACACCCGGCGTAGTAGCGCTTCCCCGGATATCCCTCGGCGTACTTGTTGGTGAGAATCGTTCCCTGCGCCTCACGAACGGCCGCGTAGGCGTAATTCTCAGAGGCGATCAGCTCAATGTGATCGCGCTGGCGCACCGCTTCGTGTTCAAGGATTGCGTTCAGCGCAGGGTCAACCTCGCGCAGCGACTGATCCGCACGCGGATCACGCTGCGCCTGGATCTCCTCTGGTGTGCGCCGAGAACTCATGTCCCTATTCTCCGTCCAAACCGAGAATCAGGCGCTCGATCATTCGCGCTGCGCCGTCCGCTTCGCTCGGCGGTGCGAGGTAGCGTGCGGCACGCTGAACCGGCTCAGGGGCGCCATGCATCGCCACGCCGTGACCTGCGGCGAGCAGCATCTCAAGGTCGTTGTGCTGGTCGCCAATCGCCATGGTCTCCGCGAGCGGGATGTTGAGGCGCGACGCGAGCCACGCGAGGGCCGTCCCTTTATTGACGCCGGGTGCGGTGAACTCCAGGTACTCGGGGTGGCTGATCGTGATGTCGAGCTCTCCACCAAAGGCTTCGCGCGCCTGCTCCAACACCGTCTCCGGATGACCAGCGGGCGCGTGCGCAACAACTTTTGAGATCTCCTGTGGCTCTTGTCGGAGATGGTGAGATAGATCTTTAATGGAGTGGAGACGTTCAACAGGGTTGCCAGCGAGCCATCCTTGATACGTTTCATAATGCGGATCGGTCGCATCAAAGGCGTAGTCGTCTTGGATGACAGCGTGCCCCCAAAGATCGTTCTCTCGGCACCACTCAACGGCACGCGCGGCAAGTGTTGAAGTGAACGGCACGTGACGAAGCAGCGCGCCGCTCCCGCTCTCACCTGGTGCTGGCAGCTCGCGCGCGATCGCCCCTTGCATGCCAATGAGCGGTCCGTTCACCCCCGCAGTGCGTGCGTATTCAATGAAGCTTGGGATGTTGCGCCCAGAGGAGATCGTGGTGATCACACCGCGCTCGCGTGCCGCACGAATTGCGGCAGCGGTGCGCTGGGAAATCGCGCCTCCATGGGGAAGCAACGTGCCATCAAGGTCCATGACCAGCAACTTGATCGGTGAATCGCTCATCTGCTCAACCTAGCCGCTACGTCGGATCTCCGCGACGCGTGCGCGCCCCGAGAGATCTCCGCGAATGCTGCAGCGCCACCCAAGGCCGAGGCCGGCGACGAGTGCGCTCACCGCGTCGGCTTGACCATCGCCAAATTCGAGTGCCGCCGCACCACCTGGGCGCAGGAGTCGTGGAAGCTCGGCGATCAGTCTCCGGATGCACTCAAGTCCATCGCTGCCTCCGTCGAGCGCCAAGCGCGGCTCGGCCGCGATCGCCACTTCAGCAAGGCTCAGCGGAACGGCAGTCTCGTCACGCTGTCCCGCGCGCTGAAAACGGGCGGCGTCTTTTGCCGCATCCACTTCGGCCGTCGGCACATACGGAAGGTTGGCGACAAGGAGATCGAGGTGCGGTGGATCCCCTGGGGCGCGGCCCGCAAGGAGTGGTTCAGCAAGATCGCCGTGCAAGAACGTCACGCGCGACGCAACTCCGGAGCGAAGCGCGTTCGCGCGCGCGACTGCAAGCGCATCCCCCGAAAGGTCGGTGGCAGTAAAGCGCAGCGGGACGGGTGACTCGGTCACAAGGGCGAGCGCGATCGCCCCACTCCCCGTGCCAATCTCTGCGGCGTTCAGTGGTTGAGGTGCACGTCCCAACGTGCGCGCGGCGGCGGCGCGATCACCTAAATAGGCGAGCGCCGTCTCAACAAGGAGTTCGCTCTCTGGGCGCGGGTCCAACACATCTGGTGTGACAAGAAGTTCGAGGGCACGAAAGCCGCGCGTGCCGGTGAGATGACTCACCGGTCGCCCTTTGGCGCGTTCACTCACCAGTGCCGCGAGTGCGGCGGTTGCATCACCTGCGGCAAGCGCGGCGCGAGCAGCGCGCAGCGCTTCTGCAAGCTCAGGGTGGCGCTCGCTGAGTGGTTCTGGTTCTGGCAGGAGTGCGCTGCTCGGTAGAGGAAGTGGAAATCCAGCAGCGACAGCGGTGCGCAGCGTGGCAACACGCGTACCGAGCAGTGCGGCGAGGAGAAGTTCTGCATCGAGGCGCGGGCTTGAACTCCCAGCAACTTCAAGTGCGTCCGTGGCGGTGCGTAGCAGTGCTGGGCCGTCCGCTTCGCTTTGAATGAGTCGATCGTTTTGGAGGTTTCGGTCGTTCACTCGCCCGCCAGACGCTCCGCCTGCTCGGCGGCAGCAAGTGCATCATGAAAGACGGAGAGGTCGCCGCTCAACACACCATCAACATCGAACTTGTCAAGCCCAATGCGATGATCGGTAACGCGATTCTGCGGTCCGTTGTATGTGCGAATCTTTTCGCTTCGATCACCGCTTCCAATGAGCGCCTTGCGCGCAACCGAGTTCGCACTGCGCTTACGCTCCTCTTCTGCGGCCAGAAGTCTGCTACGCAAGATTGCAAGACCTTTCTCTTTGTTGCGTAACTGGCTGCGCTCGTCTTGCATTTCAACCACCGTGCCGCTCGGAATATGCGTGATGCGAACGGCGGAGTCTGTGGTGTTCACACCTTGGCCGCCGTGACCGGAGGCACGCTTCACGTCAATACGAATGTCGCCCTCTGGAATGACGAAGTCGACCGCCTCTGCAACTGGAAGCACCACCACCGTGGCGGTGCTGGTGTGAATTCGCCCAGAAGATTCAGTGGCAGGGACGCGCTGAATCCGATGCACTCCGGCTTCCCACTTGAAGGCAGCCCATGCGCCGGTACCACTCACCTCGGCCATCGCCTCGCGCACGCCGCCGAGTGCGGTCTCACTCAACGCGTCAACCTCAACCTTCCAGCCGCGTCGTTCGGCGTACCGCAGATACGCACGGAAGAGTTCACCGGCGAAGATCCCCGCTTCGTCACCCCCCGCCCCAGGACGAACCTCAATGAGCACATCCTT
>CAYSEM010000017.1:0-8623 GCA_964430115.1 uncultured Chloroflexota bacterium | reverse complement strand
TGGTCTGCGAGCACCTCTGGTTGTGTGAGCTGCTCCTCAAGTTCCGCTCGGGTGCGCAGTGCGATCGCTAGTCGTGCCTCAAGTTGTGCGAGGTCAGCCATGCGGCGCCTCCACCGTCAGGCTCCCCCACGCCGGGCGCTCGGATCCTGCGGGGGCGCTTCCGCCTTCCGCCTCTACCGCCACCGTGAGCGCTGCAATGGCCACGTCATGCATCTCGTCGTCTGGCTTGCGCGTGGTGATTCTCTGGACGGCGAGTCCGGGGGCGGCGAACGCGCGTGCAATCGGATTGGTGCGGTACTTCCCGAGGAGTCGCAAGATTTCGTAGGAGACTCCTGCAACGAGCGGGATGCCGATCACGCGGCTCACCACAGTAGCGAGCGCATCAAGTCGACCGAGGAGCGAGAAGCTCACCAAACTGACGAGGATCACCACAACAAGAAACTCGGTGCCGCAACGAGGGTGCGCCGTTGGCCATCGAGCGAGTTCGGCGCGCGTCAACGCGCCACCGTTCTCCAGCGCGTGAATCGCGCGATGCTCTGCGCCGTGATACCGGTATGTTCGATCAATGTCGCGGCTGCGCCCAGCTAGTGAGAGATAGGCAAGAAGCACGCCGATCTGCAGCACGCCATCAAGTGCGCGCTCCGCAAGCAGTGAATCAACCCCTGCAACACCGAGCGCAAACGATGCGCCGAGCGCGGGGACGATATTGAAAAGCGCAATCACAAAGGCAAAGGTGAGGATCACGGTCACGCCAGAGATGGCGCGATCTGAACGACTGCTCGGAACACCAATCGTTGACTGACCCGAAGAGATCTCTGCGCTTCGCATCAACCATCGACTCCCAAGGATCAGCGTCTCAACAAGGATCACCACGCCGCGCGCGATTGGGAGTCGCGCCGCAAGCCGGCGCACTCGCCCGTGAGGAAGCTGCTCGCTCGTGGTGAGGATGCTCCCATCTGGAACGCGGATCGCAACGCCAATGTGCGCCGGTCCGCGCATCAGGATGCCGTCTACAAGGGCCTGTCCGCCGTACGCAAGCGTGCGCGTGGGCGCGGCGACAGCCGCGAGTGCGAATGCGATCAGGTGTGATGCGCGTCGAGCAACGACGCCACAGTGGCGTCGCACGGAGATCAGCGCGAGCGCCCGAGGCGCTTCTGGAATCGCTCCACCTGTCCAGCGGTGTCGAGCAAGATCTGCTTCCCCGTGAAGAACGGGTGGCAGTTCGAGCAGACTTCGGTCTTCATCTCGCTCGAGCGCGTTGAACCGACGCTGAACTTGGTGCTGCATGCGAGACACGTGATCTCGATCTGGTTGTACTTGGGATGAATCTCTGGCTTCATCAGCGGCTCTCTACGCGTCCGGCGCGGAGGCGACCACGTTGACGCGCTTCTTCAAGCGCGACGCGTAGTCGAACTTCACGCGACCTGTGACGGTTGCATAGATGGTGTAGTCGCTACCAAGACCAACGCCGCGCCCGGCGGCGAACTGCGTTCCACGCTGGCGCACAATGATGCCGCCTGCATTGATGAACTCGCCGTCGCCAACCTTCACGCCAAGGCGCTGACCAGCGCTGTCGCGTCCGTTGCGGCTGCTTGATCCTGCCTTCTTATGTGCCATGACGTCCTCCTTGGTTTCCTGCGACTACTTGATTATTCAGCGTCGGCTGGCTTCTTCGCCGCCGTCTTCTTTGCAGCTGGCTTCTTCGCCACCGTCTTCTTTGGTGCGCTCTTCTCTGCAGGCGCTTCCACCTTCAGCTTCTCGGCGAGAGCGGCGTCGGCCTTCGCCTTTTCAGCGGCGGCAGCCTTTGATGCAGCCTTCGCCTGTTCGCGCTCTGCAGCGCCGGCCTCCCAGAGCGCCTTTGCGCTGGTGCCATTCACTGCCACTTCTGTGACCTTGATAAGGTGCAGCTCTTGGCGGTGGCCCTTGGTGATGCGGCTACGCGCCTTTGGTCGGTACTTGAAGCTGATCGTCTTTACGCCGCGCTCCTGGCCAACCACGAGTGCGGTGACCTTTGCGCCGCTGACGACTGGGGTTCCAACCTCTGTTGAGGTTGCGGTGCGCACAAGGAGGACGCGATCAAAGGTGACCTCGCTACCTGGGGTAGCGTCAAGCAACTCAACGTGCAGCTCGCTGCCGAGCTCCACGCGATACTGCTTCCCACCGGTTTCGATCACTGCGTACATGCTTGGTTCACCCTTCTTATTCGAGACTTCCGCGGCGACCGAGCCGCCGTGTCGCGGGCTGACGAAGAGGTCAGGCGCGGGAGGGAGAGTCTAGGTGTACCCGCGCTCCCTCGTCAACCGCGGCACGCTCAAGGCGTGCTCATGGCACGCTCAACCAACCCTTAGGCGCCACCCCCCTGGTGCACCCGGTGGCTCTGCACGAGGCCGAGCCCAAACGCAAGCGAGATCAGTGAGGCGCCGCCGTAGCTCACAAAGGGGAGAGGGATCCCTGTAATTGGCGCCATCCCGAGATTCATTCCAATGTTCACCCCCGCCTGGATCAGAAAGATCGCCGCGAGCCCTCCCGCAAGGACGATGCCAAAGCGATCCTCAGCCTCCCATGCGTGCCAGATCAGCCGGATCACGATCAGACCGAGCAGCGCAATGATCAGCAGGCCGCCAAACGCTCCGAAACTTCGAACGAGCGCCGCAAAGACGAAGTCGCTCTCTTGTACGGGGAGTGGCGCAATGCTTCCTGTTCCGTCAAAGCCGATCCCAAAAAGCCCGCCGCTGGAAATCGCGTCAAGCGCTTGCGTGAGTTGGTACTTCGGCCCTGCAGGGTCTGCGTTCGGATCAATAAAGGCGATCAGTCGCTCCTTCTGATAGTCCGCAATCAAGAAGGCCCAAGCGAACGGCACCGCCAGCACGCCGAGTGCGGCGAGCGCGGCAACCCAGCGCGTGGCCACACCGTAAAGAAGTAGTGCACCAAAAAGTGCGGCGAGGATGATCACGGCGGTCCCTGCGTCTGGCTGCACCGCAACCAAGAGGAACGGCGCTGCAACAACGATCACAGCGAGGAGTGTTGCGTTCAGATCGTTTGGCTGCGAACTATCACGTGTCAGCACAGTGGCGAGCGCCACGAGCGTCAGGATCTTTGCGATCTCACTCGACTGGATGGCGATCCCGAAGAGGGCGATTGCGCGGGAGTTTCCCCCCGAGTCTTGGCCGAAGATCAACGTTGCAATCAGCAGCAGTAGATTTGCTGCGTAAAGCGGCCATGCAAACGTGCGGATCCAACGCCAGTTGATTGCAGTGGTGACTGCAAACGTCAGCAGCCCGAGGAGCGTCCAGATGATGGAGCGCAAGAAGATTGACGAGAGGCTCAACAGCTCCTGGTCGTAGCTCCGTGCATTGATCCACGCCATGCCGATGCCGGAGAGCATCAAGAGCAACATCCCAGAGGTTGCAAGCCAATCCATGCGACGGACGATGCTGCCGATCCAACTCGCCGCTCCGAACGGCCCACGCGTGACCGAAGATCCGAGACTCATCGCTGGCTACTCGCCATAGTAGTTTCCGATCGACATTGCGCCTGGGATTCTGTAGTCGCGCGTGAAGTCGTACTGCAACTGCAAGTACCGCTTGAGGACTTCGATTGCGGCGTTTGAGGCGGTGTTGGAACCGTGCATGAAAACCACGTAGGCGAAGTCAGAATCGGTGCGGCGCCAATCATCCGTTGGAGCCACAAAGCCTGAGATCCAGTGGTGGTACGGGAGTCGACCCTGTTTATCGCGCACGCCGTACTCTGCCGTCCCCGTCTTCCCAGTGAGAAAGAGTGGGAGCTGCCCAAGATTCTTTGTCATGTACTCATTCGTCACCACAAGGCGGGACGCCCGACGCATCTCGGTCAGGGTTGAGCTCCGCATGTCAACGTTCGCTGCAGCGACGGGCGTTGTTGTCTCAGCGAGCGTCCCGTCAGGTTCGCGAATCTCAAGGACAACGTGTGGCTTCCAGAGCGTCCCGCCGTTCGCGAGCGCCGAAAATGAGTTCAGAACTTGCAGTGGCGTGGCGAGGTCATACCCCTGCCCGAGCGCCGACTGCAGCACTTCGCCGTCATAGAGAGTGCGGCTGATCGCGCTTCGCGCCCATTCTTGATCTGGAACAAGCCCGCCGATCTCGTTCGGCAGGTCGATGCCAGTTGGGCGTCCGAAGCCCCACGCTTTTCCGCAGTCGGCGAGCCGATCAATCTTCAGGCGCTGGGCAAGCTGATAGGTCACGACCGCCGAGCTATACGAGAAGCCTTGAGCGGGAGTGAGCCTACGGCCAAATCCGGCGCGATTCCATTCGTAGAACTTCTGATCACCAACCTCTAGATATGGAAGTGATGCGAGTGTCTCGTCCTCCCGAACAACACCTTCGTCAAGCGCACACGAGAAGGTCACCAGCTTGTAGGTGCTCCCCGGTGGGAAGTGGGATCCGATTGCATGGTTCAGCAGTGGAGCATTCTTGTTGTCGAGATACTTCTGGTACTGCGCTGTCGTGATGCCCGCCGAGAAGAGATTGTTGTCATAGGTGGGGAGTGATGCCATTGCAATGATCTCGCCGTTCTGTGGGTTCATGCTCGTCACCACACCCTGCTTATTCCCCGCCGCCTTCACCCCCCAGCTGAGCGCATCGAACGCCCGCTGTTGTGCTTCCGCATCAATCGTCAACACCACACTCTTTCCAGCAACTGGAAGTTTGGTGACGCCGAGTTCGCGCACCTCTCGCCCCTGGGCATCAATTTCAATTTGGCGAATGCCTGGCGTCCCGCGCAACACCTGCTCATAACTCTGCTCCACTCCTGCGCGACCGATGTAATCCAGCTCGTTGTATCCCGCTGCAGCGAGTGCACTTAACTCGAGTGCATCAATGCGACCAACGTATCCAACCACTTGACTCGTCAGCTCTCCGAGTGGATACGCACGTCTTGCCTCAAAGATCGTCTCAACGCCCGGTAGTGCGGCGCGCTCCTCTTCAATGAATCGTGTGATGCGCTCATCGACGACACTTGCGATGCGCACAGGTTCCCAAATAGATCCAGTGGCGCGATCAAGTGTCATGGTGATTCGCACTGGATCAATATTGAGGATCTCTGCAAGACGCTTCACCACCCCAGGTCGAATCGTGAGCGGTAGATCACCTGGTCGAATCTGCACCGCGTACGTTGCAATGTTTTCTGCAAGGACGCGACCTGCGCGATCAAGGATCAGCCCACGTGGTGGCGCAATTATTTCTTCGATGATGCGGTTACCGTCGCTCAGTGTGCTGATGCTCCGCGTTGCTGCGCCGTCACCGCTCGCTTGCACCGTAACGAGCCGCACACTGAGAAGCCCGCCAATCAACGCCGTAAGGACAACAGCGGAGGCGTAGCGAAGTGGTCGACGAATTACGTGAGTGCTACTCATGTGTTATCCGAGTCGATCATCGAGCGGCCGCTCGCGTAGTTGCGCGTCGCGGCGACGAGCGCCAACGAACGCTCCAAGAGTTAGCAGCGCAACATTAAGCAGGAGTCGAAGTGGCTCTTCCTCGCCGCGCGCCCCTCCAGACTCACCCAGCAGTCCTCCGGCAAGGGCGAGGAGCAGCTCTGCTGCGGCGAACCCCGCAAGCCCAGCGGCGCTTCGCCTCACCCAACCCGGCGCGGCACTCCCGCGGACGCTGGCAGCGACGAGTGTGGCGGCAATCAGTGCAGCAGATGTGAGGCCGAGGGGTCGCCAGAGGAGGGTGTCGATCAAGATTCCCCCGATTAGCCCTGCGGCGAGGAGTACTGGGCGGCGCCTTGGTGTGCTGTACAAGAGCGTGAGGAGGAGCGGGAGGCTGATCCATCGGTCAAGGCCGATCTCTGGGAAGAGGCGTGCCTGGACCAGCGCGCTCACGATGAGCACGAACAGGAGGAGCGTGCTGCGGTTCACCATGGGGTGAGGATACTCCTGTTCCACGTGAAACGCGCCGCTGGGCTGAGTGAGCCCCTCCTGCTACACTCAACCTGTGGGAGAGGTCATAGAACCAAGGAACCTCGGCCGTGCGCAGGTCATTGTCTGTGCCAACCAGAAGGGTGGTGTGGGGAAAACCACCACCGTGCTCAATCTTGCGGCGGAGCTCGCCCACGCAGGGCACAAGGTCCTTGTCGTCGACCTTGACCCCCAGCGCAACCTCACGAGTGGCCTCGGCTTTGTTACACCCCAAGGTGCCCCAACCGCCTACGACCTCCTCGTAGGACGCCGTCCGGCCCACGAACTCGCCCAGCCAACCTCCATCCCGAACCTCAGCCTCATTCCAGGATCCGCCGACCTCGCGGGGATTGACGTTGAGCTAGCGGCGGGAGATGAAACCGGGGAGCGCCAGCTTGCTGCGGGCCTGCGACTGGCTGGTGAGGCGGAAGTTGTGCTCGTTGACACTCCTCCGTCCCTTGGCTTGGTAACAATCAGCGCCTTCGCAGTGGCAGATTCAGTGCTCGTCCCCGTGCAGTGCGAGTACTACGCACTCGAGGGCCTCTCCCAGTTGATGGCAACGATCCGCCTTGTCCGCGATCGCCTCAACCCGGATCTAGAGGTCAACGGCTTCCTGCTCACCATGCTTGACCCACGCACCAAGCTCGGCGGAGATGTGGTGCGGGAGGTTGAGAGTCACTTTGGCGAACTCGTCTACCGCGCTCGAGTACCGCGCTCGGTGCGCCTTGCAGAGGCACCGAGTCATGGCATCTCAATACGCAGTTACGCACCGGGGAGTTCCGGCGCAGAGTCGTATGCTCAGGCGGCAAGCGAGTTCGCAACCCGCGTCTTTGGGAGTGCGGCGTGAGGAGCAGGGGGGTTTGACCGTGGTGAAGAAGGCAAGCGGACTCGGGCGAGGCCTCGGGGCGCTCATCCCAGAGGCGGCAAGCGCTGCAGGTGCCGTCCGTGCGGGAGCGCTCGAGATCCCAATCAGCAAGATCAAGGCAAACGCCTACCAGCCGCGAAGTACCTTTAACCAGACGGAACTCGAACAACTCGCCGAGAGCATCCGAGAGCACGGCGTCATCCAGCCGATTCTCGTAGAAGAGGGCGCGAACGGCTTTACGTTGATCGCCGGTGAGCGTCGCCTTCGCGCATCGAAGCTCGCTGGCCGCACCACAATCCCTGCGGTTGTGCGCACGGTGGACAATCAGTCACGCCTTGAACTCGCGCTGATCGAGAATGTTCAGCGCAGCGATCTCTCCCCAATCGAAACCGCACAGGCATACCGCCGCCTTGCGGACGAATTCGGCATGACGCAAGAACAGATCGCCACTGTAGCTGGGAAGGCACGGGCTACCGTTGCGAACACCATGCGGCTCCTCGACCTCTCCGCTGGCGTCCAAGAAGAGGTAACCGCAGGTCGACTGAGTGAGGGACACGCCCGGGCGCTCGTTGGCCTCCCTGAGAGTGAACAAGCCTGGCTCGCGCGCAGTTTTGTGCGCGATGGCGTGACCGTGCGAGGCGCTGAGGCGGCCGCTTCAACCATCCGAGAAGCGGGGCGCGGTACAATCAGCACGAAGAAAACGCGCGAAACTGCGTCAGGGGGCGAGCTTGCGGCGGTCCAACGCGGACTTGAACAGGCACTTGGGACGCCAGTGCGGATCAAGCCTGCAGGGACCGGGGGTCAGATCGTCATTGAGTACTACTCGGCGGAAGAACTCGCAAGACTTGTCGACCAAATCAAGGGGGAACAGTAGTGGCGGGTAAGAAAAGCGGTACCGAAATCGCCAAAAAGCCAGAAAAACCCAGTTCTTCGCCAAAACCTGTCGCTTCGACCGGGAAGAAGGGGGGCGACTACGGCGCATCCAGCATCCAAGTCCTCGAGGGACTCGATGCCGTCCGCAAGCGCCCAGGAATGTACATCGGCTCCACTGACGAGCGCGGCCTCCACCACCTTGTGTATGAAGTCGTAGACAACTCTGTTGACGAAGCGATGGCGGGACACGCCACGCGCATCCTTGTTCGCATTCATAAAGACAATGCAATTGAAGTGATTGACGACGGCCGCGGCGTTCCTGTTGGAAAACACTCAACCGGAAAAGATGCACTCGAAGTCGTGCACACCGTGTTGCATGCCGGCGGAAAATTTGGCGGCGGCGGATACAAAGTTTCTGGTGGACTTCACGGCGTCGGTGTCTCCGTTGTCAACGCGCTCAGCGTGAAGCTGCGCGTAGAATCGGCGCGAGACGGAAACGTTTGGATGCAAGAGTACGAACGCGGCAAGCCAAAAACAAAGGTTGCAAAGATTGGCGTTGCGGGCGCACGTCGCGGCACGCGCACCATCTTCCATCCAGACCCTGAAGTCTTCTCCACCACTGAGTACTCGTTTGAAACGCTTGCAAATCGTTTGCGTGAATCTGCATATCTCAACAAGGGCCTCTGGCTCACGTTGATTGATGATCGCGCAGATCGCGAGGCAACCTTCTACTTCCAGGGCGGTATCGTCTCGTTTGTTCGCCACTTGAATCGCCGCCGCAAGACTACCCATGATCGACCGGTCTATCTGGAACGCGTGGACGGCACCACAAGTGTTGAAGTTGCATTCCAGTATCAGAGCGACTCATGGTCCGAGACACTCCTCGCGTTTGCAAACAACATCAACACCGTTGATGGCGGAACGCACGTGACTGGATTCCGCGCAGCGCTCAC
>CAYSEM010000016.1:14761-17304 GCA_964430115.1 uncultured Chloroflexota bacterium | reverse complement strand
CCGCGTGATCGTCGCGGCGCGACCTGCGCCGCGCTCACTCGTCGAGGCTCCGGCCGGTGAGTCGAAGGAAGACGTCCTCAAGGCTTGAGCGGCGCACGAGCCAGCTCTCGGGGGTGAGGCCGTGGGCGAGCGCGCGTGCGTGCGCCTCCTCGCCATTTTCGCAACCAACGATGACGCGCTCTGCGAGTCGCTCGTAGCGATCGCCGATTCCTTCCAGCGCCGCCTTGCTGATCGCGCTCGTCCCGTCTGGGAAGCGCAGCTCAAGCACTTCGCGAGAGGCGTGTTGCTCAATCAACTGTCGCGGCGAACCCTCGGCAACAATTTTCGCCTGGTCCATCACCACAAGTCGATCGCAGAGCTGTTCCGCTTCATCCATATAGTGCGTGGTCAAGACGATCGTGGTGCCCGCGCGCTTGAGTCGCTGCAGTGCATCCCAGAGGAGGTGTCGCGCCTGCGGGTCAAGACCCGTGGTCGGCTCATCCAACATCAAGACGCGTGGCGCATTGATCAGCGAACGCGCAATAGAGAGTCGTCGCTTCATGCCGCCGGAGAGCGGCTCCACCTGATCCTTTGCGCGATCGGACAACTGGAAGAGTTCAAGCAGCTGATCAGCGCGTTCTGCAATCTCCTTGTGCGCCAGACCGAAGAAGCGACCGAAGACGAGAAGGTTCTCGCGCACCGTCAACTCTTGGTCAAGGGTCTCCTGCTGATGCACCACACCGATCTGGCCGCGGATGCGCGGGCCGTCAGTATCTGGATCGCTCCCCAAGATGCTGAGTGCCCCCGCGGTGCGCGGCGAGACGCCCGCGATCATGCGCATCGTCGTCGTCTTCCCCGCCCCATTCGGGCCGAGGAAGCCGAAGAACTCGCCGTCACGGACGTCGAAGTTGATGGCGTCCACCGCCGTCCGCTCCCCGAAGGTCTTTGTCAGACCTCGGGCGCGGATCAGCGCGGTGGCGTTCGACGTTGAGAGGTTCATCTGGGAGAGATTAAACCTCCTGCGCTTCGCCCTCGATTGTCTCCTCGCCGGCGGTCTTCTCGGACGCCCCTTCGGCGCCGTCAGGCGTGCCGGCCTGCTGGTTCTGTGCGTAGGCGGCGGTACCAATTTCGGTCATCACCTTCGCCAGCGCCTCGGCCTTCTCCTTGATTGGGTCGAGCGACTCGCCCTTCAGTGCCTCGCGAACCTCACCAATGAGTGTCTCGGCCTGCGCCTTCTTCTCCGCATCCACCTTGTCGCCAAGGTCGGCGAGCGTCTTCTCGGCCTGGAAGGCGAGCGCCTCGGTCTGGTTACGGAAGTCCACCGCTTCGCGGCGGGCCTTGTCCTCAGACTCGTGCTCCTTCGCCTCGCGGACCATGCGGTCCACATCATCCTTCCCGAGCATCGAGCTGCCGGTGATGCGCACCTGCTGCTCCTTCCCGGTGGCGCGATCCTTCGCCTTCACATCGAGGATGCCGTTCGCATCAATGTCGAACGTCACCTCAATCTGCGGCACGCCGCGTGGCGCGGAAGGGATCCCGTCAAGGATGAACTTCCCGAGCGTCTTGTTATCCGTTGCGAACTCGCGCTCACCCTGCAGCACGTGGATCTCCACCTGCGGCTGGTTGTCTGACGCCGTTGAAAAGGTCTGGCTCTTTGACGTTGGGATTGTGGTGTTTCGCTCAATGAGCTTCGTCATCACGCCACCCAGCGTCTCAATGCCGAGCGAGAGTGGCGTCACGTCCAAGAGCAGCACATCCTTGACGTCGCCCGCGAGGACGCCGCCCTGAATCGCCGCGCCGATCGCGACCACTTCGTCCGGGTTCACGCCCTTTGATGGCTCCTTGCCACCGAAGAGCGCCTTCACCGCCTCAACCACCGCTGGCATGCGCGTCATTCCGCCAACCAGAACGACTTCGTCGATCTCGGATGGCTTGAGGCCCGCATCCTTCAGCGCGGCGAGTACTGGTGCCTTCGTCTTCTCAATGAGATCTGCAACGAGTGACTCGAGCTTCGCCTTCGTCAACGTCACCACCACGTGCTTTGGCCCTGTGGCGTCTGCCGTGATGTACGGCAGGTTGATCTCGGTCTGGCCGGTGCCAGAGAGCTCGATCTTCGCCTTCTCCGCAGCCTCCTTCAGGCGCTGGAGCGCCTGCTGGTCTTTGGAGAGATCGATCCCCTGATCCTTCTTGAACTCGGCGAGCAACCAGTCAATGATGCGCTGGTCAAAGTCGTCGCCCCCAAGGTGCGTATCGCCGTTTGACGACTTCACCTCAAAGACGCCGTCGCCCAACTCCAAGATGGAGATGTCGAACGTGCCGCCGCCTAGGTCATAGACGGCAATCTTCTCTTCCTTCTTCTTATCAAGGCCGTAGGCGAGCGCCGCCGCCGTTGGCTCATTGATGATGCGCTTCACGTCAAGACCAGCAATGCGGCCGGCATCCTTCGTTGCCTGTCGCTGCGTATCGTCAAAGTACGCCGGGACGGTGATCACCGCTTCGGTGATCTTCTCACCAAGGAACGCCTCGGCGTCGGCCTTAAGCTTCTGCAAGATCATTGCGGAAAC
>CAYSEM010000016.1:10723-14661 GCA_964430115.1 uncultured Chloroflexota bacterium | reverse complement strand
TCCGCTGGTGTGCGGCGATCTGCTCGTCGCGCTCCAGCAGGGCAGCCTCAAGGGGACTCAGGACCTTCTCCTGCGCAACCTGACCAGAACCATCCTGCTCCGCGGCGGCTGGCTCAGCGCCCACATCCTCAGCAGGCTCTTCGCGCTCTTTTGTGCTCCAGGGACGACCCGCCATCACGCGCTCCTTCGTGTTTGAGCAGGGCTCGGCCCGCTTCTCGCACATGTTAGCAGTCTCATCATCCGAGTGCTAACTCATCAGGGGGAGGATACGATGGGCGGCAACGTGCGTCAAGGGGGAGGCCTATCGGGACCTACGCGAGCTACGCGGCGTGGAAGCGGCCGACCAGCTCCGAGAGGAGGGTTGCCACGTAGCGCACCGTCCCCACCGCCCGGGGGTACGGCATCCGGGTTGGGCCGAGCACCCCCACCACGCCGAGGGCGCGTCCCGGGATTCCGTAGGGGGCGAGGACGAGCGAGACGCCGTGCATTTCGGTCGGCGCGTTCTCACTGCCAATGAAGAGTTGCACGCTGTTCCCTTGGGAGACCTCGCGCACCAGTTGGCCGAGGTAGCCGCGACCTTCGAGCGCGGTGAAGACGTTGCGGAGTCTGGCGCTGTCAGCGAACTCAGGCGCCTCCATCACGTTGAGAAGGCCGTCGCTAAAGACCTGCTCGACCGAGGCGGCGTCCGCCTCGCGCAGCTGCTTGGCGAGTCGCTCCATCACGCTGCGCGTGACGGCGCGAAGTGGGGTGGCTTCGGCGAGCGCGCCTGCACGCGCCTCAATCTGGTCCGCCGTGCAGCCGATCAGACTTGCGTTCAGCCGGCTGGCAATACTCGTGAGTTGATCCTGATCAACGCCCTCAGGGAGCGGAAGGAGTGTGGGGCGAACGCTGCCGTCACTCACCACGGCAACAAGGGTGGCGAGGCGATCGGCGCTACTCACCAGGTCAACGTGGCGGAGACTCGCGGAGGTGGGTCGCACCGGCGTGGCGAGGCCGGCCACTCGGGTGGAGTGCGCCAGCGTACTTGCCGCAATGCGGAACCACTGATCTGCCCCTCCTTCGACCTGACCGAACTGGTGACGGATCATCAACCGGTCAACCTCTGTCACCTCATCTGGGTCGGCAATCTCCACGGCATAGGTTCGATACCCCTGGTCGGTAGGGATTCGACCGGCTGAGGTGTGCGGCTGGGAGACAAGGCCGAGCTCCTCGAGTTCGGCGAGAACTCCTCGCACCGTGGCGGAAGAGACGCCGAGTCGATAGCTGTCGGCAATGGAGGCGGAGCCGACGGGGAGGGCGGTACGAATGTGCTCCTCCACCAAGGCGCGGAGGATCAGGCGGGCGCGGTCGTCGAGGAGTCCCGTCCTTCGCTGCCTTCGCACCCGTCTACCCCCTTCATGCTGGCACTCAGAACCCTTCGAGTGCCAAGTTCAGTCTACGGCGAGTGGGCACATTTGGTCAAAGTCGTAAACTCACGCCATGCCCAACGACTCCACCTTCGCGATTCAGACGCAGGCGCTCTCAAAGCACTACGGACGCAACGGCGAGATCAAGGCGCTGCAGACGCTCAGCCTTGAGATCCGCCAGGGCGAACTCTTCGGCTTCCTCGGCCCGAATGGCGCTGGGAAGAGCACGGCAATCCGAACGCTGCTCGGCTTCCTCCACCCCACGAGTGGGTCGGCGAGCGTGCTCGGCCTTGATGTAGTGAAGGACTCGGTGGCGATTCGCCGCCGCGTCGGCTATCTCCCGTCTGGCTTCGCCGTTTACGACTATATGAGTGGTCGCGAGTACCTCGATCACATGCGTGCGCTCAGCGGTCGACCTTCACTCCTACGGCATCGCATCATGGAGGCGCTTGAGCTGAGCGACACCATCTTGAAGCGACCAGTGCGTGACTACAGCCGTGGCATGCGCCAGAAGATTGGCGTCGTTCAGGCAATGGAGACGGATCCTGAACTCTTGATTCTCGACGAACCATCTGAGGGCCTTGACCCACTGATGCAGCGATCGCTTCAAGAGCTACTCCTCGAGCGTGTTGGGCTTGGTCGCACCGTCTTCTTTAGCAGCCACCTGATCAGCGAAGTTGAGCGCATCTGCAGCCGCGTGGCAATCGTTCGCGGCGGTCAGCTCGTTGCGCTAGAAAGCGTCGAGTCGTTGGTGCGATTCCGCCGACGTCGCATTGAAGCGCTCGTGGCGCGCAAGCCACTTCGCCTCACCGCTACGGCGGGGATCAGCAACTTGAAGATCGTCTCCGAAGGGAAGACTGGCGTTCGCATCAGTTGCGATGCAGAGGCGGCGGCGATCCCGAACTTCATCAAGCGGCTGCAGTCTGCAGGGTTGCGCGACCTGCTCGTTGAGGCGGCAAGCCTCGAGGAGGCGTTCATGTCCTACTACGGCAACAGCACCCGCAATACCGTGCAGATGGCGCCCGAAGTTGCAACGCCGATCAGCCGCGCCCGACGCGCGCCGGTGAAGCGAATGACCACCACGCGCAAGGTCACCAAGCGTCCGGTAGCGAAGCGCCCAGCAACGAAACGGAAGGGCTCGCGATGATCAACCTTGTTCTCCTTCAACGACTCGTTCGTGGACACCGCATTCGCCTACTCGTTGGCCTTGCGGTCGTGGTGGTTTGGTCGCTCCTCTTCCCTGTGATCTACAAGGCGTTCGTCGATCAGCTTGATGGCCGACCCACTCCGCCAGGGAACTTCTCCACGCTCTCGGGAACGATCTCCGTGGGCTTCATTCACCCAATCTCCATCGCGCTCTTCGGGATCTTGAGCGCCGGACTCACCGTTGGCTCAATCAGTGGCGAACGCCAGCGCGGAACGCTTGAGCTCCTCCTCAGCCGACCGATCCCACGGCGCACGATCATGGCCACGATGATGTTGGAAGGGTGGATCGGCGCAACGCTCGCATCCGCCGCCTACGTGCTCGGGACGATCATCGGCGCGCAGATCGCGGGGGTGACCAGCGAGCTCGTTGTTGAACAGCTCCCTTCGCTCTTCGCGGCGGGAGCGCTCTTCTGGGGCTCGTTCGCCACGTTTGCGATCGCGGCGAGCGGTAGCTTTGATCGCACGCCACCCGCCATGGCGATCACTGTGGGACTGATCATGGCGAACTACATTGTGGAGGTGCTTGGATCGTTCTGGGATGTGATGGAGCCCTACCAGTTCCTCTCGCTCTTCAATCACTTCTCACCAGAGGGCATCCTTGATCAGACAGCCGATCCTGCGGAGGCGCTCATCTTCGTCACCCTCACTGCGCTCTCCGCCGCGTGGGCCTTCTACAAGTTCCCGCGTCGAGACCTCGCAGCTCCTAACTGATCCGTCACGGCGCAGAGCGCCGCTAGACAATCCGCGAGAAGAGTTCGTTGCTCAAGAGTCGGCCGCGCAACGTCAGCTGCACCCGTGCGCTGTCATCAGGGTGCGCGCCGAGCAGTCCGTTGCTCTCACCCCAGGTCAGCGCATCGCTGAAGCCGCCGCGAATCACTTCATCACGGAGAACGCCGTTTGACATGCGCAACGAGAGCACCAGTCCCTCTGCTGCAGCGTCGTGCTCGCTGAGTGGCGCCTCCACGCCACCGGGCGGCAGTTCACCTGCGTGCAACGAGGCCTCCCATGCATCTAAGTTCGCCGAGTTCCAGCGCCGCACAGCGCCATCAAATGCGTGCGCACCCGGTCCGACCGCCTCCACCGCAGCGCGCTCCCAGTAGAGTTGATTGTGGCGCGAGCGATGCCCGGCGCGTGCCCAGTTACTGATCTCATACCAGTTGAATCCGGCGGCAGGAAGTGCGGTGTCGAGTAGCTCAAGCTCCTCCGCGCCACGCTCTTCATCTTGTGCGGCGGCGGCGCGCGTGCGCCATGCCAGCGCACCGGCGGGTGTAGCGAGGCGATCGTCCGCGTTGCCAGCATCAGCCCCTTCGGTGGCGAGGGTGAGCG
>CAYSEM010000016.1:0-10623 GCA_964430115.1 uncultured Chloroflexota bacterium | reverse complement strand
CGATCGTCCGCGTTGCCAGCATCAGCCCCTTCGGTGGCGAGGGTGAGCGCGTAGACGCTGATGTGATCAGGGGCAAGTGCAATCGCGTCGCTCAGCGACGTTGACCACGACTCCAGTGAGACGTCGGGGAGATCGGCGAGTAAGTCAATGGAGACGCTCGTTGCGCCCGCGGCGCGCGCCGCCGCCACACTCTCCACCACATCGCCTGGACCGTGACGGCGGCCAAGGTCACGAAGTGCCGCCGTGTTCATGCTCTGCACGCCAATACTGAACCGCGTGACCCCCGCCTGGACCGCAGCGCGCGCATCGCCGCGCTCATCGGCCCCCGGGTTGCACTCCAAGGTGACCTCTGCGCCATTCGCGAGTCCGAACCGATCCCGCACGCGCGCGATCAACCCAGCGAGCGCGTCTTCTGGAAGGAGCGAGGGTGTACCGCCGCCTAAATAAAGGCTCTCGAGCGGCGCGCGAGTGCCGTCACCCGTGCGCAACGCGCTGCCGAGAGCTCCAAACGCCTTGTCACTCGCGGTGGCGCGGAGATCGATCTCGCGCTCCACCGCCCGCAGGTAGCCACCCATCCGTGAACGCGGACCGAAAGCGGCAGCACCGGCAATCACGACGAAGTCACAGTAGGGGCAGAGCGAGCGGCAGAAGGGGACGTGAAGGTAGAGACCGCGAGGTGGCTGCGGACTAATCACTATCGGTGCGAAGCACGGCGAGGAAGGCCTCTTGTGGGATCTCAACGGAGCCGACGCGCTTCATCCGCTCCTTCCCCTCCTTCTGCTTCTCGAGCAACTTCTTCTTGCGCGTGATGTCGCCGCCGTAGCACTTGGCGAGCACGTTCTTGCGCACCGCCTTCACCGTCTCGCGCGCAATGATCGTGCCGCCGATCGCCGCCTGGATCGGCACTTCGAACATCTGGCGCGGGATCAGCTCTTTCAGCTTGGAGGCAAGGTTGCGTCCCGAGCCCTGCGCTCGATCGCGATGGATGATGGTGCTCAGAGCATCAACAGGCTCACCGTTCACCAAGATATCGAGTTTCACGAGCGGCGCCACACGATACTCCGATTCGACATAGTCAAGCGATGCATATCCCTGCGTCCGACTCTTCAGCTGGTCAAAGTAGTCAACGATCAGTTCGGCGAGCGGGATCTGGAATCGCATCACCACGCGTTTCTCGTCCAGATACTCCATACCGTCGAAGATGCCTCGCTTGTCAGTGGAGAGGTCCATGATGGTGCCGATGTAGCTTGAAGGCGTCACGATCGAGGCGTTCACCCACGGTTCGCGAATCTCATCGATGTGGTTGGGACTTGGCAGCTGTGCTGGATTGTTGATCAGCAGCTCCCCCTTGCCGTTGCTGAGGTGGACCTGGTACTTGCATGACGGCGCCGAAGCGATCAGCTGGAGGTTGAACTCGCGCTCAAGGCGTTCCTGCACAATCTCCATGTGCAGGAGGCCGAGGAAGCCGCATCGGAACCCGAAACCGAGCGCAGCCGATGATTCGGCCTCAAAGGTGAAACTCGCATCGTTCAGATGCAACTTCTCCAACGCTTCGCGAAGCGCCGGGTAATCGTCTCCCTTCAACGGATAGAGCCCCGCGAAGACGAGTGGGAGTGCAACCTGATATCCAGGGAGCGGCACGGTTGCTGGATTAAGTGTGGTGGTGACGGTGTCACCGACGCGCGCGTCGCGCACGCTCTTCAAGCCCGTTGCGATGTAGCCAACTTCGCCGGCCTGAAGCTCCTGCACGGGCACGTGTTGCGGTCGGAAGTAGCCGAGCTCCACCGGCACGCACTGCGCGCCAGAGCCCATCATGGTGATCGCCTCGCCCATCTTCAGCCGGCCCTCTTGGACGCGGATGTAGTTCACCACGCCCTTATACGTGTCGTAGTGCGAGTCAAAGACGAGCGCCTTCAGCGGCGCATCGAGTGGTCCACTCGGCGCAGGGATGCGCTTCACGAGCGCCTCCAAGATCTCTGGGATCCCCTTCCCCTCTTTCGCCGAAGCAAGGATCACCTCTTCGCGTGGGATCGCGAGCGTCTCCTCCAACTCGTTCATCACCGCCTCAGGGTCAGAGGCGGGGAGGTCAATCTTGTTGAGCACGGGAATGATGACGAGTCCCATCTTCATGGCCAAGTGCACGTTGGCGAGCGTCTGCGCCTCAATCCCTTGGCTCGCGTCCACTACAAGGATTGCACCGTCGCAGGCCTGCAAGCTGCGTGAAACTTCGTAGGCAAAGTCCACATGCCCCGGCGTGTCGATCAAGTTGAGCCCGTAGTTCAATCCGTCTCCCGCCACGTACTCAAGGCGCACCGCGCGCGCCTTGATCGTGATCCCCTTCTCCCGCTCAAGATCCATGGAGTCGAGCATCTGCGAGGTCATCTGGCGCGGATCGACGGTGTGGGTGGCCTCCAACAGCCGGTCGGCGAGCGTGGACTTGCCGTGGTCAATGTGCGCGATGATGCTGAAGTTGCGCAGTCGGGACTGGGGGATGTCACTCATATCCCCTCAAGAATCGCACGACGCGGCACTTGCCGTCGGTCGCCCCCATACCTCCCAGCGGAGCGGCCTCCTGGCTGGGCGAGCGAGGGGCTCCCCTCTGCTACGATCGCCCGACGGCTCGCTCTGAGCCCCTGAAGTTGATGGAGTGATGGAATGGGAAAGACCCCTCGTACGTACAAGGGCGCACGAACGCCGCAGTCCCTCAAGGAGGTTCGCGCCTCCGCCCGACGCGGCGCCGTCCAGCAGCCGAAGCGCACCGAGGCGAAGAGCCGCGTGACGAGCGCCGTTGCCATCCTCACCGGCAAGAAGACGGGCGATGCCAATGCCGCAGTCTCTGCCGCAGCGAGCGCGCTCGACCGTGCCGCCAAGAGTGGTGCGATTCACAAGAACGCCGCCGCCCGACGTAAGTCACGACTCGCCAAGAAGGCGGCCGCCGCGAAGGCGAGCCCAACCGGCACCACCACGGCGATCGTCGTGAAGAAGGCGAAGAAGAAGGCGGCGATTTCAGGCGCCAAGCGCGCTGCGGCCACCAAGGCCGCTGCCGCAAAGGCGATTGAAGCGAAGGCACTCGCCGCCAAGCCAGCCGCGAAGAAGCCAGCCGCGAAGAAGGCCGCAACGAAGAAGAGCGCCAAGAGCGAGTAGTTAACGCGACGTTCGTCGCGAACGCCTTCCAGCTACAACGCGGCGGAGTCGCTCTCTTTACGCACGACGCGAGGCGCGCCTGGCAGATAAAGCAGGCCACCGAGTAGAGCCGCGCCGAGCGTGCTCCCAATCAAGAGTTGCGCGCTCCCCATCTGGCCCGTCCAGTACCAGTCGGTAAAGCTCGCCAGATCGGTGATCCCTTCTTCGGTCAACGCGTCAGCGCCGCCCGCTGCCGCCTGATATCGCGCGTACACACAGGCCGGTCCCGCCTGACAGGTGAGCGCGCCGCCACTCCTCTCGTCGCGGTAGCCGGGATCCAGCGAGAAGAAGAAGAGCTTCACGGCGAGGAAGAGGAGCGCGAAGGTGACTCCCGTGATGAGACCGCTCCAGGCGGCGTTTGCAAGGACGCGCCCTGGTCGGCTTCGAAGTTGCTCCGCGCGCTGATTCCCGTACCACCCAATGAGCAGGCCGGAGAGCGGGGCAAGGACGAGGTAAGCGGGATCGATTGGGATCACCATGAGGAAGCTGACGGCGATCGTAAGCGCCATGCCAATGCCAACGACCGCCGCAACGTTGGCTCCGCGATCCACGTAGCGGCTCACTTCTTCCCCCGTGCGATTGCAGCACGACCGGGGAAGATCGCGCGAGCGCCGAGGATGGATTCAATGCGAAGGAGTCGGTTGAGCTTGGCGACACGCTCCGAGCGTGACGGGGCTCCGGTCTTGATCTGGCCAGCATTCGTCGCAACCGCAAGGTCTGCAATCGTGGTGTCTTCGGTTTCGCCAGAGCGATGGCTGAGGATTGCAGACCAACCAGCTCCGCGGGCGGCGCCGATTGCGCCGAGCGTCTCGCTCAACGTCCCGATCTGATTCGGTTTCACCAGCAGCGCCGTTGCAGCGCGCGCGCTGATCGCTCGCTCAATGCGTGTGACGTTCGTGACGAGGAGGTCATCGCCAACGATTTGAACAAATGTGCCGATGGACTGTACGAGCGCGCTCCAAGAGTCCCAATCATCCTCGGCGAGCCCGTCTTCGATGCTAACTATTGGATACTTGGCGCTCCACGCCGCCCACATCTCAATGAGTTCTCCGCTCGTCAGCGTTCGCCCCTCTCGTTTCAGTTCATACCCACCGTTGCTCGTGAGCAGTTCGGTGGCGGCGGCATCAATGGCAATGCCAACCTGCTCACCTGGCGTGTAACCGGCGCGCTCAATCGCCATCATCAGCGCGTCGAGCGCGGCTTCGTTGGAGGGGAGGTTCGGCGCAAAGCCGCCCTCATCTCCCTGTCCCGTTGCAAGTCCACGCTCGTGTAGATGCGTCCTTAGTGCGGCAAAGATCTCTGCACCTGCGCGAAGCGCCTCACCGTACGTATCAAACCCGTACGGGACAACCATGAACTCTTGGAAGTCCGTTGACTGCTCTGCGTGCTTTCCGCCGTTCAAGATGTTGAGCAGCGGCACGGGGAGCGTTACGGCGCCTTCGCCGCCGAGTGACTCGTAGAGTTCCACGCCTTGTTCGGCAGCGCGCGCATGTGCCACGGCGAGTGAGACGCCGAGGAGCGCATTTGCACCGAGGCGTCCCTTGTTTGGCGTTCCGTCGAGGGCGACCAACTGTGCGTCGAGGCCCTGTTGCGACTCCACGCTGACGCCAGTGAGCGCATCAGCGATCTCACCGTTTACCGATGCAACCGCCTGGAGCACTCCCTTGCCGCCGTATCGCTTCTTGTCGCCGTCGCGTCGTTCAATCGCCTCATGCGCGCCAGTGCTTGCACCTGAGGGGACGGCGGCGCGACCGAACGCACCGCTCTCAAGATGCGCCTCAACCTCAACGGTGGGGTTGCCGCGAGAGTCGAGGATTTCGCGGGCGTGTAGGCGAGCGATTCGATCGCTCATTCGCTCTTCTTCGCAGTCGCCTTCGGCTTTGGTGCCGGTTTCTTCTCTGGCTTCGGCGCGTCCCAGAGGATCGGCATCGTCTCAAACGGTGAGCCGGCGGTTGGGATCACCGCGAGCCCAGGGAGGTCTCGTCCCTCCAGATACTCCAACGATGCGCCGCCACCCGTAGAGATGTGCGTCATCTTCCCGGCAAGGTTCAGTTGCTGAAGCGCCGCAATGCTATCTCCGCCTCCCACGACAACGGTTGCGCCCGCCTCTGCCTTCTCTGCGGCAAGCTTCGCAAGCTCACGCGTTGCAGTGCCGAACGCAGGGATCTCAAACACGCCGAGCGGGCCGTTCCAGAGGATCGTCTTCACCGACGCCAGCGCTTCGCGCATCGCAGTGATGGAGTCAGGGCCTAGGTCAACCATGTGCCAACTGGCCGGGAGTTTCTCCGTTGAGACCACCTTGAACTCTGTTCCGCGCGTGACCTCTTTTGCAACCACGCCGTCAACAGGGAGGAGGACCTTCACGCCACGCTCCGCTGCGAGCTTCAAGATTCGGCGCGCATGCTCCACCATCTTTGACTCGTAGAGGCTCTTGCCGACACTCCGCCCGGATGCCACAAGGAACGTGTTCGCCACCCCACCACCAAGGATCAAGAGGTTAACTTTTTGGATCAGCGCCTCAAGGACAGCAACCTTCCCTGAAACCTTTCCGCCGCCAACGATGGCTGCGAATGGTCGGCTCGGCTTATCCAGCAGGTTTGAGAGTGCCTCGACCTCGCTCTCCATCAGGAGCCCAACGTATGAAGGGAGAATCCCAGCCACACCCACTGTGCTCGCGTGTGCGCGGTGTGCCGCGCCGAACCCATCGTTGACGAAGACATCCGCATACGAGGCGAGCTTTGCCGCAAAGGCCGGATCATTCTTCTCTTCGCCCGCATGGAAGCGCACGTTCTCCAAGAGGACGAGTTCGCCTGGCCGCAGACGCTTCACCGCATCTTCGGTCCCCACGCCGAGAGCGTCCCCTGTGGTGGGAACCATCATCTGTAAGTGATGCGCGAGTCGTTCGGCTGCGGGGCGAAGCCGAAGTCCATCAACGACCTTTCCGTCAGGTCGTCCGAGGTGTGATGCGATCACGATTGATGCACCGTCCTCAAGGAGCGCCTTGATGGTTGGAACCGCCGCTCGGATGCGCGAGTCATCAACCACCTTGCCGTCGGAGAGAGGCACATTGAAGTCCACTCGCAAGAGGACGCGCATCTCTCGTGCATCAAGCTCACGAATCGTTCGCTTCCCCGTGGCCGAATAGAGGTTGGTCGCAATTCGACGCGGGCCGCTACTCAGCGGTCGCTGACGTGGTGCAACTCGCGCCACCGGCGCCGGAGTCGCGGGCGAACTTGACGACTTCGCGGAGGGCTTAGACCCCTGGCGATTCGCTGGACGACTTGGTCCACCCGCCGCTGCGCCTGATGCCTGTGTCGCCCCCTTCGGCGGGAGTGGCGGACCAGGCTTTACCTGCGGTCGATTGGCCGGGCGGCTTGGCGCCATCTTTGGCGCCCCAAGGTTCACTCCAGGCTTCCCTGCGGATGGTTTTGGCGGAACGAGTGTTGCTGTCCTCACCACCGACTTCGGAGTTGGCTTCGGAGTTGGCTTCGGAGCTTGCTTCGCGGACGCAGTCTTCGCTGCAGCCTTTGGCGCAGGTTTCGCCAACACAGGCTTCGCTGCAGGTTTTGGTGCAGGTTTTGACGCAGGCTTTGCTGCGCTCTTCAAGGCGGGCTTCGCTGGTGTAGATACCTTAAAGAGGCGAGAGAGGATGCCCTTCTTCTCAGCCACGAGTGGCCACGAACTTCACGAGATCCGCAATGCGGCAACTGTAACCCCACTCGTTGTCATACCAGGCCACTACCTTGGCAAAGTTGTCGCCGAGCAACATGGTGCTGGCAGAGTCAATGATTGCGGAGCGTGAGTCGCCACGGAAGTCAGAGGAGACGAGTGGTTCATCTGAAACACCGAGGATCCCCTTCATTGGCCCATTCGCCGCAGTGCGGAAGGCGTCATTGATCTGGTCGATCGTTGCCGGTCGCTCCAGCTCAGCGGTGAAGTCGATCAGGCTCACCGTTGGTGTTGGGACGCGCACGCTGTATCCATCAAACTTCCCTTTCAACTCTGGGATGACGAGTGCGAGGGCCGTGGCGGCACCAGTGGTGGTTGGAATCATGTTCTGTCCTGCGGCACGAGCCCGGCGCGGATCCTTGTGCGCAACATCAAGGATGCGCTGATCGTTGGTGTAGCTGTGCATTGTCGTCATGAGGCCTCGCCGAATGCCGAATGCGTCCATCACCACCTTCGCCGCGGGGGCGAGGCAGTTCGTGGTGCAGCTGGCGTTAGAGATGATGTGATGCTTCAGCGGATCATAGCGATCGTCATTGACGCCGAGAACGATCGTCACGTCCTCGTTCTTTGCTGGCGCGCTAATGATCACCTTCTTTGCGCCGGCGGTACGATGCGCCACAGCCTTCGTTGCATCCGTGAAGATGCCAGTGGATTCAACAACGATGTCCACGCCCATCGCTCCCCATGGAAGCTCGGCGGGATCCTTTGCGGCGAGGACCTTGATCCGTTTCCCGTTGATGACAAGTTCGTCACCCTCGGCAACCACCGTGCCTCGGAATGTGCCGTAGGTAGAGTCGTGCTTGAAGAGGAGCGCGTTCATCTCAGGATCCACAAGGTCGTTGATCGCCACCACCTCAACCTCAGGGGTGCGCTCAATGATCGCCTTCAAGCTCTGACGCCCGATGCGACCGAAACCGTTGATCCCTACACGAATCGTCACTTACGACCTCACTTACTTCGCTGCCTTATTCACCGCAACCGCGCGCTCCCAGGCTGGGTTGCCGAGCCGACCAACCACGACAGGATGACACCCCGCGAGGCTGACGTCCCCGCCGAGCTGCGCCTGCGTGATACTGACGCGCCTCCCAGGGACCTTGAAGGCATTCTCGCCGATCTCATGGCTGATCCGTTTGGCAAGGCGATCCCAGTGCGCCTCAGCGAGCGAGCCGCCAATGATGATCCGCACTGGATTGAAGGTGTTCACGTACCCAGCGACCGCTCGCCCAACGGCCAGGAGGGCGCGCTCAAGAATCTCGTCAGCGGCGGCATCCCCCGCCGCGGCCGCCTCCGCGACCGTCTTCGCGCTGATCGCCTCGCCCGAGTGTGTTGACTTCCAATTGGCAAGCCACGGGCTCGCGCCGCTCATGGCGGCGGTAGCTCCCGCCGCAGCGAGCGCCCAACCTGACGCGTGCGCCTCAAGGTGCCCCGTGCCGCCGCAGCTGCAGCGTGGACCGTCGAGCGAAATCGGCACATGCCCAAGCTCGAGCGCCGTATCGTCTGGCCCCGTCAGCAGGTGACCACCACTCAACGCCGCAGCGCCGAAGCCAGTGCTGATCGTGAGATACATCAGATCGTCAATGCCACTCCCCGCGCCAAACGCACGCTCGCCGAGGATCGCCACCTTCGTGTCGTGCTCAAGGAAGACGGGGAGCCCGAGTGCGGCGCCGATCGGCCCCGCAAGATCGGTGCCTGGAAAGTGTGGGCCAAGATTTGCCGGCTCCACCGCAATCCCGGTCCACGGGTTGAGTGGCCCTGGTGCGCTGATCCCAATACCAACAAGTCGTGAGACGGCGGCGGCATCCTCACGTGTGGCGTTCTCGCGGGCGAGCTGCAGCGTGGCGATACACGCAGCAACTACGGCTGCAGGTCCATCAGCTGCTGGTGTTGGTGCCGCAGCACGACCGAGTCGCGTTCCGTCTTCACGAACAAGTGCGGCGCGCACCTGAGTGCCGCCAAGATCTAGTGCGAGCACCGTTGCATCAGCGGGTGGCTGCATCCGTGAGCTCTCCGTTCATTCGCCTGCTCGGTGAGGCGCTACGCGCATCTCCCCGTTGTGGATAAGTCTTCGGTTGCGTTGTGGATAAGTCGCGCCTTGAAGCGGCACGGCCCCCGCCCGGTCTCCCGGTCGAGGGCCGTTGGGCCGCTTAGCGTTCGCAGTTACGCGAGCGCGAGCTGAAAATCAGCCACCGATCTTGAAGACCTTCGTGCCGCACTTCTGGCAGACGCCGGAAAGCGCTGGCTTGCCGTTCTTCATCGTGACCTTCTTCGTGTCGATGGCCTCTCGCTTGGCCTTGCACTTCACGCAATACACCTCAGGCATGTTTTGAACCTCCCTTGGGTCGCGCATCCTCCGCGCGGTCCACTACAACCCCACTCGGGGCATAGAGCGCGTCCGGCAACATGCCGACCGCGGAGCGCCCGATCCGACCCGAAGGCCCCCACGAGCAATCACCGAGGTTTAGGATAGGGAGCCTCCCCCTCGTGGTCAACAGGCTCTCCGCACGACGGGAGCACGACCAGCCTGATCACCCCCTCACGCCAGAGCTCCAGCCGCCCTGTCTCCACCCGCAGGGATGTAACAATCTCCCTGAGCCAGCCTCGACTTGCCCCCTCTGGGACTGCAATCGTGGGCGCGCCCAGCGGAAGCGGATCTGGCACGGCTGGTGCCGTCACCCCTCCAGCGCCCCCTACAGCTCCCCCGTCTACAGGCGGTTGCGGTGCTGCGGTGAGTCCGATTACGGGGTCGAGCCAGAGGCGATATCCCCCGCCACCAATAGAGCCGCGCTGGTGAATCAGGCCCTCTGCGCGGATTCGCCGGCCTGCCTCTTGCAGTGCCGCGGGTAGGGTTGTCGCCACGCTGCTACTCGCCGCTGCGAGTAGCTCCTCTCCTGAACCGAGACGAATTCTGAGGCTGATTGCCCCGTTCGCGAGCGAGGTGGGGCTTCCCGCGAGCACTCCCTCGACTCGGATGCGCCGCCCCTCCCACGTCTCCCACGCCCAGACCCCCGGCGCGGGTCGCTGCACCGTGAGTGCGAGTGGAACTCCAACCGTTCCAACAAGGAGCGGTGGCGCCGTCACGACGAGTGTCAGCGCCTGGCGCCGCAGCGTGAGGAGACCGCTCACCTCAACAAGTTGGCCACGCGAGAGGCCAGCCGCCGTGGGCGGGAGTAGTACAAATAGGCCTGTTCCCTCTGTTGGATCGCTGAGCGCCGCAAGGAGCGGCTCTGCCAACTCACCAGGGAGTGCGGTGATCACTCCACGAACTCGAATCTGTGCGCCCACGAGTGCGGTGCGCGCTTCATTGACGTTGAGTGCCACCGGAGTTGGTGTGCTGGAGGGTGATGGCGATAAGGATGGTGACGGCGTGGGGCTCGGTGGAACTTCGTGTGCGAAGTCTGCACTGTTCATGTTCGTGTCCACGAGTGCGCCGCTCGCGCTTCGCGCTCTTCGCAGTGGAGTTCCAGCCGGCGGTGTGGGCGCAGGGAGCCCCTCTCCACCCGCGTTGAGTGCAGCGCTCCCCCATGCCACCGCATCAAGGATCTCCATGGGCGCACCAACGCGGCGGAGCTGGAGGACTCCGCCACTACTTGCAATCCCATCGCTCCATGTCAGCTGCGCAGAGGGCCCAAACGATCCAAGCGCATGCGCGAGTAGCAGTGAGTCTCCAGGCGCGAGACTCCCCGCTGTCGTCAGGTTGACCAAGCGCCTCGT
>CAYSEM010000015.1:0-17836 GCA_964430115.1 uncultured Chloroflexota bacterium | reverse complement strand
CTGCCGCGGCAGAGATCGCCCTCTGGTTCACGCCGGGTGAACTGGTGGAATACACCCGTGGCGTTGATGACTGGGTGCTCTCCGACGAGGAGTAGTTGCTAGGGGAGATCTCCTGGTGTCACCGTCGCGTCAGGCGCCGGACGCAGCAGCTCAGAGGCGGCAGATTCAACATCAATGACCCCTGCAGCAGCACCCGCAATCAAAATCGTACCCATGATCATTGCGATCGTGATTGGGTGTGTGACTCGGCGGACCTCTGTCCGCTCAACATCGCGACTTTTCTGTGAGAGGCCAACAAGCAGGACTCGGAGCACTGCTGCGACCAGTGCGACAGCGCCGGCAAGCGCAACGACGACGGTGATCACACTCCCGCTCGCGCCGATCACGGCGGCACGGGCTGACCAGAGTGCACTCCCCGGCACCGCAATCAGCGCAACGACCACCCCAACCAAGACGAGTCCGATCGCACTCGTGTGCCGAGCCCACCCGGTCAAGTCCTGGAGCGAGACGAGGTCGTAGCGGCGCCGAATGGCGGCGCGCCAGATCCCAAAGAGTGAGATGACGAGCGTTGCGGGGATCACGAGCTCATGCGGCGCAAGGGTGGAGGGCCTGGCGATCACCGCGGCGAGTCCGAGCGCGAGCCAGCCACTGCTACCAACGGCGAAGAAGCCGAGGATCTCTCCAACGTCGTCATGGAGGAGTGCGGAGATGCCCCCGAAGAGCATGGTGAACGCACCAGTTGCCACCAAGATCGGAAGAACTGCGCCGCCGATCGGATCACTTACCGCCGAGATCAGCAGTGAGAGTTCACTAAAGATGATGAGGGTGATCGCTGCGGGGATCCATACGCCCACCATGAGCGACCCAACAATCGGCAGCGAGTCGAAGATGCGTACCAAACGGTGATGAAAGGGGAATGCGCCAATTGAGGCGAGGACGATGAGGGAGAGGGAGAGGGCAACGCCAGCGGTGAGCGACGCCGTGGTCGCGTAGGCGGGGTCGGTCGCAGAGAGTGGGATCGCAGAGCGCAAGAGCTCAGCGACCACGGTCAACGTGATCAGCACTCCCGCGCTGCGAAGGTCTCGGAAGACGGCGCGGGCTCGTTCGGCGTCCTCTTTCCCGCCCGCAGCGAGTGCGGCAAGTGACGTCCCGCCGATAAGCAACAGCGCGATCGGTGCAATGCCGATGGGAATTGCGAGCGCAAGGTCAATGACCGCAAGTCCGAAGAGGGCAACCTGCCCCATCGCGCCTGCGCGTCGGCCCTCGCCAACGGCAACGATGATGGCGAAGATGGGACCGCCGAGGGCAACGAGGAGTCGGCCCGGTTGTGACGGGTTGACTGAAAGTTCTCCGATCAGGAGCGTTGATGTCACGCCCGCGCCAGCAACAAACGCTGCGCCGCCGCTGAGCAGCAGGAGCGCCACCACGAGATAGCGCGCTCGCGTTGCCGCCTGACGCGGGGCACCGAATCTGTCTGAGCTGACAAGCGGAACAGCGGCGAGGCTGATGAGGGCAAGGGCGAGTGGCGCGAGCGCTCGGAGGGCGCTGAGAAGGAGGAGGCCTTGCGCGTCGGTCACGCCTCTTCCGCCTTCGTGAGTTGGCCTGCGACCGCAGTCCCCGTCAACAGCAGCGCAGCGAAGCCTCCCGCGATCACGAGCGAACTAAGCGCGTCGAGCGGTCCAAGGATTGCTGCGCGGAGCAGGAGTGCGCCAGAGAGTGTCACGACCGCGGCTCGCGCCGTCGCCTCAACGTATCGACTGGTGAGCAGTGGTGGCAGTCCAATCAGAAGCATCGCAACGCCAGCGCTTCGGAGGAGCGTCGAGCTCCCTTCAATGGGTAGCGCGAGCGGAATTGCGCCAAGGAGCAACCCAGCGGCGGCAGTTGCCATCACAACGGGGTGTTCGCTCAGCGTAGAGGCAATGCGCCGCGGTGCAAGATCATAGATGAGAGCACGCGGCGTCAAGAGGCCAGGCGGGAGTGCAACGAGGATTGCACCATAGATGGCGGCGAGTCTCAACACCAGGGCGAGGGGGACTGCGTCGGTCGGGTGGAATTCAAGGAGCGCAACCGCTGTGGCTGCAATGATCAGCGCAATCCAAGCACCGCGTCGTGCACTCGTGACAGCGAGTGCGGCGCCGAGGGTTGCAATGATAGTGAGAGGGAGCTCGAGACTAAATCCGTTCACGGCAGAGTTGGATACGACGGCGGCACGATGATGTTCATCCGGTCAATGGGGAAGTAGCGCACGAATGCTCGTCCGATCACACTTGACGTTGGGATCGAGCCGTAGGCTCGAGAGTCTGAAGAGTTTGATCGGTGGTCGCCGAAGACGAGGAGCTCTTCGGCCCCGAGCGTCCACGTGGCCGCCTCCTCAACGCCACTTCCGTCGTTCCAGTACACGTATGGCTCGTCAATCGGCACTCCATTGATCGTGAGCCCCTCAGGTCCGATCGCAATCGTCTCCCCGGGGAGTCCGATTACGCGCTTGATGTACGGGGTCCCATCGTTGCTGGAAGGCCAGCTCTCTGGTGGACGGAAGACCACCACATCACCGCGGCTGAAGCCCGTGAATCGGGGGGTCAACTTGTCCACCATCACGTACTCGCCAGGCTGGAGTGAGTTCTGCATAGAGGTCTGCTCCACGCGGAACGGCTGGGTGACGAGGGCCTGGAGGAGGTAGAAGGCGATCACGGTGAGCGCAACGGTTTGAGCGATCTCAATCAGGAGGTGGCGCTTCCGCATGCGGGGAGTATAGGGGTGGGCATGCGTGGATCGCCTCCACGGTTGACCCCCCTCGGGAGTGCGCCCTACCATCGCGCTACTGGGTGCCCATCCCAGTCGGGTCGCAGATGTGGCCCGTAGCCCGACAGACGCCCGACCCGAAGCGCGGTGCACGCACCGCGGCCACGCGACGGATCTGGACGCATCGGAGGAGTGTTCAAACAATGGAAATAACTACGACGCTGCTGCAGAGTTTAATTCTCCCAGCAGGTATCGTCGCCGTCCTCTTTGCAATTTGGCTCGCGAACGACGTGCTTGGACGTGATCGCGGGACCAAGGCAATGCAAGAGGTCGCCGGCACAATCTTTGAAGGGGCGGTCGCCTTCATGCGACGCCAGTACTTCACGATCGCTGCGCTTGCGGTGGTCGGCTCAGTTGCGATCGGCGCGCTGATCTCGGTCTTTGAGACCGCGGAAGTTGCCGAGACGAGTATCTACGGGGTAGAGCTCGGCATTCGCACCGGTCTCAGCTTCCTCTTCGGCGCGATCTGCTCGATGGCCTCCGGGATCATCGGCATGTACATCAGCGTGAAGGCGAACCTGCGCACCACCGCCGCCGCGCGTGACGGCGTGGTGAAGGCGGTCCAGGTTGCAATGCGCGGTGGAGCCGTCTCTGGCTTCCTCGTGGTTGCACTTTCACTACTCGGCGTCTATGGCGTCTTCGTCGCCTTCGGTGGTTTGACGAATCCTGCCGAGGCTCCGTTCCTCATCGTTGGCTACGGCTTCGGCGCCTCGTTCGTTGCGCTCTTCGCGCAGCTGGGCGGTGGTATCTACACCAAGGCGGCAGACGTTGGATCTGACCTTGTGGGCAAGGTTGAGAAGGGCATCCCTGAGGATGACCCCCGCAATGCGGGCGTGATCGCCGACCTCGTTGGCGACAACGTGGGCGACTGCGCTGGTCGCGGCGCTGACCTCTTCGAATCAACAGCGGCTGAGAACATCGGCGCGATGATCTTGGGCGTCGGTGCGTTCACGATTGCTTCGACGGCTGGCTGGGCAAACCCAGAGGCCTGGATCTTCTTCCCTCTTGTGGTCCGCGCCTTCGGGCTCGTGGGCACGATCGTGGCGATGTTCTTCGTCACGGGTCGCGAGGATGAGGATCCGATGAACATGCTCAATCGCGGCTACTGGGTCACGACGATATTGTCCGCTGTAGGCATGGCAATCACCTGTGCGGTGATGCTGCAGACTGGCGGCAGTAACGCCTGGCTCTACTTCTTCGGCGCTGGTGTCGTTGGCCTCGCAACGAGCGTTGCGTTCGTTTACATCACCCAGTTCTATACGGCGGGCTCGTACCGCCCAGTTCGTGAGCTCGCAGAGGCGAGCCGCACGGGCGCCGCAACGAACATCATCTCTGGTACCGCGGTGGGCTTTGAGACCACACTGGTGACCGCGGTCTCCATCTCGATTGCAATCTTCGTGTCGCACTGGTTCGGCGAGCAGGCGGCACTCGCCGCTGGTCTCGTCGGCGAGGACGTTTCAAAGTTCGGAATCTTCGGAACTGCTGTTGCCACCATGGGCATGCTCATGACCACGGCATACATCCTTGCCATGGACACCTTCGGCCCAATCACGGACAACGCCGGTGGCATCGCCGAGTTCAGCCGTGCACCGAAGTCGGTTCGGCACATCACGGATCGCCTTGATGCGGTCGGGAACACAACGAAGGCCCTCACCAAGGGCTATGCGATCGCTTCGGCATCGCTCGCCGCGTTCCTCCTCTTCTCGGCATATTTGGACAAGGTGAACCTGATCCTCGAGCGTGCAGGACGCCCAGTTCTTGAGTCAGTGAACATTGCCGATGTAAATGTGTTCATCGGCGCCCTCATCGGTGCAATGCTTGCCTACTTCTTCAGCTCACTCGCAATTCGCGCAGTGGGGAAGACGGCGCAGTCGATCATTGTTGAGGTTCGACGTCAGTTCCGCGAGTCGCCCGGGATCATGACCTACAAGGTCCGCCCTGACTATGCTCGCGTCGTTGATATCACCACCAAGGCGGCACTGCGCGAGATGATCGCTCCAGGTGTGGTTGCGGTGGCAACACCAGTCATTGTGGGCGTCCTCCTCGGCTACGAGGCGGTCGCAGGCTTGCTCATTGTTGGAACGATCAGCGGCGTGCTCCTTGCCACGGTGTTGAACAACTCCGGCGGCGCATGGGATAACGCAAAGAAGTACATCGAGTCTGGTGGACTTAAGGACGCCAAGGGGAAGGTCCTTGGCAAGGGGAGCGACGCGCACGCCGCAGCGGTGGTGGGCGATACCGTTGGCGACCCGTTCAAGGACACCGCTGGCCCGTCGCTTCACGTGCTCGTGAAGCTCCTCGCCACGGTCACCCTGGTGCTCGCACCACTCTTCATCGGGCCAGCCTGATCGAGGGGTAACGCGGGCGCGAGACGCTCGCGAATCGAACGCAACGGTTGCGTGTGGGCGGCGCTCCCTTCGTGGGGGTGCCGCCCACCGCTATGGTGCACAGGTATTGGTGGAGGCAAGCGGAAGCTCCGCGTGCAACCTGAAAGAGGGGTGTGAGGATGGGTGACCTAACCGGCGTCTCAGACCTCCTCCTCGCCGTGCTGCTGGGGCTGGTGCAGGGGATGACGGAGTTTCTCCCCATCTCATCGTCGGCACACCTCTACGCGATTCCGTATCTCTTCTCCATTGATCATCCACTCCTTTCGTCGCGCGCCTTTGCCGCCGTCGTGCATCTGGGGACGCTCGCTGCGGTGCTCGTGGTGCTCCGGAGCGATGTCTCCCGACTCGTAGGCACCGCACTCCGACTCGTCTTCTCGCTCGGACGTCGACGTGGGGAGAGCGCTGACGAACGCCTCATCCTCGCAATCGTCATTGGTACGGTGCCCGCGGTGGCTTTCGGGCTTCTCGCTGGTGACTTCCTTGAGAGCAGTGTGCGCACGCCGCTCGTCGTGGCTGCCGCGGTGCTTGCCGGTGCGGTGCTGCTCTGGGTGGCGGATCGTGCCTCAAGTCTTGAGCGACCGCTCAGTGGAATCTCAGCGATTGATGGACTTCTGATCGGCGTTGCTCAGGCGCTTGCACTGATCCCTGGCATCAGTCGATCTGGCGCAACGATCAGCGGCGGACTCCTGCTCGGTTTCAGTCGTGATGCAGCTGCGCGAATCAGCTTCCTGCTCGGCGCCCCAGCGATCGCTGGGGCGGGACTGCTGGAGCTGCGCGGACTTCTGGCAGACGGAGTAGATCTTCAGGGTGCCGCACCACTCCTGGCTGCCGGTTTGACGGCCGCATTTATCAGTGGTCTCGCGGCGATTCAACTCCTCCTCCGGATTCTCAGCGGCGGGAAGCTCTGGAGCTTTGCGCTGTATCGGATCGTGTTTGCGCTGATTCTTCTTGGCACCGCGCTCACACGTGGCGAGATCTAGCCCGTGAGTCTGCAGTGGATCTAGGGAAGGAGTTAAGGCACCGAGCGTTACGCGACATCGTCTCGCGGCGCCCAATCCGGACACAACGCGAACTTGTTGCCGCCCTTAAGTCGCAGGGGATTCCAGCAACGCAGGCAACGCTGAGTCGCGACATCACCGAGCTCGGACTCACCAAGGTGGAGCGCGGCGGTTCGCTCGCGTACGCGCTCCCTGCGGGTGCCGGCGTTGAGCAGACCGCTGAGGCGCGTCTCGCGTCGTTACTTTCAGATGCCCCAGCAGAGATTGCGTCGGCTGGTTCCATCCTCGTCCTGAAGACGCTCCCTGGGAGTGCGCACGCAATCGCCGCATCGCTCGATCGCCTCCACCTCAAGGAGGTCGTGGGTACGGTGGCGGGGGACGACACCCTCTTTGTGGCGGTCCGCGACGAGGCGGCGCTCCGCTCTCTCCGAACGCGCCTCCGCGCTCTGGCGGCTCGAGAGGGGCGTACCTCGGGCGACCGCTAGGATTCGCTCATGTATTGGGCAGATGAACTCGCGGAGCGCGTCCAGGGACCTCAGGTGGTCAACGACTCCAAGACGCCCTCTGGCACTGTCCATGTGGGAAGCCTCCGCGGCCCAGTTGTTCATGACGTGATCGCGCGTGCGCTGCGCGCACGTGGTGTCCCCGTAGAGTTCCGCTACGGCGTGGAGGATATGGACGCCATGGACGCACAGGCGCTTCTCACCCCAGACGCCGTGGAGAAGTACATGGGAGTACCGCTCGCTCGCGTTCCTGCACCAGAGGGGTCAACGGCAACCAACTACGCGCGTCACTTTGTTGAGACCCTTTTCTTCCCCACCTTTGCGCGCCTGGGGATTCGACCTGAGTTCTATTGGCTCTCAGAGATCTATCCAACAGGGAAGATGGATCCGTACATGCGTATCGCTCTTGATAAGGCACAGGTGATTCGCGACCTGTATGTGCGAGTGAGCAACGTTGAGCGTCCAGCCGGCTGGCTTCCCGTGCAGGTGATCTGTGAGGCGTGTAACCGTGTTGGAACCACGCTTGCTGATGATTGGGATGGCGCCACCGTGCGCTACCGCTGCCTCCCTGACTATGTGGCATGGGCGAAGGGGTGCGGCCACGAGGGTCGCGTTGCGCCGTTTGGTGGCGCCGCGAAGATGCCGTTCAACGTGGAGTGGGCGGCGAAGTGGTCGCTGATGGGGATCACGATTGAAGGGTGCGGCAAGGACCTTTCAACGAAGGGCGGATCACGCGATCGCAGCGAGGCCGTGTCGCGTGAAGTCTTTGATCGCGAGCCGCCGATCAACGTGATGTACGAGTTCCTCAATGTGGGCGGGAAGAAGATGTCCACCTCAAAGGGGCGCGGCGCCGCTGCGCACGCCGTTGCAGAGTCGATTCCGCCAAGCGCGCTGCGCTTCCTCTTCCTGCGCCCGCGACCAAACCAGGCGATCGACTTTGACCCCTCTGGCACCGATGCGATCCCGCGTCTGCTGGATGAATACGACCGCATCAGCAACGCGACCGCCGGCAAGACGGTGCGCGGCGAGTTGCCACTCGATCACGAACGGATGCACTTTTACAGTCAGGTGGCAGAGGTAGATGCGGCATCAGCTGCCACCGCGGCGGCCGCCTGGCGTCCCGCGTTTGGGCAGCTCTCCCTCCTCTTGCAGCTCCCTGGCGTGGATGCATCAGCACGTGCAGCGGAAGAGAAGGGTGGCGCGCTGACGGCGGGCGAGCAGCAAGAGCTGAGTGAGCGCATTGAGGCGGCGAAGCACTGGCTTGCGGACTATGCGCCCGACGAGGCGCGCATCGCCGTGCGCGAAGATCTCCCAGCGGATGCCGTCCGCGAACTAAGTGCGCAAGAGCGCGCATGGCTCCTTTCCCTTGCGGATGCGGCGGATGCGGCGAAGCCAACCGGCGGCGAGGCGTGGCAGAGTCTCATCTTCAGTGCCGCCAAAGAGGGAGGCCTCCAGCCGGTGCGCGCCTTCGCGTCGCTCTACGCCGCCTTCCTCGGCCGCACCAACGGCCCGCGCGCTGGCTGGCTTCTCGCTGCGCTAGATCCAGCACTTGTGGTGACGCGCCTGCGCGCAGCCGCCGCCATTCAGTAGAGTGCGCGCATGAGTGGAGGACGGGCATGAGCGTCGGCACACAGCGGCTTCGGGACGACGCTGACCGCCTGCGCGCGGGCGCGATCGCAAAGCGTGAAGATCCAGCCGTGGTTGACGCAGCCCTCGCCGCGGATGCGAGTCGGCGCGAACTCTCCGTCAAGGTGGACGCACTCCGCGCCGAGCGGAAGAGCATCTCGGCTGAAGTTGGTGGGCTGCTCGCCGCTGGCACCGCCAAGGACGACGCGAAGGTGGTTGCCGGAAAGGCGGCCTCACAGAAGATCGCCGATCAACTGACGCAGCTTGAAGATCAGCTGGCAACGGCGGAGGCGGCGCTAGAAGATGCGCTCCTTCGAATTCCGAACCCACCCGACGAAGACATCCCCGTTGGTGGCGCCGAGGCGAACCGCAGCATCCGCACCTGGGCGCCGACGGGGCATCCTGGAATCCCTGCCGACGGGAGTGCGCCAGCAACGGCGCCAGCACCAGAACACGATGCAGTTGCCGAACGACTCGGCATCTTCGACCTAGAGCGCGGCGCAAAGGTGGCGGGTGCCGCCTTCCCTGCGTATCGCGCGGATGGCGCCGCACTGATTCGCGCGCTGATCAATCTCTTCCTCGACACACATGTGCGCGAGAACGGATTCACGGAGATCTGGCCACCCATCTTGGTGAATGAGGCCTCTGCACGTGGTACGGGGCAGATCCCTGACAAGGAAGATCAGATGTATGTGGTCGGTCGTGATGGCTTCTACCTTGCACCAACTGCAGAGGTCCCCGTCACAAATCTTCACCGCGATGAGATCTTGGACGGTGCGCAACTCCCGATTCGCTATGCGGCGTACACCCCCTGCTTCCGCCGTGAAGCGGGAGCCGCCGGTCGTGAGACGCGTGGCATTCTCCGCCTGCACCAGTTCGACAAGGTGGAGATGGTCAGCTTCGAGCGGCCAGAGGATTCGCGCGCTGCACTCGAGTGGCTCACCGAGCGCGCCGAGATTCTGCTGCAGCGACTCGAGCTTCCGTACCGAGTGCTGCTGATGGCGACAGGCGACATGGGATTCGTCCAGATGCGCAAGTACGACCTTGAGGTCTGGGCGGCCGGATCGAAGCGCTGGCTCGAGGTCTCGTCCTGCTCCAACTTTGGCGACTATCAGGCGCGCCGCATGGCAATCCGACATCGCAGCGAACCGGGCGCCAAGCCCGAGTTCGTTCACACGCTCAACGGTTCTGGCCTCGCCATCCCGCGCGTCTTGGCGGCGCTGCTGGAGAACGGGGCGCAGCCGGACGGGAGCGTCAAGCTTCCCGCCGTTTTGCATCCGTATCTCGGGGGCCGCACGCACCTTCGCCCGCTCGCCTGATCTCGCCCGCTGCATCCGATAGACTGCGCAGCGGAGGGGTGCCGGAGTGGTTGAACGGAGCTGTCTTGAAAACAGCCCAGGCTGGTAACGGTCTGCGGGGGTTCGAATCCCTCCCCCTCCGCCACATCTCATGAAGCGGCTCGGTCTCTGTGCCGGCTGCGTGGAAGCGCGCGAGATCACCAGTGGACGAGGTTCTGAATTCTTGCGCTGCGGTCTCTCTGATCGCGACCCTCGCTACGCGCGATACCCGCGCCTCCCAGTGATGCGATGTGCCGGCTTTACTCCTGCGACTCCGCTCGACGCGTCGCCGCCATCAGCAGCACCCAAAGCGCCCGAAGATCCTCAGGACTGAGTGCGCCTGCGCCACGCGCGCTGATTCGCGCCAGTAGTTGCGCTTCTCGCTCTGGATCGTGCACTGGGCGACCGAGCGCCGCCTTGGCGGCACCCGCCTCCAGCGCAAAGTTCGTGCGCTCCTCCAAGAGTTTCAGCAGTTCGCTGTCGATGCGATCAATCTCACCGCGAATCTCGGCAAGCCGTGCGGCGGGATCGCTGCTCACGTGGTCACCTCGGCGCGCAGCTCGGCGATCAGTGCAACGGCGCGTTCGTAGCCTGCGGCGAGCATGCCGCGAACTGCAACGGCAGCAACATCCTCAAGGAGGCTGATGTGTCGGAATGCTTCGCGCTCTTCAGGGTTGGAGAGGTGCACTTCGGCGAACGGACGCTCGACGGCCAAGAGTGCATCGCGGAGGCTGACGCTGGTGTGCGTGAGTCCGCCAGGATTGATGATCACCCACGAAAAGTCGCGCACGTGGAGCCGGTCGATCAGATCGCCCTCATGGTTTGACTGAAAGGAATCAACGAGTGTCATCCCTGCGGCCTCTGCGGCGGCCGCAACACGCGACTCAATTTCATCAAGGGTGGTCGTTCCGTAGCGCTCTGGCTCACGCTCGCCGAGCAGGTTGAGGCTAGGGCCGTTGAGCAGCAGGATTTCGTCACCAGCCGCATGCGCGCGCGTGCGCGGTGAGAGTTCGCTGGCGCGGATGCGTGTGGCTCGCTCGGTCACCGTTTCCCTCCACTCCCCGCCAGCATCTGCGTGGCGGCACGTAGGACGAGGCTAGCAGGGACATCGTCGCGGATCTCGAATGCGCGCTCCGTTGCGAGGACCCAGCGAATCTTCCCGCCCGCAACCTTCTTGTCGCGCGTCGTGGCCTCAACCAGCGCGGCGGGGGACTCGCGGCGAGGAGCGACGCCAAGGCCGAGCGCGTCCAGCAGTGCGAGTGCACGGGACGCGCGTGCTGCCGGGGTGACGCCGAGCTCTTGGCCGATGGTGAGCGCTGCGCGAAGGCCGTAGCCGACCGCCTCGCCATGCAGGATCCCCTTGTAGTTTGCCGCCTGCTCCAGCGCATGCCCGAGCGTGTGCCCGAGATTCAGGCTCATGCGCAATCCCGCCTCTCGCTCATCGCCTGCAACGACGGTGCACTTCCACCACCCGGCGCGCTCCACGATCTCTGCATACGTGCCGTCTTCATGCAGCGACGCGTCGCCTGCCGCGATGCGTGTCGCGCACTCTTCGAGGAGGGTGAAGAGGCGATCCTCACCGAGGAGTGCAATCTTCACCGCCTCACCCGTTGCGGCAACGATTTCACGCGTAGGCAGGGAGCGCAGCGCCACAAGGTCGGCGATTACTGCGATTGGCTGATGGAATGCGCCAACCAAATTTTTCCCCTCTGGGAGGTCAACGCCCGTCTTTCCTCCTAATGACGCATCCAACTGGGCGGCGAGTGTGGTTGGTACGGCAACCCAGTCAATGCCGCGCAGATAGAGGGCGGCGAGGAGTCCCGCTGTATCCGTCAGCGCGCCACCACCAACGGCAACGATGAGGTCGCCCCGCTCAATGCCGGCGGCGGCGAGAGTGCGCGCAGCGTCGTCGATCACCGTCAACTGTTTTGCTGACTCTCCGGACTTCAGGGTGAGCGGCGTCACGCTGATCTTTGCGCGTTTCAGCGCCGCAGCGATCGTTGCTCCGATCGCACGCTCCGCATTCGGTTCGCTGACCATGACCACGCGACGTGTGTTCCGAGTCTTCAATACGCGGAGCAGTGACTCCGTTGCAATGCCGACGCCAAGATCCCACTGCCCTGAGCGGAGGGCCGCGGAGAGGAGGAGGCGTCCGCTGCCACGCGGAGAGTTCTGAAGGAGCTCAATGGCAGGCGCTGCGAGTGTTCCTGGACTCTTCTTACTCTCCAGGCGTGCCCCGATCGCATAGAAGCGCGATCGCTCTGCGCGGAGGGTGCGCAGTGTCTCCTCTGGGTTCCCTCGCTTCATCAGGGGGCGCACCACGCGCGCTGTTCGGAGCCTCCCAGCGATCACCGCGTCTGGAGCGTCAAGCCAGAGGATGCGGGCGACCTGACTGATCACCCAACGGTTGCGTGGATCAACGAGCGTCCCGCCACCAAGCGCAACGATTCTACCAATGCCGAGGGCGGCAGCGGCTCCCTCAGCCGGCGGCGTGACCTCATCAAGCGCGGCAACGGCAGAGCGTTCGCGGATGCGGAATCCCGCTTCGCCTTCGCGCGCGAAGATTCCCTCCACGCTGTCTTTTGCAACACCCGTGCTTGCGATGATGCTGCGGTCAAGGTCGAGCAGCGGAACGTTGAGCTGCGCTGCGAGCCTGCGTCCGAGAGAACTCTTCCCCACGCCGGGGAGGCCGACGAGCGCAAGGTTGCTTCGTCGCGTCCTCATCGGGATTTAGTCGTCGCCGCCGGAGCCTGCGGCGCTTGTCCCACTCGCATCTGTCTCAGGGTCGTGTGCGCCGCCAGCGACCGGTGCGCTGCGCGGTGTTGCTGCTCGCGCACGAAGTGCGTCAAGGTTCGCCCTGATCTCTTCGAGTGAGTCGCCACCAAGCTTCTCCAGTAGGAAGGGGATGAGTGCGAGAGCGACCATCGCTTCGCCAATCACGCCAGCCGCTGGGACCACGCTGATGTCCGAACGTTCGTAGTGCGCCTTCTCCACCTTCTCACCGCTGATCAGATCAGCGGAAGGGAGTGGTCGAGCCAGGGTGCTGATTGGCTTCACCGCCGCGCGGATCACGAGTGGCTCGCCGTTGCTGACGCCACCCGTCAGACCACCAGCACGATTCGTGCGGTGTACCCACGCGCCGGCCGCAGTGCGCCCTTCGATCACGTCATGAACCTCTGATCCAAAGATGCGGGTCTGTTCAAAGCCGAGACCGAACTCCACCCCCTTGACGCTCTGGATGCTCATCACCGCCTGTGCGAGTGCTGCATCAAGTCGACGATCCCAGTGCACGTAAGAGCCGAGTCCAATAGGCAGACCCTTCACCACCACTTCAAAGATTCCGCCAACGGTGTTCCCCGCCTCACGCGCCTCATCAATGCGAGCGACCATGCGCGCCTCCGCGGCCGGATCAGGGCAGCGCAGCGGGCTCTGCTCAGACTCTTCGCGCGTCCGCGTGCACGTCTCTGGGTCCACGGCCACACCGCCGACCTCCGCGGTGAACGACCAGATCTCCACGCCGAGCGCGCTGAGCAGCGCCTTCGCCACACCCCCCGCGGCAACGCGCGCCGTGGTCTCACGCGCTGATGCACGCTCGAGCACATTGCGAACATCATCAAATCCATACTTGAGAGCGCCGGCGAGATCCGCGTGTCCTGGACGGACGCGGGTGACGGGGATTGCGCGCTTCGTCCCTTCTGCGGCACTTGCGGCAAGCTCGGCCGCATCCTCGGCGCTCAGTGGCTCCACCTGCATCACGCGCGTCCAGTTCTCCCAGTCGCGATTCTCAATCAGCAGAAGGATGGGGGAGCCGAGCGTGAGGCCGTGTCGGACGCCGCTGCGAATGCGCGCGTGGTCCTGTTCAATCTTCTGACGCGCTCCGCGACCGTAGCCGCCCTGTCGGCGCTTCAGGTCAACGGCGATCGCCACTTCGGTGAGCGGAACTCCAGCGGGCATCCCCTCGACGATGACGCCGAGTTCTGGCCCGTGTGACTCACCAGCGGTCAAGAATCGAAAACTCACTTCACCCCTCCTAGTCCTTCGGACGACCCTTTTCTCTCCTTAGATGATGCCGCGGCGGCGGCGAGTGCGTCACGCATGATGCTGATTGGTGCGGGCCGCCCCGTCCAGAGCTCAAACGATGCGGCACCCTGTAGAAGGAGCATCTCAAGTCCGTCGGTCGCCTCAGCGCCAGCGGCGCGTGCACTCCGTACCAGCGCAGTCCCGCCCGGGGCGTAGACGACGTCAATGACGTACTGGCCTTCGCGGAATGCGGCGGCGGGCAGTGCGGGGGCGTCGTTTGGATCGAGTCCGACGCTCGTGGCCTGGATGACGATCCCCACGCGCGCCGCCTCTTCTACAAGGATCGATTCGTGCCACGGAACGGCTCGGATGGCGAGGTGCGGCCACGACTTCTGCGCCGCAGCAACCACCTGCTCGGCGCGACGGAGGTGACGATTCGTGATGCTGATCTGGCCAACCGCCGCACCAACCAGCGCGGCAACTGCGGCACGTGCCGCTCCACCTGCGCCGAGGATCAGTGCCGCCCGCGGCATGCGGCGTCCATCAAGTAGGGCATCGAGTGAGCCGCGAAGCCCTGCGACATCCGTGTTGCGCCCCACGAGGCGACTCCCTGCGCGCGTGATCGTATTGACCGCCCCGATACTTGCGCACTCCTCGGTCACTGAATCAAGGAGTGAACCGATCGTCTCCTTGTGCGGGATCGTGACGTTGGCACCGATCACGTCCGCATCTGCGCGAAGTGCGGCCACGGCGGCGGCGAGTTCCTTCGGGGGAACATCCATCACCTCATAGCGAACGGGGAGCCCCACGTGGTCGAAGGCGGCCTGCTGAAAGGCGGGCGAGAGACTCTGCTTCACTGGGTGTCCCAAGAGAACGATGCGCTTACTCATGCTGGTGTGCCCTGTGCCGCGCCGCCTGCAACTCGGGCAGCGTCGTCAAAGAAGGTTGGGTAGCTCACCGCGGCCGCCTCTGGTTCATCGATCTCGACCGCCCCTCCGCCAACAAGTGCCGCCACCGCAAAGGTCATCGCTAGGCGGTGATCGCCGCGGACGGCGGGAGTCCCGCCCTTTGGTCGCTCGCTGCCAACAAAGTGCAGGTCGTCACCCTCAACACGGACGTGGAGCCCTAGCTGTGTCAGCCCATCCGCAATCCCTGCAATGCGGTCGCTCTCCTTCGCTCGGAGTTCCCCAGCGCCACGGATGCTGGTTGCACCGCGCGCCATCGTTGCCGCGAGCGAGAGGATCGGCATCTCATCAATGGCGAGCGCCACATCCTGCGGGGTGATCTCCACCCCGTGGAGGTCGGCACTGCGAACGCGAAGGTCGCCGACCGGCTCACCAGAACCGTCATCTGGGCCTGGCGTCTCTTCAATGGATGCGCCCATGCGGCGCAGGATCTCAATGACATGGCGGCGGGTGGGGTTCAGCGAGACGCCACGGATGGTCAGGTCAGCATCTGGGTGCAGGCTTGCGGCAACGAGCCAGAAGGCGGCGGAGGAGGGGTCGCCCGGAACGTGCACCTGCCGGATCGCTCGCAGCTCCGCCTCACCCTGCACGCGGATGGACCAGCTGCCGTCCGCCCCCTGCGTGCGGTTGATGGTGGCGCCGCGCGCCACAAGCATGCGCTCGCTGTGGTCGCGCGTTGCGACACTCTCTATATAGGTGGTGCTGCCGCTTGCGGCGAGGCCAGCAATCAAGACGCAGCTCTTCACCTGCGCGCTCGGCGTCTTTGAGCGCCACTCGCCCCCCTTGAGCGTGCCGCCGACGATCCGTAGCGGCGCAGTCTCGCCACGTTCGCCTGTCGCACCTGAGGCCTCGACACCCATCGCGCGGAGCGGCTCAAGCACGCGCGCCATCGGGCGTCGGCGGAGCGATGCATCTCCGTTCAGCGTGTGCACTCCGCGAACTCCGGCTACGAAGCCCGCGCCGAGTCGTGCGCTCGTTCCTGAGTTGCCGCAGTCAAGGAGGCCATCACCGTGAGCTGCAAGCGCGCGACGCCCAGGGGATCGCACGTGCCAGCGAGCCGTACCAGGCGCATCATCGGGCGCGGCTGGGAGCCGCTCACACGAGGCGCCGAGCGCCGCCATCATCCCAGCAGTCGAGCGCACGTCGTGTCCATCGCCCGCCCCGCTGATCAGTGTCTCGCCGTTGGCGATCGCCGCAAACATGAGCGCGCGATGGCTGATGGACTTATCGCCAGGGAGTCGGAGTTCGCCGCGCAGACGCGCTGCGGGGGTGACGCGGTGTGCCACGCCCTAGCTCTTCGTCGGGCTCGCGCCAGCCGCACCCGGGTCGTCGTGGAACGGCGTGACCAGCGTGTGGATGGAGCGCAGCTCACCCGCGAGTCGCTGGAACATCGGGATCGTGAGCGACTGCTCCCCGTCAGACCAGGCTTCCTCAGGCTTCGGATGCACCTCCACCATGATTCCGTCGGCTCCAGCCGCAACGCCGGCGTACGACATCGGCGCGACCATCCAACGCTTCCCTGTGGCATGGCTTGGGTCCACGATGGCAGGGAGATGCGTCAGCCTGCGAAGGATCGGAACGGCATTGAGGTCGAGCGTATTGCGCGCGGCGGTCTCAAAGGTTCGAATGCCGCGCTCACAGAGGATGAGTTGCGTGTTTCCCGCCGCCAAGATGTACTCCGCGGCGAGGAGCCACTCCTCAATCGTCCCAGAGAGACCTCGCTTTAGCATCACGGGCATGCGCGTTCGCCCGACCGCATTGAGGAGCGAGAAGTTCTGCATGTTGCGTGTGCCAATCTGTAGCACGTCGGCGAACTCGGCCACCATGTCAACCTGCGCTGGCTCCATCACCTCTGTGATGATGGGGAGACCAGTGCGCTCCCGCGCCTCCGCGAGGAGGCGAAGCCCATCAAGGCCGAGCCCCTGGAAGGCGTACGGCGAGGTGCGCGGCTTGAATGCTCCGCCGCGAAGGAGCGTCGCCCCTGCGTCGGCCACACCCTGCGCAACTTCAAACAGCTGATCACGAGATTCAATCGAGCAGGGACCCGCCATCAGCGTCAGGGAGCCGCCGCCGATCACCGCATCGCGCACTTTGACAACGGTCGGCGCATCACGGAACTCACGTGAGGCGAGGCGATACGGTCGCGTCGCGCGCTTCGCGCTTGCAACACCTGGGAGCGCGGCAAACTCTTGCTCAAGTGTGGCGCTCACCCCGGACGGGCCGAGGATTGCAAGGGTGGATCCGGTCGCCCCCTGCTCTTCATAGACCGCAAGCCCAGCCGCTACCGCGAGTTCGCGGACGGCACCCAGCTGCTCCGCGGTCGCTGCCTTGATCATTCGGACGAACATTTCTGGCTCCTGGTTTTCTGCCGGTGCCCCGGCGGGTTGGGGGAAAAGAAAAGAGCAGAGGGGGCCCCTCTGCTCACATCCCGGCCGGACCGCCGGTCAGACGCTAGGCGTCTGGGCGGGTCAGACCGGGCTCCTAAAGTAGCGGTACGCCAACATGTGGCTAACCCTACGGCTAACGGCGGGTCAGGTCAAGAATTTCCCCTTCCAACCGCCACTTTTTGGGGTGGGCGCGCCGTTTTTTGCGCGCTGCGCGCGCTCTACGCCACGCCCAGCGCATCAAATTTGAGCACGAAATCGGAGGTTTTTCAAATAATCTGCCAAATCAGCAGCGACGTGACGCGGCGGAGCGCATCACCGTGTGCAACGTCTCGGATCTGGTGCAATCCGGGTGTATTTGCGCCAAAAATAGGGGGTGGCTGGCCCCATCTGACGGGTCGGGGAGCCCCGCCGAGTTGCGCCATGCACATTTGGGGTTGCACTTATCCACATTGTGTTTTACTTTTCAACAAGCCCCAGTTTTGGGGTGGAGTTAATGGCCGACCCGCTAGTCGGGTCGACCAGAGTGGAGGTCCAGAACATGGCAGTAAAGAAGAAGAGGAAGGCCGCTGCGAAGCGTAAGCCTGCCACCAAGCGACGCGCCAAGAAGGCCGTTGCCAAGAAGGCTCCTGCGAAGCGCAAGCGACGCAAGTCAGCCAAGAAGGCCGTTGCCAAGAAGGCTCCTGCGAAGCGCAAGCGACGCAAGTCAGCCAAGAAGGCCGCTGCCAAGGCTCCTGCGAAGCGAAAGCGCCGCAAGAGCAAGAAGGCCGCTGCCAAGGCTCCTGCGAAGCGAAAGCGCCGCAAGAGCAAGAAG
>CAYSEM010000014.1:18204-19551 GCA_964430115.1 uncultured Chloroflexota bacterium | reverse complement strand
CCAGCTCCGCTGCTCCTGAACACCCCCGTATCCTAGAACCCTACCAATACCATTGTCAACTACCCTACGCATAGGGTGGCAGGGTAGATCGCGGCTATTCCACGTCCCGGCGGTACGGAAGGTCAACAATCACCGTGTTGCGGCGGCCGAGCAGCGTGTCCCTGAGGCGCTTCCCGTTGCCGTTATGGAGGATTCGATCCCACCAGTGACGCCCTGCGTACTCCGGAATCATCACCACATTGATCGGCATCTCGCCTGAGGCGTGGGGGAGCTCCTCAAGCTCGTCGAGGAAGTGGCTGATCGGTTCGACGATGAGTCGGTACGGCGACTCCACCGTCACCAACCTGACCCCTGGAAAGAGCGATTCGAAGTGCGCGCGGATCTCGCGCTCCTCTTCCTCGCTAAAGACGACGCGTACGGCGATAAGCTCCCCCGTCTTCCCCTCCAAGATTCGGCCGAGCGTGATAGCGCGCACCGTTGAACGATTGATCTCGCCGAACGGGGCAATAATGCGTCGCGGTCGGTGCGGCGCATCGAAGATTAGTCCAGGCTTGATCGCGAGCTCCCGCTCGTGCCGGTTGTAGCGCTGGCGCACGGCGGCCATAAAGAGCGCAACGAGTGGTACGAGCACAAAGATGATCCATCCTCCGGCTGCGAACTTTGCAACAGAGATGATCACAAGCACGACACCGGTGACGGCGGCGCCAACGCCGTTGAGAAGGGCTTTTCCGCGCCAGCCTTCTCCACGAAGCTTTCGCCAATGAACCACCATGCCGGTTTGGCTGATGGTAAAACCAAGAAAGACGCCAATCGCATACGCAGGAATCAGCAGTGTCACGAGTGCGCCGGTTGCAATCAGGAAGATTACTGCGCCCGCTGCAATGGTAAGAATTCCACCCGCATAAGCCAGTCGATCACTTCGTTGGCCAATTTGACGGGGGAGGAATCCATCGCGCGCTAGGATGCGCGCAAGCTGTGGGCCACCGTTGAACCCGGTGTTTGCAGCGAGGAGCAGAATTCCAGTCGTTGCGATCTGGAAGATGGCGTATGGAATACCTCCGCCAAGCGTTGCTCGAGCAATCTGTGAGATAAGAGTCTCGCCACCAACTTCTTGGGGCACTTTGCCGAACGCGAAGGCGAGCAGCGACATTCCAAAGAAGATGGTGGCAAGGAGCACCGCCATGATCGCCATTGTGTCTGCAGCATTCTTCGCCTCTGGCTTCTTGAATGCAGCAACGCCGTCGGAAATTGCTTCGGTTCCAGTTAGCGCAACAGATCCATACGCGAAGGCTTTCAGTAGCAGGAAGGGGAGAATGAGCTGCATGCCGTCATGCGCCTCAACGACAA
>CAYSEM010000014.1:1392-18104 GCA_964430115.1 uncultured Chloroflexota bacterium | reverse complement strand
TTCAGTAGCAGGAAGGGGAGAATGAGCTGCATGCCGTCATGCGCCTCAACGACAACTCCCTGGCTCCAGTTCACTGCAGGATCACCGAGCGCAATGCGGATCAGTCCAATCCCGATCACCGAGAGTGCACCGCCGACGAAGAGGTAGGTAGGAATGGCGAAGAGACGACCGGACTCGCGAAGGCCTCGCAGGTTTGCAAGGACCAGCAGGAAGAGGGCACCGAGCGCCATCTCAACGCGCCACGGCAGGAGCTCAGGGAGCGCCGATGTGATGGCTGCTACGCCAGCAGCGGTGCTCACCGCAGCCGTAAGGATGTAGTCAATGACAAGGCTCGATGCCGCGACGAGTGACGGAACCGTGCCGAGCGTGCTTGAGGCGACCGCGTACGCGCCGCCCCCCTTCGGGAAGCCGAAGCAGACCTGGCGGTAGCTGATTGCCACGATCCCGAGAAGGAGCCCAACTGCGAGGGCGATCACGGGGCCGAAGGCGAGATAGGAGGCACCCGCTGAGGCGAGAACAATGAGGATCTCTTCGCTCGCATAGGCACTCGAAGAGATTGCGTCTGAGGAGAAGACTGGAAGGGCGAACTTCTTCGGCAGCCGCTCCTCACCCTCTTCCGCATTTGAGAGGCGCCGCCCGAAGATTGCGGTCTTTGCGGCGAGGGTGGCTCGACCAACGCTGTTTACCGGCTCACTCCCCGCCTCAGAGGCGACGAGGTGGTCTGGCTCCTCTTCAATGAACCACTCTTCGTCATCGCCAAGCGGCGCGGGGTTCTTACTCTCGTTCGTCATGACGTAGGACCGCCCTCTATAGCTTCAAGGGCCGGCGGTGAGGCCGGTCAGGGGTTCAGAGGGACCAATGCCGCTCTTAGCCGCGCTCAACTCCGATTCTATACCTGCAGCCGTACCTCATCCACTCACGAGGACGAGGAGCGCGCGGTCGAGTCCGTGCTGGCTCACGCGATGCACGCGAATGGCATCAGGCCCAACGAGAGAAGTTGCAGTTGCAAGTTCTTCTCCCCAACCGTCACCTTCTCGTTTCCATGCAACGAGGTGTCCACCAGCGGCGAGGAGCGGTCGCGCGAGTCGTGTGAGTTCTGCCAGAGGCGCAACGGCGCGCGCAACGATCACGTTGTAGCGCGTTGGGTTAGTTGATACGAGCTCCTCTGCTCGTGCCTGAACGACGCGAAGCCGCGGCGCCAGTCCACTCGCCGCAGTGACCGCTTCAAGAAAGCGAGCCTTCTTCCCTGTCGCTTCTATCAAGTCAAACGTTGCGCGCGGACGCGCATGAAGGAGGCGTGCCGCCAGCGGAATCCCAGGGAATCCACCACCACTGCCGAGATCTGCAAACGCGCCGCCGTCTGGCGCTAGCTGGTCAATGAGCGGGACGGCAACAAGGGCGTCGAGAAGGTGGCGCGACGCTCGATCACTCGCACTCTCAATCCGGGTCAGATTGATGAACGGATTCCACGCATCCAAGAGACGTAGGTGTGCAGTGAGAACGTTGCGCTCGGACCCGCTGAGCGGCGGGAGCGGCGCCGCTTGGAGCAGCGCATCAAGAGCGTCGAGAGTGGCTCGCTCCGTTGCTGGGAGTTCGTCAGGGTTTGTTGGGAGCGGCTGGCGTTCGTTCAACCACGCTTCTCGCTCGGTCGTGCTGGTCGACCCATGGAACGGCGCACCACATCAAGGACCTCTTCAACGTACTTGTCTGCCTCACCCTTCTCCACTGCGCTCTTCACGCACCCACGCACGTGGTCTTCCAGGATGAGCAGCCCGAGCGCATCTACTGCTGCGCGAAGCGCAGCGATCTGCTGAAGGATGTCAACGCAGTACTCTTCGCCATCAACCATCCGCCCAATGCCGCGAACCTGGCCTTCAAGCCGACTGAGGCGGTTCATCAGCACCTTGCGGTCTTTGGTGTAGCTGTGTCCCGTGTGTTCATCCATACCCTGGGAGAGTATCCGATCTGCCCCGATGCTACGATGCGAAGCCGATGGAGACTGCAGTCGGAACCCACCCCTTCGCGCATCGGAGTGAGGCGGAGTTTGCCGAAATCCTTGACTTCTACGGGATCCGTTGGGAGTACGAGGCAACCGCATTTCCGCTGACGCATGACACCGATGGGCGTGTCGCCTCGCGGTTCGCGCCAGACTTTTACCTCCCAGACGTAGACCTCTGGGTTGAAATCACCACCATTCGGCAGGCACTGATGCGGCAGAAGCGCAGAAAGCTGCGGCGCTTCGCCGCCCTCTATCCTGACCTTCGAATCAAGCTCCTCGACGCGAGCGACATCAAAGCACTGATGTGGAAGTATCGACGCAACGCGCGTGGGGTTGTTGGACCCTCTGGGTCAACGACACCGCCACGGAGGCGCAGAGAGAGAGTTCGAGAGGCGGCCGCATGAGCAGCGCACGAAGCAACAACCCGCATGACGACATCGAAGAAGTGCTCATTGATGAAGCGGCAATTCAGGCACGCGTACGGGAGCTCGGCGCAGAGATTGCAGCGGCGTATAGCGGAGGAGAGCCGCTCGTACTCGTAAGCGTGCTCAAGGGCTCGCTCGTCTTTGTGGCAGACCTCATGCGTGCAATCCCAAGCAACGTGGTCATCGATCTGATGGAGGTCTCCTCGTATGGCGGTGGCAACACAGAGTCGAGTGGCACCGTTCGAATCCTGAAAGACCTCTCAGGAACCATTGAGGGGCGAGACGTCCTGATTGTAGAAGACATCATTGATACCGGACTGACCTTGAACTATCTGACGGGATACCTCGGTGGAAAGAGCCCGCGGTCAATTCGCATTGTGACGCTGCTCAATAAGCCAGCACGTCGCCTCGTTGACATGAAGGTCGACTGGACCGGGTTTGAGATTCCGGACAAGTTCGTCGTTGGATATGGACTCGACTTCGGTGAGACGTACAGAAACCTCCGTTACGTTGGCGTGTTGAAGCGCGAGCTCTACGCCTCCGCGCTTGGTGAGGCTTAGTTCGGTGAAGCCGATCGGGCGACTCCAAACAGGGGCGGGGAACCTGCGCAGTCGAAGTAACGGACGGCGCTTGAGCGGCTTCGGCGCCGCCCTTGTGGTTCTCGGCGCACTTCCTTCATGGTGGACGCTCGGCGGCGGCGGCACCCCCGCCATTACCGGGAACGCGTTTGATTCAATTGGCGTGTTCGCCTTCTTCTGCGCCCTCGCGCTCCTCGCCATCCTCATCGCACCAGATGCGGTGGGGGAGCAACTTCCGATTGATGCTTGGCCCCTTCATGTTGGGCTGGTCTCTGCTGCAAGTGCTGCCTTCCTCCTGGCCGCAAGTGAGGCGGCCGTCCGCGCAACAGGAAGCGAACTCTCGCTCGCTGTGGTCTTCGCCCCGCTCCGCGCCCCAGGGCTCTGGGTCACCCTCCTTGGGCTCGGAGCCTGGATCGCTGGCGTCGCACAGATCGTTGACGCCCGCGACGATCGGTAGCCTCCTCACCCTTCGACGTCCACGAGGGAGTTGAGCACACGTTGACCGAGTAGCTCGCCCCTCTGTTAGGGTGGTTAGGTGCAGCCGTGCGCTCCGACGCGCGGGCAGGTGCCAGTGAGGCGCCGCCCCGTCGTAGCAGCGCACGCCACAACATCTACTACGAGACAGATAAAGAGGTACACACATCATGAGTCGTAACGTTGCAGTATTCGTTGACGTCGCAAACGTCTTTTATGCCGCAAAGGCAGCCGGAGTCGACATTGACTACGTCACGCTGCTCAAGACCATCACCGCGAACCGCGATCTCATTCGCGCATACGCGTACACCGGACTTGATCCAGATAATGAGAATCAGAAAGCGTTCCACAACTTCCTCGCGCGAAACAACTATAAGGTTGTCAGCAAGGATGTACGAAAGTATGGCGACGGCCGCTTCAAGGCAAACCTTGACATTGAACTCGTGGTTGACCTTGTTCGCCTCGCACCGAAGCTTGATGTCGCTGTTGTTATCTCTGGTGACGGTGACTTTGCCCCCGCGATTCGCGCCGTGCAAGACATGGGAGTTCGCGTCGAAGTCGTGAGCTTCCGCGCCAACACAAGCAGCGATCTTGTGGACGTTGCCGATCAATTCATTGAGATCACATCCATTGCGAAGGTTGAGGCGGGTGGTTCGCGCAGCGGCCGCCGCGTAGCCGCTGACGGCGACGAAGACCTCTCCATGACAGAGGTCCCCGATAAGCAGTCCGAGGCTCCAGCGCGACCACGTCGCACCCCTGAACCACGCGAAGAGCGTGGACGCTCGCGTCGAGGTGGTGTTGGGCGGTCAGCCCCTGTGCGCGGTCGCACGGGCGCAACGGTGCGTGTTGGCGGCAGCGTCATCGATGCAGACGCCATCGAGACAATGTCACTCGATGACCTTGAGCCGAGCGACCTCAACCGACCAGCCGTCGGTCAAGAGCATGAACACGACACAGGAGACGCACCACGTCGCCGCCGACGACGCGGCGGACGCGGACGCGGCGGACGCGGACGCGGCGAAGGATTTGCGGATGCACCGCGCAGCGGCACGCCACTCCCTGGTTCCGCGTATGACGGACCGATCGAGACGATGTCGCTTGCAGATCTTGACGGCAGCGTCTCTGGCGGTGTGCCGGAGTACATGCGCAGCGAACGTCGTGGACCTGCACAGCCTTCGGGCGCATCGCGACGAGCACTCGGCTCGGGCCCATCACGAATCGCGGACGAGGTTGCTCGATCGCAGCGTGACGGTTCTAGCCGCTCCAACATGTCGGCTGGCATGGAGAGCGAGTCTGTTCCATCCGACGTTGCGGCACTCTTGCGCTCGCAGCTTGAGGCCACTGGTCGCTCCGCTGACAGCGCTCCTGCGTTGAGCGGGAAGGACGCCCCAACAGGTGGGCGCGCGCGCGCCAAGGCGAAGCCCGCGGCGAAGAAGCCCGCGGCGAAGAAGCCCGCGGCGAAGAAGCCCGCGGCCAAGGTGGCGCTGGTCAAGAAGCCAGCTGCACGACCAAAGAGCAAGAGGTAAGAGGCGAGCCGAATGGCGAAGGCGGTGTCCGCGCCGGCCAGTCAACCTGACGCAGCCACACGCCCGCCTGCACGCTTCGCAACTCGCGGTCACGATGCGGCCGCGTCGCGCGTCGCGCAGCTCTTAACTGGCGTTCCACCACACGCCCTGCTGATCGTGGGGCCACGTGGTGCGGGTGCGGGAACGCTTGCGCGAGACGTTGCGGCAACACTCCTCTGCATAAGCCCGCAGAGCGGCGGCGCGTGTGGGGAGTGCCGCGCATGTAGGCTGGTGGCGGCTGAGAGCCACGCGGACCTCGCACGAATTTCGCCGAGCGGCGCCGCCGATGAGATCGGGATCACGCCAATTCGCGAGCTCGAGGCGAGCCTCGCCCTCCTCCCCGTAGAGGGTGGGCGCCGCGTCGCGCTCATTGAGCGCGCAGACCGCATGAGCGAACCGGCGCAGAATGCGCTGCTCAAGACCCTTGAAGAGCCTCCCGCGCAAACGCACATCATCCTTGCCGCCGCGGAGGACGCCTCTCTCCTGCCAACCATTCGAAGCCGTTGCGCCGTCATCCGCCTCGGCCTCCCAGATTCAGCTGCCGCAAGCGAACTCATCGCCACGCGACTCAGCCTTGACGCTGCGACCGCCACGCGACTCCTTCGCATGTCTGGCGGTCGTCCAGGGCCCCTGATTGACGCGGGGGCGGGTGGAGATGCCGCGCGTGCACACGCCGCACTGCGACGCCAGATCTTGGACTTTGTTGGCGTCGCACCGCACGCACGACTTCGCCAACTCCCCGCCCTGATTGCTGATGCGAGCGCGATCCTCTCCGTTGCCATCGCGGACGGCGAAGAGGGGGGAGCAGAAGAGGGCGGCGAACCTGAAGGTGCCGATGCTGCACCGGAGAGCGCGGCGACCAACGCAAAGAAGAGTCCAGCAAAACGCGCGGGAGGGAAGCCAACGCCAGCGGAGCGACGCGCGAATGCAAAAGCGCTTCTCCATCTATGGCGCGGCGTCGCGCGCGATCTTGCACTCGTAGCCTCCTCAGCGCCGGCATCCGTAGCGTTTCCAGAAGATCTCCACGAGCTGACCCCTGTTGCCGCGCGCTGCGCGCAGACCACATGGCGTGACGCGCTCATCAGTTTGGACCGCGCACTCGCAGCACTCCGCCGTAATGGAAACCCTGAGTTGCTTCTTGATGCAATCGCGCTTCGCTGGCCACGCGGATGAACCACCTCGCTCCGCATCAGGAACTCTTCAAGCAACTGGTGACGCTTGGTGAGAGCGTGACCGATGCGCTGGACTATACGCAGCTCATTAGTACGAATGGCGAAGCGGAACTAGAGAAGACGCTCAACGCAATTGGTGAGCGTGAACTCCTCCCCGCTACACATCGGGGTCTTGACGCGCTGCGTGCCGCAGGTGAGCGTGTAGTGACGGCGAACGATCCGCACCGCGCCATTGATTGGATCGCAACCTATCCTCGCCTCCTCACCACGCTACTGGTTGCTGCACTGAATCCAAAGGCACTCCCGAGCGATCACAGCGCAAATACGACGAGTGGTTCACCAAGTGCTACGCGGCTCCCAGGTGGCATTGCCTTTACCGATGCACCACCAGACGGTCGCGCGGTTGTCTACGCAGGGATTCAATCGGATCCAATCCTGAAGCCGCTCGCGCATGCCCTCGCTGCAGCGCCACCCGCCGATCGACTGATCGCTCGAGCAATGATGGGGGACCCGGAGCCAGACGCCACAACCGCAGCGGCGTACGCAGCGCTCCTCCCGTCTCAGCGCGGTCCGAGCGATCCACTCATCGTCGGCGCCCTGACCATTGGCGGGAAGGCGGCGCAGTCGAATGCGCAGTATCGCGGGGCGATTGTGGAGGCGACCACGGCTGAGATCCTTAAGAGGCGCCCCGCACTTTCGCGAGATGCGGAGCGGATGGTGCGTCGTGAGCGCCGCTTCTCTGTTGACGGCGCCTCCGCGGACCCACACCCATTTGACGTGACCGTTGAGGCGGGGCCGATCCCTGAGCTCTGGGACTGCAAGTGGGGGGCGCGGGGTATCGACGACAACCTTCTCGCAGAACTTGAAAGTGCGCGGATCCGCGCGGCAGGAGCAGGGGTGCGCATTGCGATCGGTATCGTCGCCTTCGATACAGCGGCAACGGTCGCAGCGCGCCTCTCAATCGTGCGCGGTCCGCGCGAGCAGACGCGCATGATCACCCTAGACACACTGAGCCGCCTGGCGGCGGGGTGAGTGAGGCCCTGATGAGCACGATCACCGAGAGACTTACCCCAGGTCTCGCGGCTGACGAAGCGCGCCTCCCCGAAGAGGCTCGCTTCCGAGAAGAGGGGCGAGGCGTCCGCTTTGATGAGTGCGACTTGCGCGGACAGATGCGCTCCGCCGCGTTGCTGCGCCACGCGCAGGATCTCGCCTGGCGCCACAGTGAAGTACTCGAGTACGGACGCGCTTGGTATGAGGCGCGTGGGGTCGGCTGGGTGGTGCGAAGTGTTGACATGCTCATTGACCAGCCGCCGCATTCAAATGAAGATCTTGCTGGCACGACGGCGTTGGTCGGATTCCGCCACGTCATGGCACGCCGCCACACGCGCCTCTTTAGCGCCACAGGGCGTGTCATCGCTGACGCTGCAATCGACTGGGTGATGACCGATCAAGACGGGAGACCGGTACGTTTCCCACAAGAATTTGAAAGCTTCGTTCAGCGTGTCAACGCAACGTTCGCACCAAACAAGATCCCTGCAGCCACACCCTCAGGGGTGGTGATTGACGTTTCCATTCGTCGGGCAGATATTGACCCACTCGGTCATGTGAACCATGCCGCCTGGCTTGAGATCATTGAAGAAGCGATCGCCCAGGTTGCCCCCACCCATCTTGACGCGCCGCGACGCCAGATTCGCATGGAGTATCTTGCGGTCACCACTGACCGCACCGCGCGTGTGCACATCCTTGCAGGTACAGACGACGATCAACTTCGCGTGGATGTGACGGACACACTCGGGAGCCCCGTCCTTCGCGCTGAGATGACGGTGATCAGATCGTGATCCGTCGACTTGCTCCTGTTCTCGTTGCACTCCTCATCGCACTCAGTGCCCCCGCGCCCACCGCTGCACTTGTTCCAACGGCGCGCATCAGCCTGAGCGCCGCACTTAGTCGCCTGAAGGTGCAGTCTGAATACTCGAGTGGATACAGCAGAAGCAAGTTCGGGAGCGATTGGATTGATGCGGATGGGGACGGACTTGATACACGTGCAGAAGTTCTTATTGATGAATCCAAAGTGAGTGTCACTATTTCTGGGGGTATCGTTCGGACCGGAAGGTGGATCAGCCTGTACGACAATCTGACCTGGACGATCGGCACTGACGTTGACATTGATCACGTTGTTGCGCTCAAAGAAGCCTGGGAGTCTGGTGCGTACAGGTGGAGCGCATCTCGTCGACTCGCGTTCGCAAATGATCTTGGCGTTTCGTGGTCGCTGCGTGCAGTGACGGATAATGTGAATTCGTCAAAGGGAGATCGTGATCCCGCAAGCTGGCTCCCGCCATACCGAGCCTCAACGTGCACCTATCTTGTTGGTTGGGTCGGAGTGAAGTTACGCTGGGGACTAAGTGTTGATGCGGCGGAGAAGTCAGCAATCAGCAACGCGTGGAGTGCACGAGGCTGTGCTGATCGGCAAAATCCGCCGCGTGTCGAGGTGAGAATCGCGCCGTAGCGACTAAAGTCCGAGCGTTGGCTTCCCGCCCTCTCCCTCGCCTCGCCCTTTTCGTTTCTTCTTTCTCGTCTCGCCCTTCTCTGGCGTGGACTCCGGTCGATCCGGCATCCCAACGTTGTACTTCCTCACAAGCTTTGCGTCCGGTGCTTTGGCGCGCGCCTGCGCAAGCGCAGCGGCCGGGGCGAATTCCGATGAAGTAGGTGGCATCTCTCGTCGTTGCCGCGCCCCAATTGGCGGCGTTCGCCGAACGACCACAACGCCTTGAGAGGCACCGCGGAGTTGGCGCACGCTCTCTTCTGGTTGCGCACGGTATGCGGCTGCCCAAACGAGCGCAACGGCAGCGGGGACCAGGAGGAGGCGCTCATCCGTACCTGTGAAGCCGAGCGCCAAAGCGATCACGGTCACGGCAACAGCGAGGAGGAGGAGTGGCCGTTTTTGCGGCGGGATGCTCTGGTACTGCGGGTCGGCCATGTGCGGATTCTAGGGGGTGCACGCAGCGTATCGCGTATAGAGCTGGTGCGCCCGACAGGATTTGAACCTGCGACCTTCTCCTTCGGAGGGAGACACTCTAATCCCCTGAGCTACGGGCGCGAGAGGGGAAGGATAGCGGGGAGAGGAAGTGCCGGGAAAATAGATCAGGTGACCCCCCGTGAAGGGAGCCACCTGAAGCCGATCCGCTTTTAGAACGAACAAGTCAGTCCCGCAGCTACGCTCGAAGAGCATCTATCACGTCGCCTAAAGCGACTACCCTAACCCACCTACCCATGGCCTTCGAACAAGAACAGCTACGCATAGGATAGCGCGCGCGAGGGCCGATTCCAACCCCCTATTTTTCTCGTGCGCGCCTCTTTGTGCGCCTATCTGCGCACCGAACCCCGCAGTTAGCGGATGCTCACCGAGGTCATTGTTACAGGCTCAACCGGGCGATCCCCAGGGCCGCACGGGGCGGCGGCGATCGCGTCGACCACGTTCAGGCCCGCGACCACCTGTCCGAAGATTGTGTAGTTCGGTGGGAGCTGTGGCAGGTCTGCAAGGCAGATAAAGAACTGGCTCCCGTTAGTGTTCGGACCAGCGTTCGCCATTGCGACCGTGCCGCGCGCGTAGCCCATGGTGACGGGCTCGTCATCAAACTTGTAGCCGGGACCACCCGTCCCCGTGCCTGTCGGGTCACCCCCCTGGATTACGAATCCTGGCACCACGCGATGGAAGATGACGTTGCTGTAGAAGCCCTTGTTGGCGAGCGTCACAAAATTCTCGACCGTCTTCGGAGCTGCGTCGTCGAGGAGTTCAAACTCAATGCTGCCAAGGGTGGTCTCAATGACTGCGGTGGCCATTCGTCCTCACTTCCGCGGCAGTGCCGCCTCTGTCGGCTCACTGCCGACGCGTCCGTGGAGTCTACCCGTCTCGCCGCTATGGCGCGGGGCTGCTCACCGTGGTGCTCAAGATGGTGACTGGGACAACCGGGCGGTCCTCCTGGTCCCGTTCTACCGCGGCGATCGCGTCGACAACATCAAGGCCCGCGGTCACCTCGCCGAGAATCGCATAGGTTCGGACGCTCTCAAGTGGGCCGGCGGCGCCATCATCCAAGACGATGAAGAACTGGCTCCCCTGCGAATTAGGTGCTGCGCTGCGGGCCATGGCGAGGACGCCGCGTCGATAATCGCCGACCACCGGCTCGTCTTGGATCTTGTATCCGGGATCGCCCATCCCCGTCCCGGTTGGATCACCGCCCTGAATCACGAACGGCGTTCCGTCCTGCATGTACGCAATGCGATGGAAGATGACATTGTTGTAGAAGCCGCACTCGGCGAGTGCGACGAAGTTTCCGACTGCAATGGGCGAAAGGTCAGCCTCAAGAAGGAGCGTGATCTCACCGAGTGAGGTGGTCATCACGATCTCACGCTGCTCACCCGCGCCGAGTGCGGCGGGTTGAGCGGTTGGGCAGCCGGTGACGCCTGATGCCGTTGGGCTCTCAGCGCCGCTATCCGTGCAGGCAGCAATAAGGAGCAGTGCTGCAACCGTTGTGCCGAGGGTGCGTCGCGAAATCTTCATGTAATTATTCTACGCGAACTCGCTATCTACGCGAACGTTCTATCCCGCTTGGTTGGCGATCACTTGCGCCTCTTCAAAGTCAATGGCGCCTGAGAGGAGTGCTTCGCCAAGGATCAGCGCGCTCACCCCCGCATCGCGGAGACGACGCACGCCGTCAAGATCGGTGACACCGCCGGCAACACTCACCTCAATGGATGGGTATCGCTGACCGATCTCGCTCAGGCGGCTGAGTTCGCTCGTGCCACCGCCGTGGCTCATCGCCACGCGGCTGATTCCTGCCGCAACGAGCTGCTGCAGCAGGTCGTCGAGTGACGGCTGCACCGCGCGCTTCCATGGAAATTGCGAGAGTCGCTCCGGACGTGGGTCAAGACCAACGGCGAGCCACGCACCTGCCGCGCGCGCACACGCAGCGAGAAGCTCTGGCTCATCAAGGAGGGAGGTCCCCACAACCACGCGTGTAGCGCCCGTCGCGAAGACGATCTGGATCGCTTCAGGAGAGTCCACACCACCTGCAACTTGAAGTGGAGTGGCAACGAGACCCGCGACTGCGCCGATCGCCGCAAGGTTTTGTGGGGCGCCGGCCCGTGCGCCGTCGAAGTCCACGAGGTGAATCAGTGTCGCACCGCGATCGACAAAGTGACGTGCGATCCGCGCTGGCTGGTCCGTTGGTGCGCCAACGCCAGTCGAGGCACCGGGCCAAAAGACAATGCGAGAGCGACCCTTCTCGAGATCAATAGAGGGGACGATGCGCATCAGAACGCCTCAGCGTGAGTTACGCGGATGCTGCGAGTGCGTCTGCGGATGCGCGAATCACCTTCTGAATCTCTTCGTTGCCAATGCCATAGTGCGTCACCGCACGAACCTGACCATGCGTGTACGCGATCATCAGCACGCCGCGCTTCTCAAGCTCGTCAAGAAACTTTTGACGTCGCTTAATGCCGCCCTCAACCTTGAAGAGGACAAAGTTTGTCACCACACGCTCAGGATCAAGGCGGTCGCCAACTGGCTGCGCAATGTGCCCTGGCGAGATCACACCGTTCATCGCCGCGAGCGCCTCGGCAAGGGTGCGTGCATTGGCGTGGTCTTCGGCGAGTCGTTGGATTGTTCCCTCTGGGCCATCTGAAAGCGCAACGAGGCCCGCCGCCGCAACGATGCCAACCTGGCGCATGCCACCGCCAAGCAGCTTGCGAGCGCGTCGCGCCTTGAAGATAAAATCTTTCTTTCCAACAACAACGCTGCCGATCGGCGTGGCTAGCCCCTTGCTCAGGCAGAAGGTTGCGCTCTCTGCGTCCTTCACTAAATCTTGAGCGCTCACACCGAGCCCAACAACGGCATTGAAGAGTCGCGCACCGTCCACATGAATAGGGATCCCCGAAGGCTTGAGCGCTGCGCGGAGCTCCTTCATATACGCGGGCGTGATTGGTCGGCTGAAGGTGTGCGCGTGGCAGTTCTCCACCACCACCAGGCTTGTGATGGCCGAGTGTGGATCTGAGGCATCCTGGATCGCCTCAATCACGTCGCCGATCGGCATCTCGCCGTCCGGATTTTCGCGAACGGTTCGAAGTCCCGCGCCCGCAACAACGGCGTAGTTTGCCGCCTCATCGTTCGGGATGTGCCCCTCGGCGGGGGTGATGATCTCTCCGCCACGCGGGACATGCGCCATCACGCTTACAAGGTTCCCCATCGTCCCAGAGGCCACGAAGAGGCCCGCCTCCTTGCCGAGCAGGTCGGCGGCGCGCTCTTCAAGTTCAGCGACGGTGGGGTCGTCCTCAAAGACGTCATCGCCCACTTCAGCGCTCGCCATTGCGCGGCGCATCTCAGGGGTAGGGTGGGTCACTGTGTCGGAGCGTAGGTCGATGCGGCCTGAGCCTCCCGCTCGTTTAGCCGCGTCAGCTCCATATCCCATAGTCGGATCCTACCCCCTCTGGTAGGCTTCGCAGTCCTGTCGCGGACCCGTGGTGTAGCGGCCCAACATGCCAGCCTGTCACGCTGGAGATCGCCGGTTCGAATCCGGTCGGGTCCGCCAGGAGACTCTTTCTTCGTCGGCTACGATTCCTCTATGCCACGAGAGATTCCTGTCAGCGACGGCTTCCCCCCAAGCGAGCGCACGCGCGTCCGTCGCCTTCCCGAGCGCGGCCTTTACGAGCGGAGCGAGATCTATCCAGTCGTCGACGCGGCACTCACCTGCACCGTGGCCTATCTCCTTGATGGGCGTCCGATGGCTACGCCAACGGCCCACTGGCGTGACGGTGATCACCTCTACTGGCACGGCTCGGCAGCGAGCCGCTTCCTCAAGCGTGTCGTTGGTACTGAGGTCTGCGTCTCCATTCACCTGACAGACGGAATTGTCCTCGCGCGCAGCGGCTTTGATAGCTCCATGAACTATCGATCTGCAACACTCTTTGGAATTTGTGAAGAGATCACTGGCGCGGAGAAGGTGGCACAACTTGACGCATTCGTAGAAAAAATCGTCCCCGGACGTTCAAAGGAGCTACGTGCATCACACGACCAGGAGTTGAAGGCGACCACGCTGCTTGGCATGAAGATCAGCGAAGCATCTGGAAAGATTCGCGATGGTGGCGTGCACGACAACGAGGAAGACGCGGGCGAGAAGATCTGGGCGGGCGTCTTGGAGCTAGAATCGCGCTTCACCAAGCTGATCCCAGATAGCGACACGCCAGTGATCGCTGCGCCATCGCAAATCCTAGAGCAGATGATCGGAAAGAAGATCTAGCGATGATTCGAGTTGACGCGAAGAGGATTGATCAGGCGGCTCTCGTTGCACTTGCCACACTTGTGCTGACGTATTCGGTCGTGATTGGCGACGCATCATCGCCGTCGGCCGGCTGGGCGTGGCTCGGCGTTTCAGCCATCCTGATCGGCGCAAATGTGGCGCGCCTCAACGTTGGCGCACGACCGTCTGAGCGCGGTGTTGCAGTTGGTGCTGCGGCCTTGGCGATTGCGCTGTTGCGTATTACAGGGATCATCGCGGAGGTGACGCTATTAACTGCGATTGGAGTAGTACTTGTTCCGCTGCTGCTCGTCTGGATCAGCCGCCGGCGATCTGCTCCCCGCCATCGATCGTAATCGTATTCCCCGTCACCCAGTTCATTCCTGGCGCTGAGAGCGCCACAATTGCGCGACCAACATCATCTGGTGTGGTGAGTCGTTTCCCTGGGTGCTTCTTCATCACCACGTCAATCCAGTCCTGACTTCCAGGAATCTTTCGTAGCGCAGGGGTGTCAACAACACCTGGACGCAGCGCGGTGACCGTTGCACCTGGGACAAGCGTTGCGAGTTCAATCGCAAGCTGACGGCAGTGCGCCTCTACGGCCGCCTTCGCCGCGGATACTGCGCCATACATTGGTACCGCCTTCGATGCACCTTCAGATGACGTGGCATAGATTCGCGTGGTCCCGCCGATAAGTCCTGCGGTATAGAGATCCTGCACCCAGTAGACGAGCGAGTGCGCCATCACATCTGACGTCATGTCCATCTGCTTCCGAGTGATCGTAGGAACGTCGCCAGACGGCAGGAATGGCTGCAGGCTCCCGAAGGCGAGGGAGTGCAGCACGATGCCGAGTTGTGGTTCCGCGCCAGCGGCGCGTGCGGCGGCGAAGCGTTCGGAGAGCTGCGCGATCACTTCGGCGCGCTTCTCGTCGTCTGCCGCATTCCCCCGGATATAGAGCGCCTCAACGCCGGTTGACTTCACCGCCTCAATCGCGGCGTCAAGCTTCTCGCCGCGGGAGCGTCCGAGATAGACGCCACAGATGTTGTAGCCAGCCTCTGCGGCATGGCGTGCGGAGGCTTCACCGATACCACTGGAGGCGCCGAGCACGAGGGCCCATCGCTGCACGCTTTTCTCTCCCATATCGCCCCCCTCATCTCGCGCTCCTACGCACGGCTCAGTGCGTCTAGGGTAGCCGACCCGCGCGCCTCCCTGCGGTACCCGCGTACGATGCATCCATGGACAACGAAGGACGACTCCTCCTGATGGCGGTGCACGCCCACCCCGATGACGAGACGATCAGCATGGGTGGCACGCTGGCGCGATACGCGGCAACGCACGCCGCCGCGCGCGGCGAGTCGACCGACGTGATCGTTGTCACGGGCACGCGTGGCGAGCTTGGCGAGATTGTCATCCCAGAGCGCGATACGCCTGAAGAGCACGAACGCCTCGGCGAAACGCGGATGGGCGAGATCGCCGCAGCAATGCGCGCGCTCGGCGTGCAGCGATGGGAGAACCTCGGCTATCGCGACTCCGGGATGGAAGGGAGCGAAGAGAATGCCGATCCACGCTCCTTCCACCAGCACGTCAGCACCGATCTCGACGCAACAACCGAACCACTGGTGCGCCTGATCCGTAGCGCGCGACCTGACGTGCTTGCCACCTACGACGACTTTGGTGGATATGGGCACCCAGACCATATCGCCGCCGCCAAGATCACTCGTCGTGCCTGGGAGGTGGCGGGTGATCCAGCGTGGCGACCAGAAGCGGGGCCAGCGTGGGCGCCGAAGAAACTCTACGAAACGCGCATCCCAGACTCGCAACGTGACGCGGTACTCGCGCTCCTTGAATCGCGTGGGATTGAATCGTGGTGGAGCGAACCGAAAGATGCAACACCGGAAGATCTAGAGAAGTGGCGCACGTGGCGCGCCGCCATGGCCTGCCCAGACGAGATCATCACCACGCGCATCAACATTCGCGAACACCTCGCAGCAAAGCGCAGTGCAATCCAGGCGCACGCAACGCAGATCAAGCCAGATGGCCCACTGCTAATGTTGAGTGAAGAGGATCAGATTGCGCTCGGTGCGCGGGAGCAGTACCGACTCATTGCGCATCGACTCGACGCAGCGCCAACGCTGCCCGAGGATGATCTTTTCGCTGGCCTTCGCTAACTCTGTAGTACCTTCCTACGCAGTGCGTCGTCCGCGCAGTGACGTGACAAGTAAGACAACTAAGAAGAGCGCAGTTTCAAATAATACGATCGCAGCGCCAGACGCAAGATCCAGTGCATAGCTGAGATAGAGTCCCGCGACCGCAGCGGTCACACCAATGAGCGCGGCGACTCCAATCATCTGGCTGAATCGCTTTACGAGCAGTTGCGCCGTTGCCGCAGGCGTAGTGATCATTGCGACCACCAAGACAATGCCGACCGCCTGCAGGCTGATCACGATTGTCACCGCGATCAGGATGAGAAGGAGATCGTCCAATCGGCGTACAGGGAGCCCTGCGGCCCCTGCACCGAGCGGATCAAACGTTGCAAAGAGGAGCTCCTTCCACAGCGCACGAATCACAAGAAGGAGTGCAACCACGAGCACGCTCAGCGCGATCATGTCAGACACGCTGATGCCGAGCACATCGCCGAAGAGGAATGAGAAGAGATCACCGACATAGTTCGGAATTGACGAGAAGAGTGCAACGCCAAGTGCGAACATCCCCGCAAAGAGGACGCCAATGATTGAGTCAGCGCGAAGTCCAGAGCGACGCGTCAGTACGCCAATACCGAGCGCCGTGCCGATCGCAGCAACGGCGCCACCAAGGATGATTGGGAGCCCGAGCATGTAGGCGAGGACGATGCCAGGGAAGGCGGCGTGGCTCACCGCGTCGCCGATGAAGCTCATCCCTTTCAACACCACGAACGAGCCGACCACGGCGCACGCCACCCCCACCAACGCGCTCGCCACGAGGGCGCGCACAAAGAAGTCGTAGGCGAGCGGTTCGAGGAGTAGGTCGATCGGGTTCACTCGTGACCCTCGTGGCTGCCGTGTGAATGGTGTGGGTCATCAAGGAGTACAACGCCCCCATCCGCGAGAGGGACAAGGTGGCCGCCGTACGTTTTCTCCAGCACTTCGCGATCGAGCACGAGTTGCGCGGGGCCGTGCGCCACCACCCTGCCAGCGAGCGCAACCACGTCATGGAACCGTTGAGCGGCGCAGG
>CAYSEM010000014.1:0-1292 GCA_964430115.1 uncultured Chloroflexota bacterium | reverse complement strand
GCCACCACCCTGCCAGCGAGCGCAACCACGTCATGGAACCGTTGAGCGGCGCAGGCGAGGTCATGCGTGGTGGCGATCACCGTACGCCCGCGAGCCGCCTCGGCATCCAAGATGTTCATGATCTTCTCCTGCGTCACAGGGTCCACTCCGGTGACAGGCTCGTCGAGCAGATAAATCTCAGGGTCCGCAGCGAGCGCACGCGCAATGAAGACGCGTCGCCGCTGCCCTCCAGAGAGTTCGCCGATCTGACGCGACGCAAGGTTTGTCATATCTACGCGCTCCAATGCCTCCGCAACAGCGGCGCGATCTGCGGCGCCAGCGCGACCGAGCGGCCCGATTCGTGGGGTACGCCCCATTGCCACCACCTCATCAACGGCGATCGGAAAACTCCAATCCACCTGTTCTGCCTGAGGGACATACGCAACGCGCGCTGCGTGGACTCCGACCGGTGCGCCGAGCACCTCAATCGTTCCTGCCCACGGACGCATGAGTCCAGCGATGCACTTCAACAGCGTGGACTTCCCGCCGCCGTTCGGGCCGAAGATGGCGGTGAGAGAGCCTTGAGCAAGCTCAAGGGTGATGTCGCTGATGGCGGCGCGTTCGCCGTAGCCTGCAGTGATGTTGGAGATAGTGACCGCACGCCCCCCAGGATGCGAGGAGGGCGTGCGGCCTTCGAGAACTGATGGTGCAACGCGTTCGTTCATTGCACCATCATCGCACTACTTGAACGAAGCCAAGATCGCTGATGCATTTGCACGCATCGCGCCAAGATAGCTGTTCGCAGGTGCGTCACCGAGCGCATCCGAGTAGAGGTTCTCAAGGACGGTCGCGCCAGTTTCTGCCGCAACCTGATCAAGGACCTTTGATGGAAACTGCGCTTCACTGAAGACCGACGTCACTCCAGCCGCCTTGATTGCGTCAATCAACGCTGCAATCTCCTTTGCGCTCGGCTCTTGTCCAGGTGCTTCGACCGCAACGCCAACGATCTCAATCTCGTAGGCGCGAGCGAAGTAGCCGAATCCGTCGTGGAACGTAACAATCTTGCGCGCTGAGGCGTCTATCGCTGCGAAGCCCACACGCAACTCTTCGTCCAAGGCTGCGATCGCAGCAAGTCCCGCGTCACGCGCCGACTCGATCTCCGTCGCGCGCTCTGGGAGCGCGGCCGCTACTCGCGCTGCGATGCGTTCAACGTAGATTGCCGCGCCCTTTGGGTCGAGCCAGATGTGTGGATCAGTCCCACCATGTCCGTGCTCTTCACCCTCTTCTTCGCTGTGCTCTTCACCCTCTTCTTC
>CAYSEM010000013.1:0-20354 GCA_964430115.1 uncultured Chloroflexota bacterium | reverse complement strand
GCCGTCTGCTGAGACCCGCTTGAGCTCCCTCGCGGCGCGCGAAGTCTTCCGCGCTCACTCCGCGGTCCAGCAGTCTCACCTGACGGATCTCACGCGGCGCGTCAATGAGGAGGAGGCCATCCAGTGTTTCAACAAGGCCAGAGTCGAGGAGCGCAATCGCTTCAACCAGGAGTAGTGCTGCGCCACTCGCCTCCCCCGCTGCACGTGCCGCGCTGATCGCCTCCCGGGCGATGGGCCACTGCAGCTGCTCAAGCGCCGCGAGAGTCTCTGGTCGCTCGAACGCGGCAAGCGAGAGTCGAACGCTGTCCAGACTCCCGTCTTCACGTTGTGCCTCGGGGACGATCGCACCGATCGCGCGTTGCAGGGGGAGCGATGTGCGTCGGGCTTCTCTCAACACCGCGTCCGCATCAATGGAGTGCACGGAACCGCCGAGATCCCGAGCGAGCGCACGGTCCTCTGTCAGTACCTTGACGATAGAACTCTTTCCGGCACCGATCGGACCAGAGACGCCGATCACCTTCATGCCGACACCTCACCCTCCAACGCGAGCCACGCCTCTTCGGCCGCGGTGAGTGCTGCTGAAACATCAGCGAGTTCGCTCGTCACACGCGCGAGCTCAGTGTATGAAGCGATCACTTTTGGATCAAGGAGCGAAAGCTCCAACTGTGACTTCCGCAACCCGAGACGCTCAAGATCTGCATCAACCGCGGCGCGGCGGCGGCGCGCCTGCTCCTTGCTGAGCACTGGCCCCTTCTTCCCTTTCGCTGATGCGGGTGTGGCGGGACGCGACGGATCGTTCCTCGTTGCGCGTGGCGACGGTGCGCGCTTCGCGGCGTCAAGTACGCCTGCGTTTGCAACCGTCCACCCTGCAGCAACTGCGCTCCGCCACGCACGCCATCCGCCATCGAATCGCACGATCACACCCTCGCTTACCACCCAGAGCTGCGTGCAGATGCGTTCGAGCAGGCGACGGTCGTGGCTGACCAAGAGAACCGTTCGCTCCCCGTCAAGGAGGAATCGTTCAAGCGACTCACAAGCATCCACGTCCAAGTGGTTTGTCGGCTCGTCCAGAAGGAGGAGGTTCGATGGAAGAAGTCCGAGGATTGCCAGTTCGAGTCGACTCCGTTCGCCACCCGAGAGAACGGCGACCTCCTTATCCACTTCGTCGCCCCGGAAGAGGAAGCGCGCGAGGTGTCCACGCGCAACGGGTGTTTCGACGGGAACCGCAGCGCGAAGTGCTTCGATCACGGTAGTACCGTGGAGACCAGCGGCGCGTACCTGCGCGAGATACGCAGGGATTACGCCTTGCGCAACCCGAATCTCGCCGCTGAGTGGCACGAGGATTCCAGCGATGCTCTTCAGAAGGGTGGTCTTCCCTGCCCCATTCGGACCGACGATGCCAACTCTCTCGCCCCGCCGGAGTGCAATGCTCTCCGCACGAGCGATGACTCGTCGCGTCGGCTCGCGATATCCAACCTCTGCCTCCACCAGGCGCACGGGCTCTGAAGGGCCCCGACCCGCTCCTGCGGCAGAGATCGCGAGCGTTGCCCTCCGCTTCGGTGCGACCACTGGCTCAATCGCCGCCAGGCGCCGCTCATGCTCGTGCATCTTGCTGTACTTCCGATGGCTTCGATACGTCTGGATCAGCTCGCGCTCTCGTGCGATCTCTTTCGTCCGTCGCTCGGCGTCTCGCTCTGCGTCCAGTTCCCCAGAATCGCGCTGTTGTGCATACGCCGAGTAGTTTCCACGGAATCGCGTGACGGTACGGTTGCGAACCTCCCAAACTCGATCCACAACGGCATCAAGAAACGACCGATCGTGACTCGCCACAACGAGTGCCCCGCCGCGAGCGCGCAGCGCCCCTTCGAGCCACTCGATCGCTTCTACATCCAGATGGTTCGTCGGCTCGTCGAGAAGGAGAAGGTCGGGATCAGCAATGACGAGTCGCGCCAGGGCAACTCGAGTCTGCTCTCCTCCAGAGAGTCGCGAGGGGGACTCTCCGTGTCGCGACGTAGGGAACCCAAGACCCCGAAGTGCTGACGCCACTCGGTCGTCAATGGTGTATCCCTCAAGCGCATCAAAGCGTTGGCGTGCGGCGGCATACTCAGGCGTCGCAACGCTCCCGGCCGCCTCAGCCTCCTGCAGCGCGTTGGCGATCCTTGTGATCTCTTCCGCACCACTTCGGACCGCATCGGTGAGCGTCGCCGCCCCAAGAAGCCTTGGGTCATGGGACGACTCTTGTGCCAACACTTCAATGTTGACCCCACGCGCGCGATCCACGCGACCTCGATCCGGTTCGTCTCGGCCAATCATCATGCGCAGCAGCGTTGTCTTCCCTGCTCCATTCGGTCCCACGAGTCCAATCCTCTCGCCAGCGGCCACACTCACACTGACGTTCTCAAGGATGGTGACCGCGCCAATCTCGCGTCCAACGTCGCTCAGCGAAAGAATGCTCATCGCGCACCGCCAGATCGGACTGCCCGACGTCGCGCCGCCGCACGCTCCGTTGCGGTCGCCCCAAGGCTCCCCTCTTCAAGTGACTCGCTCCACCGTGGACCTCGACGCAACGTTGAGGACTGCTTTAGGTCTCCCGCCGAACCGGCTGCGCGACGCCCCCGTGGAAGCGGCTGGCAGCGGGGACAGTAGTGCGTGCCGCGTCCTCCAAGTGTCACGCGCCGAATCGTGGTGCCACATCGAATGCACGGCGCACCGCCGCGCTGATAGACGGCGAGGCGCTCCTGCATCTCACCGTCGCCATCCGGTCCCGTGTAATCGTCAATTGACGAGCCGCGTGCGGCCACCGCCTCGCGGAGCAACGAGACGATTGCATGGTGGAGCCGCTCCGCCTCCGCTGCTCGGAGCGCTGCAGCCGTCGCGAGCGGGTGCAGGCGAGCGCGCCAGAGTGCCTCGTCGACATAGATGTTGCCGAGCCCAGCGATGAATCGCTGATCTAGGAGGAGGCTCTTTAGTCGGCCACGGCGGCTCTTCAAACCGCTCGCAAACCGTGACGCCGTGAAGGTCGCCTCTAACGGCTCTGGCCCGTGGTCACCAAGTGCCGCTTCGCCGTTTGGGTCGAGCGAACGAGAAGGAGTCCCGTCCGCTCTCCGTGCGACAAGTGCAAGCCTGCCGAACGCGCGAACATCACGGAATCGAATCACTCGCTGATCGCTGAGCTGCAGCTCTGCTCGAACATACGAATCTCGGGCCGACGTAGCCGGAAGCACCACGAGTTGGCCCGTCATGCGCAGGTGAACCATCAAGATCAGACCACCCTCTAGATCGACGAGCACCCACTTTGCACGGCGGCGCACCCCTTCAATCCTCCGGCCAGCAATCGCCCGCGTGAACGTTTCAGGATCTGGCGTGCTGAGATTTGCAGTGCGAAGGATTCGCCCTGCGAGGATCGTTGCGCCGCCCACCAGGCGCGCAAGATCACGTGTAACCGTTTCAACCTCTGGGAGTTCAGGCATGCTCGGTCCACCTCTGCATCTCATCCCAGCGGGGGCCAACCTTCGCCTCCACCGTGAGCGGAACGTCGAGGGCGAGCGCCCCCTCCATCGTCTCAATGAGCAGCGGAACGAGACGATCCACTTCACCGTGCGGTGCCTCAAGGAGGAGTTCGTCGTGTACTTGCAGGATGAGTCTCGCCGCAAGCCCAGCTTCGCGGAGACGAGGACTGAGCCGGATCATCGCCACCTTGATGATGTCGGCCGCAGTTCCCTGGATCGGATGGTTGATCGCCGCTCGCTCTCCTGCGGCGCGAAGCGCAGGGTTCGCCGCACGGAGTTCTGGGATCGGCCGGCGGCGACCGAGCTGAGTCGTCACCGCCCCATGAGCGCGCGCCTCCTCTTTGATCGTGTCGATATACCGCTTGATGCCAGGGTACCGCTCAAAGTATCCAGCGATAAACGACTTTGCCGCATCACGAGAGATCCCAGCGCGTGTCGCAAGCCCAAAGTCACCCATCCCGTAGGCAATTCCGAAATTGACCATCTTCGCCATTGCTCGCTCGTCGTCGTTGACCTGATCGAGTGGCTTCTCAAGGACGCGTGACGCCGTGGCACGATGGATATCCTCACCCGCCGCAAACGCTTCAATCAGATGAGGGTCTCGTGTCACGTGCGCAAGGATGCGCAACTCAATCTGGCTGTAATCGGCGGCAACCAGCAGATGTCCAGGCTCCGCCACAAACGCGTGCCGAATCTTTCTCCCTAACTCGGTTCGGATCGGGATGTTCTGGAGGTTCGGATCCACACTACTCAGGCGACCGGTGGCGGCAACCGACTGCTGGAAGGTGGTGTGAATCCTGCCGTCCGCCTCCACAAGTTTCGGTAGCGCCTCAACGTAGGTGCTCTGGAGCTTGGAGACGGTGCGCCACTCCAACGCAATGCCCACGATCGGATGCTCCCCTTGGATCTCCTCCAGCACACTCGCGTCCGTTGACCACGCCCCCGTCTTTGTCTTCTTGCCGCGTGAGAGTCCGAGCTCGCCAAAGAGCAGTTCGCCAAGTTGTTTCGGTGATCCGAGCGCGACTGCACGACCAACCGACGATGCCGCAGCCGCCTCAAGGCGTGTGATCTCACGCCCGAACGCATCACCAAGTTGCGCAAGCGCCTGCTGATCAACGGCGATCCCTGCCCCCTCCATGCGCGCCAACACTTCCGTCAGTGGCAGTTCAATCTCTCGGTAGAGTCGTTCGCTCCCAATCGACCGCAGCTCACGATCAAGTCCCGCGCGCGATGCGAGCGCAACCACCGCGCAGAGTGATGCTGTCTGCAGCAGCGTACGCCGTTCTGGAATGTCGGCTCCGAGGCGAGCGGCGGCAACCTCAACAAGCCCAGGATTGCGCAGCGTCACATTCCCAATCCAGCTCCCTAGTGCCACGTCATCGACGAGGCGGAGGGGACGGTCAGCACCGATCGCAAGCAGCGCGCCGAAGATCTCTTTGACACCGAGCCCAACGAGATCGCGACCAGCGCCCGCGACGAGCGTGAGCAGTCGATGGATCACGGCAGGGTCGTCGGCTGTGATCAGCCCCCCCTCTTCATCAGCGATGGCAAGGGCCATCGGTCCTGATGGACCTCGGCGGTTAACCCCCTCTCCGCCAAGTGCGAGCACGCCGTGCGTCCGTAGCGCTCCAAAGAGACGGGCTGCATCTTCTGGTGACTGGACGTGGAGGACACCCGCTCCGGCTAAATCACCGCGCTTGATCGCCTCGATCTGTGCGCTCTGGTCGGCGGACGTTTCGAGAAGCGGGGCCGCGCCTGTCGCCGTGTCCCCGCGCTGGCCTGCGGCGCGATTCCCCTCGCTCACCGCGTTGAAGTCGAAGCCGAGCTGCAGGTCGCCGCTCGTCACACGCGGCGGTGCGCTGACGACCGCAGATGGGCGTTCTTTCACGCCACGGATTGCTGCGCCTGCCGTCGCTGCGGCCACCGCCTCAGCCGCGGTCGCTCGATCTTCCCCCTGCAGTGGTGGAAGGCGTCCGATAAGTGCGCGGAATTCAAGCTCACGCAAGAGTGCAAGCGCAAGGTCTCGATCGTACTCACCGATGGTGCCCCCCTCGCCAGGTAGCTGTAGCGGTGCATCACGGTCAATGGTCATCAACCCTTGTCCGGCAAAGGCGGCGTCCTGATTCTGGCGAAGCAGCTCCCGAATTCGCACAGGTTCCACTTCATCAAGCCGCTGATACAGCGCCTCAAGGGTGCCGAATGCTGCAATCAGTTTCGCCGCTGTCTTCTCTCCCACTCCAGGGACGCCAGGAATGTTGTCTGAGCTATCCCCTTTCAGCGCCTTGAAGTCGACAATTTGCTCTGGGGTCAATCCGTATCGCTCAAAGATCTTTGCAGGGTCATAGATCACCATCGCATCGGCGCCACCCTTCGCCGTGTGAAGCAGGGAGATGTTCGGTCCAACGAGCTGAAGCATGTCGAGGTCACCGGAGACGATCATCACCTCCCACCCGTCCGCGCGCGCCTGTTCTGCGATCGTGCCAATCACATCGTCCGCCTCATATCCAGGCGCCTCGAGCAGCGGTAGACCGAGCGCGGCAACAAGGTCTCGCACAAGTGGGACCTGTGACCGGAGTTCATCTGGCATCGAGGGTCGCTGCGCCTTGTATGCAGGGAAGCGCTCATGGCGGTGGGTCGCCCCGGGCGCATCAAAGGCAACGATAGCGCGCGCCGGCTTTGCGTCAGCGATCGCACGAAGCAGGATGCTTGTAAACCCAAATGCCGCGTTGGTCAGGATCCCGCGACTGTTCGTCAGCGGAGGGATGGCGTGAAAGGCGCGGTAGATCAGGCCATAGGCATCAACGAGAAGAAGTCGCTTTGGTTCCACGAACGGAGCGTAGCGCAGCGGGGCGCGACCTCGGCGCGCGGCGAAGGCTTACGTGCGTCGGCGGCGGCGCACACTCTCAGCGGCGAGAAGACTGGCGGCGAGTCCGACTCCGCCTGCAATCAGGAGCCACGGGGTTTCCGTGACCGCCCCGTCGGACTCTGCGGCAGCGACGTCATCCGCGGCGCGGCTTTCAAGGGACTCGGCTCCAGGGATCTCCCTCATGACGGCGGCAGGGTCGCTTCGCACTGCAGACTCCACTGTTGGCTGGAGGGAGGCGAACGGTACGCCTGTGGCAAGGAGGGCCAGCGAGAGTGCCGCACCTGCGAGTGCTGGGCGCGGTGCGCTCCTGAGCCAGCGTGCGAGCCACGCGATCGGTCCGCCGTGCTGCCGAGTTGCACGAGCGCTCGCCTCTTCTGCGACGAGTTGCTGGAGCGCCGCTCCGTGGAACGGGTCACGCTGACGGACCGGCTCCTCGCTGCGATAGGCAGCCAGGGCTGCCGCCTCAGCAGACTCCACTGATGCGTCATGCGACGTAGTTGGGCGGCGCTCGTCACTCATCTCTATTCCCTAACGAGCGCTCGCCTCCGCGGGTTCCCGGCCGCAGGTCTGCGAGAAGGCCTCTCAGCTCCTCGCGGCCACGGCTGATTCGACTCTTTACCGTTCCAAGGGAGCTACCCGTAATCTCGGCAATCTCGGCATAGGTGTATCCGTCCACATCAAAGAGGAGGATGGCGGTTCGTCTCTCCTCCGGGATCTCCCTCAGAGCCACGCGCAGTTGTGCCGCGAGTTCGCGCCCCTCAACCACCCCTGCCGGATCACTCGCGCGCCCAGCGGGCAGCTCGGCGGCACCCCTTCGCTCCGCTCCGCCCCCCTCTTCGTCGTGCGTCTGAATCTGGATCGTGGGGTGACGCCGCTCCCGGCGGCCCGCATCGCGCGCCGCATTTTGAACGATCCGAACGAACCAGCCGCGCAGGTTACGAGGCTCCACCCGATCGAGAGCTCGGTAGGCGGAGATCAGCCCCTCTTGCAGCGCATCGTCGGCGCTCGCAGGCTCACCTGTGATCCGAAGTGCCAGCCTCCAGGCGAGGTCAAGATCGGGGGTGAAGAGGGCACGGAAGGCCTCCGCGTCACCGGCCCGCGCGGCACCAAGGAGGCGTAGACGCTCTTCCGGTTCGTGCTGCGACCGCCCCTTCAACTCACCCATGCCGTAATGATGCCGCACCGCTAGGATTCAAGAGCGCCGAAGTGGCGAAATGGCAGACGCAACCGACTCAAAATCGGTCGACTGAAAGGTCATGTGGGTTCGACTCCCACCTTCGGTACCAGAGCCACCGCCCCGCTACGATAGGGGGGCCGAAGTGGCGAAATGGCAGACGCATCCGACTTAAAATCGGCCGGTCGATGAGATCATGCGGGTTCGAGTCCCGCCTTCGGCACCAACAAGGGGACGGCACCGCCAAGGGGAAGCAATGACTGAAGACAACGGTTCACGAGCTGATCGCGAGACGCTGATGCGAGAGCATGCGCAGGCGCGCGTTGAACGTGCATCCCTCACGCCTGGATCGCCCGAGTGGCGAACCGCCGCAGCGCGCGTCGCTGCCATCGAAGTTGAGATTGCGAAGATCACCGCGCTTAGCACTCCCCCTGCGCGCGTTGCGCGACCCGAGGCGAAAACGAAGTAGGGCCGAAGACGGAACTACTGTTCGCTCGGCTAGATGCCGAGAAGCGTACCGAGAATCAGCCCGACGAAGAGCGCACCCATCGCTGGTCGACCAGCAAGGAATGCAGCGCCAACATGCCAGAGCGGCCAGAGCGGGTATCCGGCCGGCGGAGCACTCGGACGCGGAGCGGCAACAATCTTCATTGCGGGAAGTGCTGAGAGCGCACCGAGCCCAGCGAGCGGCGCAACGATCCACGGAAAGATTCCTAGGAAGCCGAAGAGTGCCACGCTGATGTAGCCGCCACTGAGCAGAAGGAGCGTTCCGACGCGCGCGCGCCGCTCACCGATTCGCACCACAAACGTGCCAACTCCGCGCGAGCTGTCTGCATCAATCTTGTCAAGGTGCTTCCCGAAGAGCACTGCGGTTGCAATCGCACCCCATGGAAGTGTTGCGAGCAGCACGGTTCCGTCAATCGACCCGGTTGCTGCAAGGTACGTGCCGCCGCCCATCAGCGGCCCCCATACAAGGAGAACGGAGAGTTCGCCGAGTCCGCGTCGCTTCAGGCGAAGCGGTGGATCGGTGTACCCCCACGAAAGGATCAGCCCAGCAACTGCAAAGACTCCAAGGAGTGGTTCGCTGCGCATCACCATTGCGAAGCCACCAAGGAGGGCGGCGAGGCCAGTGATGATTGCGATCGTGAGGAAGAGCGTCCTGCTGGACATTGCGCCCGATGCGATTGGATGCGGTGAGTAATCTGCGCGTGGATAGCCTGGTCGATCGAGGCCATCGTGATAATCGCGCCAATCGTTCGCCAAGTTGTTCGCTGCATGGGCAAGGTTTGCGCCAATGAAGGCGGCGAGCCCGAGAAGGAGTCCGCTCACCCCTGCACTCGTGTCACTGATGCTCCCCTTCCACCATGCGTAAAGTAGCCCCTGTCCGGAGCCAACTACGGTGAGTGGAAGGACCGAGGCGCGGGCGAGGAGAAGTGCGCGTGCGAGGCGCGGCATGCTCTTCCAATCAACGCCAGTAGGGGCCGACTGTCGAAGGAGAACAGAGGCGTACGTCTTCAAACCCACGACGCTATTCTGCCGTGTTTCGGCGGAGCCTGTTTCAGTCGAGCGTGCCTCAAGCGGCAGGGAGTGATTCGCCCTCAGAAAGGATGTCAAAACGCACGGCGGTTGCACCAACGCGGCCTCGAATCGCGGCGGGGAAACTCGGATCCCAGGCTACGCCGCTACGGATTTCCATGGGTAGTTGCTGCGCCCCTCCAGCTTGCGGGATGTAGATAACAACCTTGGTGCTCCCGGGGCGCGAGCGGAGTTCAGACTTCACGACCTCCATTGCGCGGACCGTCTCTTCCACCGATTGCCCTGGGTTGAATCGGATGTGGAGCGCTGCCCCTGCTGGCGCCTCAACAGGATCCGCCGCTGCCTCGCTGGCGGGTGGCGCTGGACGTGGCGTCGCGATCTCTCCTTCGCGCTCCTCAGGGACGAGCCCTCGGGGCAGCGCGCCAGACGGGGTGCTGTTACGAGGCACGAAGCGACGCGTCCCCCCTGTGCTCTTCGCCAAGTGCGCCGCGATCGCCTCTGGCGTGAGCGCTTGCGCCTCCTCCCACGGGAGAACGGATTCACAGATGATTGACCACGTTTCACCACGCAGCTCAGGGCGACCGGCGACAAGCAGTGGTTCGCCCTCAACCCATGCGTCGCGCGTGGACTCCCAGGTCTTCGGGAAGGCAACGACCTCAATACTCCCTGTCAAATCTTCAATAGTCAGGATTCCCATCGCCGCCCCTGCCTTCGTCACCAGCGTTCGAACGTTCGTCACGATTGCCCCAAGCGTCACTCGCTCCTCACTCGCAGGAGAATCATCAGAGAAGTCGCCCACGAAGGCGGTGACATGCGGAGCAAGGAGTGGCGCGAGTGAATTCATTGGATGGTCGGAGAGGTAGACGCCAAGAAGCTCCCGCTCCCAGCGGAGCCGCTCCCGTGTCGGTGCCTCCACGACGTGCGGCAGCGATGGAGCCAGCGAGAGCGCGAGGCCTGGAGCCGAGTCAAAGAGTGAGACCTGCCCTGCGGCTCGCTCGCGTTGCGCGCTCGACCCGGCTGAGAGCACATCATCGAGTGCCAGAAGGATCTGGGCTGGATGACCAAACTTCTGTAAGGCTCCAACCTTTGCGAGCGCCTCAAAGACGCGCTTGTTTGCAAGTCGAAGATCAATCCGCTCGCACAGGTCTTGCAAGCTTCTGAAGTCACCGTCGCGAGTGCGTGCCGCCACGATAGATTCCGCCGCCCCAGCACCAACATTCTTGACCGCAAGGAGACCAAATCGAATTGCGCCTCCCTCCGGCTCAAAGTCGAGTTGCGACCGTTCAACGTCGGGCGGCAGAATGGCAATGCCGAGCCTGCGGCACTCCGCAATTGCAGTGGCGACCTTGTCTTCCTTGTTGCGGAAGGCGTTGAGGACGCTCGTCATGTATTCAACGGTGTAATTCGCCTTCAAGTACGCCGTTTGGTAGGCAATCAGGCCGTAACAGGTGGCGTGCGCCTTGTTGAAGCCGTAGTTTGCGAACGGCTCAAACGCCTGGAATACCTGTTCGATCACGCTCGGGGCCACGCCACGCCCTGCTGCGCTCGTGATGAACTCCTGCTTGAGCCCAGCGAGCACGTCCTCCTTCTTCTTGCGCACCGCATACCCCAAGGTGTCAGCCTTCGGCCCCGAGAAGCCACCGAGTGCCGATGCGGCCGCCATGATGTCCTCCTGGTACACGAACACGCCGTACGTTCGCTTTAGGAATGGCTCAAGAAGCGGGTGCAGGTAGGTGACCGCCTCTGTTCCGTGCTTGCGACGAATGTACGAGGGGATGTTCGCCATGGGTCCAGGTCGATACAGCGCAACCATCGCGGCGAGATCGAACACGCTCGTTGGACGCAGTTCCTTGATGTAACGGCGCATTCCCGCGGATTCAAGCTGGAAGATCCCGCTCGTTTCGCCTGAGGCCAGGAGTGCGAAGGTCTTCGCGTCATCGAGCGGGATCGTGTCGAGGTCGATCGCCACCCCGTAGGTTGCCTTGATGCGGTCAACCGCCGTACGAAGGATCGTGAGGTTCGCGAGGCCAAGGAAGTCGAACTTGAGGAGGCCGAGCGCCTCCACACCGTGCATCTCGATCTGCGTCATGACGCCGTCCGAGTTGGTGGCGCGCTGTAGCGCCATGATCTCTGTGAGCGGTTCGCGACTGATCACCACGCCGGCCGCATGTGTGGAGGCATTCCGCACCACCCCCTCAAGCTGCTCGGCGAGTCCGACGAGCGGGGCGTAGTCTGGGCTCTCCGCGAGTGCCTTGAAGTCGGAGTCCTTGCGAGCCTGCGCGAGCGTGGTCCCCAGTTTCTCTGGTACCGCCTTCGCAAGGCGGTCAACATCGCCGTAACTCTTCCCAAGAACACGCCCGACATCACGAATTGCCGCACGTGCCGCCATCGTCCCGAACGTGATGATCTGCGCGACTTGGCTCTCGCCATACTTCTGCGAAACGTAGCGGATCACCTCTTCTCGTCGTCCATCTTCAAAGTCAATGTCAATGTCCGGCATCGTGACGCGGTCTTCGTTCAGGAAGCGTTCAAACGGAAGGTCATAGTGGAGTGGGTCAACGGGGGTGATCCCGAGTGCATAGGTGACGATCGAGCCTGGAGCACTCCCTCTGCAGGTGGTAGCAATCCCCTGCTCCCGAGCGAATCGAACGAAGTCGGCAACGATCAGGAAGTAGGCGCCATACCCCATCTTGAGGATCACGGCGAGTTCATAATCCATTCGCTGACGTGCTGCGTCCGAAGGGCTCCCATAGCGGCGTACAAGTCCTCGCTCCGCCTCTTTGCGCAACCAGCTGTCGACACTCTCCCCCTTTGGCACCTCAACGTCGGGCATGCGAAGTTGACCGAGGGGAAGGTTGAAATCGACCGCATCGCTGATCACCCGGGTGTTGCGGAGCAACTCAGGCTGATCAGGGAAGAGCGCAGCCATTTGCGCTGGTGACTTCAGGTAGAAGTCGCCGCTATTGAAGCGCATCCGATTCGGAGTTTCCAGATTGGACGCGGTGCCGATACAGAGAAGAACGTCGTGCGCCTCTTGCTGCGTTGCCTTCACGTAGTGGAGGTCGTTCGTCAACACGAGCGGGAGTCCAACTTCGGGGGCGAGCTTGAAGAGCTGCTCATTCAGTCGCTTCTGTTCCGGGAGGCCATGGTCCTGCACCTCAAGATAGAAGCGGTCTTTCCCAAAGATGTCGCCGTAGCGCCCAGCGAGTGCGCGGGCATGTTCCCAGTCATCAACCTCTAAGGCACGAGCGATCTCACCGTTCAGGCAGCCGGAGAGTCCGATCAACCCTTCTGAATGTTTCGCCAGATGCTCAAGGTCAATACGCGGCTTGTAGTACATGCCATCAAGGTGCGCGTCGGTGACGAGTCGACAGAGGTTGCGATAGCCGGTTGCGCTCGTGGCGAGCAAGACGAGGTGGAAAGGCTGTTGGTCGGCCTTCCCTTCCTTATCACCCATGCCGCGACGCGCAACGTACGTCTCCACACCGATGATCGGTTTGATCCCACGCTTCGTTGCCGCCTGGACAAACTGCACGGTTCCGTAGAGCGCACCGTGATCGGTAATCGCAATGGAGTCCATGCCGAGCGCCTTCGTTTCGTCCATGAGCGCATCAATCTTGCTCATGCCGTCGAGCAGGCTGAACTCGGTGTGGACGTGGAGATGGGTGAAGTCGGGCTTCTTGCTCACGGAGGGAGTCTACCGAGCGAGTAGGATTAGCCGATGGATGAGCACGAACGCACGAGGATCAGGGCGGCGATCGACGCTGCCGAGGGGAGAGGGGCGCCCCCTCTCTCCGACGAGCAGCTCCGAACCCTCCTCGCCGAAAGTCGCACGATCGCGATCGTTGGCGCCTCACCGAAGGCCGATCGCCCCTCGCACGGTGTCCTACTCGCGCTAAAGGCTGCTGGCTGGCGCATCCTCCCAGTCAACCCCGCCGCGAACGCACTGGCCGATGGAGTTGCTGGACTCCCCTGCTTTCCGGACCTTGCCACCGCAGCAGCATCACTTCCAATCGGAGAACGCATTGACCTCGTTGATGTCTTTCGACGCTCAGAGGACTGCGCCGCCGTGACACGGGAGGCTATCGCAGTTGGCGCAGGTGCGATCTGGCTGCAACTCGGCATCATCAGTTCGGAAGCTGCGGCACTCGCCGCAGAGGCGGCCATCCCGTTCGTGCAAGATCGCTGCACGGCGATCGAGGTGCAGCGTCTAAAGGTTACAGGCCCGAGCGCCTAACGAAAGAGTCAGCGGAACGGCGGGAAGAGGGCGAGCCCAATCCCAACAATGGAGGCAACGCCAACGCCGGCGAGGCGCTTTAGCCGCGATACGATGAGCTCCCCCTCAAGGCGATCGAGAACGTCGGGACCAGCGCCAGGCGCGCCGCGCCACTCGCTGTAGCGCTTCGCTCCGCCAACACGCGTCTGATGGAGCTGATACTGCGTGAGCAGCGGCGGAAGTTGACGCGCCAGATACAGAAGGCCAGCCACCCCAAAACCTCCGGTGACAAGGCGAACGATATCGAGCATCTAGCGATCGAGTGCTGCGCGAATCAAGTCGCCAAGGAGCGCAGCATCGCCGCGCCCCTTGCTCGCCTTCATCGCTTGACCAACGAGGAAGCTCACCGCCTGCTGCTTCCCCGCCTTCCAGTCGGCGATCGCTTGTGGGTTTGCGGCGATCACGTCCGCAATGATCTTCTCCAGTGCGCCAGCGTCACTGATCTGGCCAAGGCCACGCGAAGCGATCACCTCACGAATGTTGAGTGGCGTTGTGATCATCTCGGCGAAGAGTGCCTTCGCCGTGGTTCCGTTGATCTCCTTGCTCGCAACCGCAGCGACAAGCGCGGCAAACTGGACCGGATCAGGGTCGGCTGCCCCCTCTTTCGCCACACGGAGGTATTCACCGCTCACCCAATTCGCAAGCAGTTTCGCGTCGAGCTCCTTCTGTGCGGCACGTGCCGCCTCAAAGAGGGCGGCGGCGCGTGGCTCAGCCACCAAGACGCTCGCGTCATAGTCGGTGAGTCCGAGCTCGCTGACGTAGCGCGCGCGGCGTGTTCCTGGGAGCTCTGGGAGTCCAGCAACGATCGCGGCGAGCCAGGCAGGATCAATGTCAAGTGGTGGCAGGTCCGGCTCAGGGAAGTAGCGGTAATCGTGCGAGTCTTCCTTTGCGCGCATCGTGTAGGTGGTCTCGCCCTCCTCGTCCCAGCCACGCGTCTCCTGGGTGATGGTTCCACCCGCGTCGAGCACTTCTGCCTGGCGTGACGCCTCGTACGCGATCGCTCGTTCGACGGCGCGGAACGAGTTCATATTCTTCACCTCTACGCGAGTACCGAACGGAGCATCGCTTGAGGGGCGCAGTGAGATGTTCGCCTCCACGCGCATCTGGCCGTTCTCCATCTCGGCGTCAGCCGCGCCGATCGTACGCAGGAGGAGGCGGAGCTCTTCTGCGTATCGACGCGCAGTCTCACCATCACGGATGTCTGGCTCGGTGACGATCTCAAGAAGAGCGACGCCAGAGCGGTTGTAATCAATGAGGCTCGCCCTCGTACCGTCAGCACCCTTTTCATGGCGCAGGCGCGCCGTATCTTCCTCGAGGTGTGCGCGTCGAATCCGCACGGAGCCAGATCCAGCGCTCGTGGTGACGGCGATGCTGCCATGCTCCGCAAGCGGAAGATCAAGCTGACTGATCTGGTAGCCCTTCGGGAGGTCGGGATAGAAGTAGTTCTTTCGGTCCCAGCGTGTGGTTACGGGACTCTTCGCACCGATCGCGGCACCCACGGCGAGTACTTTCTCAATGGCAGTTCGGTTCGGCACAGGGAGGGCCCCCGGGAGGCCGAGGCAGGTTGGGCAGGTGCGCGTGTTTGGCGCGTCCCCCTCTGCTGGGATCGCACAAGGACAGAACATCTTCGTTGCGGTGCGCAGCTGCACATGGATCTCAATGCCGATCACCGCCTCCCAACTCATGCGGAGACCCCCTTAAGTGACGCAACGAAGCGACCGATTCGAAGGAGCGCTTCGCGCAACTTCTCTTCGGATACGGCGTAGCAGATACGCACATGGCCGCGCCCGCTCTCCCCGAAGGCAGACCCAGGAACAACGGCGACTCGCTCCTCCTGGAGGAGACGCTCAGCGAACGCCTCGTCACTGATGCCGAGTGCGGAGATATCCGGGAAGGCGTAGAAGGCCCCCTTCGGTGCACCTGTAGGGAGCTTCAGTGCGGCAAGTCCATCCAGCACGATGCTCCGTCGACGCGCGTAAGCGGCACGCATCTCTTCAAGCGCGGGCTCGCCGTTACGAAGCGCCTCAAGCGCGGCATCCTGCGACGGCGTGGGTGCGCTCATGATCGCGTACTGATGAATCTTGACGAGACCAGCAACAATCTCCGCTGGTGCGCAGAGGAAACCAACACGCCAACCCGTCATTGCATAGGACTTAGAGAAACCGCCGATCAGAATCGTGCGCTCCTTCATCCCTGGATACGCGGAGATCGCCCGATGCTCTGGGCCCTCATAAACGAGACGGTCGTAGATCTCGTCGCTGACCACCAGGAGATCGTGCTCCACTGCAATGCGCGCGAGTTCGGCGCGCGTTGCCTCATCCAGCGTTGCACCGGTAGGATTCGCTGGATATCCGAGGAAGAGCACCTTCGCCCCTGGCGCCGCGGCAGCGACTGCGGCAGTGTCCAGACGCCAACCATCAGCCGCACTCGTTGGGATTGATCGCACCTGGCCACCCGCAAAGATCACGGCGGGGAGATACGCAACGTACGAGGGCTCCGGGAGGATGAGTGCGTCACCTGGATTGATCGTCCCGCGGATGGCGAGGTCAACCGCCTCAGATGCGCCGATCGTGACGATAATCTCGGTCGCTGGGTCGTATCGCACACCCGATCGCTCGAAGATCTTGTCGGAGATTGCGGCGCGCAGTTCTGGCGTCCCGTAGTTTGATGTGTAGTGCGTCCGTCCGGCACGAAGGCTACTGATCGCCGCCTCGGTGATGTGGGTCGGCGTATCAAAGTCTGGTTCGCCGACGCCAAGGCTGATGATGTCCTCCATCTGGGCAGCGATGTCGAAGAAGCGGCGGATGCCAGATGGTGGGACCGCATGCACGCGATCGGCGAGGGTGCGCTGCGCGAAGTCGCTCATGCGGCACCTGCAAGTGCCGCAAGATCGGTTGGCTCCTGGGCACGCCACGGCGCATCGGCGGTGAGTGCTTCGTAACCAGCCGCGATTGAAAGGAGTCCAGTTTCACTCCAAGGTGCGCCGATCAGTTGCAGGCCAACTGGGAGACCTTCGGAGAGCCCGCAGGGCGTGCTGAGCCCTGGGAGCCCCGCCATATTCGTTGGGATCGTGCAGGCATCGGCGAGATACATGGCGACAGGATCACTCATCTTCGCCCCAAACTTCCACGCGACCGACGGGCTCGCTGGCGCGACGATCGCGTCATACCCCGCCGTCCAGATGCGATCGAAGTCACGAGCAATCAGCGTGCGCACCTTCTGCGCCTTGAGATAGTACGCATCGTAGAAACCCGCCGAGAGCGCATATGTGCCGAGCATGATGCGTCGGCGCACCTCAGGTCCGAAGCCGCGACCGCGCGTCGCTAAGTAGCCATCAAGCAGATCGCCACCACCATGCTTCGACGCGCCGTATCTAATCCCGTCGTAGCGCGCTAAATTCGCAGACGCTTCGGCGGGCGCGACGATGTAGTAGGTGGCAAGGGCATGCTCTGTGGTGGGAAGGCTCACCTCGTCAATGACAGCACCCGCTGACTGCAGCGCAGCAACCGCGGCACGGACCGCCGCCTCTACACCCGGCTCCATCCCCGCCACGAAGTACTCCTTGGGGAGGGCGAAGCGCTTCCCCTTGATCGCACTCGCCGCCTGGTCCCCTTGCGGGAGCGTGAGCAGTGCCGCGTCAACAGGGACTGCGGAGCTTGTCGCATCGCGGGAGTCATATCCAGAAATCGCATGGAGCATCAACGCCGCGTCTTGCGCGCTGCGCGCGAATGGTCCGATCTGATCAAGGGAGGATGCGAAGGCAACGATGCCGTAGCGTGAGACGCGGCCGTAGGTTGGCTTCAACCCCGTGATCCCTGTGAGGCTCGCCGGCTGACGGATTGACCCACCCGTATCGCTGCCGATGCTGAGTGGCGCATGGAGGGCCGCAACTGCCGAAGCAGATCCGCCTGACGAGCCGCCTGGGACACGTTCACGATCCCACGGATTGACCGTACGCCGGTACGCGCTGAACTCAGTTGACGAGCCCATCGCGAACTCATCCATGTTCGTCTTCCCCAGGATGAGCGCGCCCGCGGCCTTCAGCTTGGTGGTGATCGTGGCGTCGTAAGGGCTGATATAGCCCTCGAGGATCTTTGAGCCGGCGGTGGTTGGAGTACCGACCGCGTTGACGAGATCCTTCAGTGCAATGGGGACGCCAAGAAGTGGTGCAAGTGCGCGCACCGCGTCCGGTCCGCTGGCCCGAGCCGCTGCATAGGCATCATCGGCGCGTTGCGCCTCTCCACGCACCTCGACTGTTCGTAGGTACAGCCACGCACCGAGTGCGGCATCTTCCTGTGCAATTGCGCCGAGGAGCGCGTCAACCACCTCGAGCGACGTAAACGCACCGTTCCCGAAACCTGCGCGAAGCTGAGCCGCGGTTGCCCGGCGAAGTTCTGCACTCATCCGTCGGCCTCCTCACTGAGGATCGCCTGCACCCTGACGAAGTCGCCGCTACGCGCGGGAGCATTCTGCAGTGCCCCGTCTACGGAGAGCGACGGGCTCGGGGTGTCGTCACGGAGTGGCATCACTTGAACGATCGTCTGTGCGCTCGCTGGAACGCTTGACGTATCAACCTCGGCAAGGCGAGCCCACTGCTCGAGGATCAGGTTGAGGTCGCCCTGCAAGGTCTCAACCTCCTCGCTCGTTAGGCCAAGGCGAGCGAGCGCGGCAACCTTCTCAACTTCGGCTCGGGTGAGTTTACTCATGCGAGAATCCTACCCGCCCGACGCAGAGCCCCCGAGAATCCGAAGAAAGCCCGCCTCGTCCACGATGCGGACGCCGAGCCGCTCAGCATCCGCGCGCTTACTCCCACTCTTCTCACCCGCCACAAGCAGGGTCGTCTTGGAGGTCACAGCCTCAGCAACGGCTCCCCCCGCCGCGCGGATGCGATCGTGCGCCTCCCGCCGACTCAGCCCTGAAATCGCGAATGTCCCAGTCACCACAACGACCTCTCCGCTTAGAGGGCCTGATGTGCCAAGCGCGGCGGGGACCGCGCTCGGCTTGAAGGTCACCCCCGCGGCCAGAAGCTCTTGCAGCCCACCGCCCGTGGCCTCGCTGGAGAAGAAGCGTTCAATGCTCTCCCCGACGACCGCCCCCACGCCACTGACGCTCGTCAGATCTTCGCTCTTCAACGTTCGCAGTTCCGCGGCAACGCGCGCGCTCCACTCCGGGCCAGCGGGGACACGGCGCGAGAGCTCAGCGGCGAGATCTCGGGCGGTCGTCTCGCCAACATGACGAATTCCGAGCGCAACGAGCACACGCCAGAGCTCTTGTTCCTTCCGCCGATTCAGTTCACGCAGCACGTTGTCAATGCGATTGGCGCCGGCCTTCTTCTCCTTCGCCGCAGCGCTCCCCATGCGGTCCAGGCCATCCAGATCACTCGCCGTCAGGGTGAAGAGATCCGCGAGTCGTCGCACCCTCCCGCGTTCGACCAACTGCGCAAGCAGCTTTTCACCAAGCCCCTCAATGTCGAGTGCGCCACGTCCAATGGCGTGACGGAGCCCTTCAAACAGTTGCGCCTCACACCATGGGTTTGGGCAGCGGTGGCGAACCTCATCCCGCAGCACCTCACCCTTGCACGAGGGACAGCGGGAGGGCATCTCGAATTCAGGGAGCACGCCACGTCGGCGCGCTGGGACGGAACGCACTACCTCTGGGATCACGTCCCCCGCCTTCTGCAGGATCACCACATCGCCAATGCGCACGTCTTTGCGTCGAATCTCATCAATGTTATGGAGTGTCGCACGTCGCACCGTAGAGCCTGCAAGGAGTACAGGTTCCATCTCGGCGACAGGTGTGAGGTAACCAGTACGACCAACCTCAACCACAATGTTCAGCAGCGTCGTGGTGACCTGCTCGGGGGGAAACTTGTATGCGATCGCCCACTTTGGAGAACGCGAGATGGACCCGAGCAGCGCTTGATCGCTCTCCGCGTCAACCTTCAGCACCGCCCCATCGGTCTCATAGGGGAGCTCGTGACGCTTCTCCTCCCACTCGGCGAGAAACGCGGCTGCACCAGCGGCGTTGAGACCGGCGCGCGCATGCTGCTCAATCGGCAGGCCGAGCGCGTGAAGTTGCTGGAGCGCAGCACTTTGTGAGGCTGGTTGTGGCTCCATAAAGAGCTGGTAGGCGAAGAAGGCAAGGTTCCGCTCCGCCGTGATTCGCGGATCTTTCTGCCGAAGAGATCCTGCGGCGGAGTTGCGTGGATTTGCGTAAAGCTGAAGCCCCTCCTCCTCTCTCGTGGCGTTCAGCGCGGCAAATGCCTCCTTCGGCATGTAGACCTCGCCACGCACTTCGGCGCTGATCGGCTCACGCAACTCTTGCGGGATCACCCGAATCGTCCGAATGTTTTCGGTAACGTCTTCGCCTGTGGATCCGTCACCACGTGTAGCCGCGCGCACGAGAAGCCCCCGCTCATAGCGCAGGCTGATCGCCAGTCCATCGATCTTTAGTTCCGCAACGAGTTCAGGCTCCCGACCAGCGAGTCCCTTGGTTGCGCTGACGACGAATGCGGCAACCTCTTCAGCAGAGAAAGCGTTTGCAAGGCTGAGCATCGGCCGCTCGTGCTGCACCTCGCCGAGAGCGCCACCAAGCTCACGCGGCCCAACGCGCTGCGTTGGAGACCCTTCACTGCGGAGAGAAGGGTGCGCCTCCTCAATCGCTTCAAGTTCACGACGCAGTGCATCGTATTCCGCGTCGGGAAGGCGTGGCGAGTCAGCTACGTAATAGTCACGATCAGCGGCATTGATCAGTTCGACCAGTTCTGCGTGTCGTCGTGCAGTTGCGCTCGGGACGGCCGGCATCAGACGATCTCCAAATTGGCGAGGCTCGCTGCGAGAGTCTTCACGCCAACACCGACGAACGCAATCGTTACTTCTTCATCGCTTCGCGTGAGCTTTGAGGTCACCACAACCCCTGTGCCGAAGTGTGCGTGCTGGACCCGATCACCATCGCGGAAGTATCGCTCGCCTGGGATGCGAACGCGTGCCGGCC
>CAYSEM010000012.1:0-23984 GCA_964430115.1 uncultured Chloroflexota bacterium | reverse complement strand
CGGACCAAGAGATTGTGGCCGGCTTTGCGACGGAGTACTCCGGCATGCGTTTCGGTTTCTTCTTCTTCGCGGAGTACGTCAACGTCTTTATCGTCTCCGCCCTCTTCGCCGCGGTATTTCTCGGCGGCTCCAACGCGCCGATCAGCCTCCCCTTCAGCCCTGAGATCGTCGTGGACCTGAGCGGGCTTGGCCTCCTCCTGCCGATCGCGGCGGGGATCGCGCCACTCCTTGGGACCCTCGCGATCGGGCTCCCCATCTATGCGATCAGTGCGCGAATCAAGGCCTGGCAGGCGCTCCTCGCCGGCTTCCTGATCTTCGGCGCGCTCTCCACGGCGGCCATCGGCTTCTGGGCCTGGGCGATGCTCCCACCAGTCGCCGACCTGGTCTGGTTCCTCCTCAAGACGTTCACCCTCATCTTCATCTTTGTTTGGATGCGCGCAACGCTCCCCCGCGCACGCATCGACCAGCTGATGGGCTTCGCCTGGAAGTGGCTCCTCCCCGCATCCCTCCTCAACCTATTTCTCACGGCGGCCGCCGTGCTGCTGACGGCATAAGGAGGGTCTGATGGCTCGAATCCCAGGCTCAGGCATTGTTCGCGGAATGGCACTCACGCTCACTCGCTTCTTCCAGCCGAAGAAGACGGTGATGTATCCCGAAGCGAAGCCAGATATTCCGCCGCGCAACCGTGGCCGACTTGAACTTGTGATCGATGAGCGGGGCACGCTGAAGTGTGAAACCTGCTTCCAGTGCGCGCAGGCGTGTCCGATTGAGTGCATTGACATGGGCGGGACAGATACCAAGGGAAGGTACGCCGTCCATTGGGGGCCTGCGGAGCAGTACGCCGAACGACGCGAAGAGTCGGCGATGCGTCGCTCAGGACGCACCGTTTCCGACGCGGCGGCAGCGCAAGAGAGCAGTGTCGACCTTCGACCTGTTGAAGCGGCGCTGGAGCGCGTTGATTACGACCCACACCACATGCTGCAGATCCTCGAGTCCGTGCAGGGCGCGTACGGCTATCTGCCGGTTGACGCACTGAAGCGCATCAGTCGCGCCACTGGCGCCTGGTACGCCATGGTCTACGGCACTGCAACCTTCTACAAACACCTCACGTTTGAACCAGGACGAAACCGCACGATTGCAGTCTGCCGTTGCGCAAACTGCTTGGTCGCCGGTGCAGGGCGCGTCATCAACACGCTCTCGTTTGAATTCGGAACCGAGTTCGGTCAGGCAATCCCGTGGAGCAACCTGCGCCTTGAAGCCCTCTCGACACATCTTCCAGATGCGCCATCACCACTCGTGGTGATCGACGGCGAACCGCAACGCGAACTCTCAAGTCGCAATGCAGAGTCGTGGGCCGCCGCACTTGCAGGGAGGTACGCCGCGTGAAGCAGCTAAGCGCGCCAAAGGGCTGGTCGCAACTCCTGCTCACACCGCCGGCAACTCCGTGGGCGGCGCTGCGCGCGGCGATCGCCGCAGGTGGCGCTGTAACAGCACAGACACTGATTGATGCTGGCCTGCGCGGACGCGGCGGTGGCGGTTTCTTGACCGGCGAGAAGTGGCGTGCAACCGCGCAGAGCGACGCGTCGCCGAAGTACGCGGTGGCAAACGCGTACGAGTCAGACCCCGCAGTCTTCACGAACCGTCTCCTCCTTGAGAAGAACGCGCTCGGCGTCGTCGAAGGCTTCGCAATCGCCGCGCTCAGTGTTGGCGCGCGTGAAGCGATGATTGGTGTGCGCGCGGAGTACAGCGACGCCATCCGTTCGCTTGAGGCGATCATCACCACCGCAGAGCGCGAAGGCGTCCTCGGAGCCAACGTGCTCGGCAGCGGTCGCGAGCTCACCGTGCGCGTCGTCCCACTTCAAGGCTCAAGCATGATCGGCGAAGAGACGGTGCTGCTGAAGGCGCTCGCCGGAAAGCGCGGTCAGCCCGAGCAGACGCCCCCATATCCGTCGGAGGTTGGCTATCTCGGCAAGCCGACCGCGGTGAACAACGTGGCAACACTCGCCGCCGTCTCGTGGATCCTCACAAACGGCGCCGCCGCATTCAAGCAGATCGGCGACCCCGCGCAGCCCGGGACCGTGCTCGTTCAGGTGAGCGGCTCGATCTCAAACTCCGGCGTCCTTGAGGTTCCAACAGGGACCCCACTCGCGGAGATCCTTGCAGTGGCGGGAGGCCCCGCACGAGGCGCCACGATCAAGGCGCTCCTTGTTGGCGGCCCATCTGGCGGATTTGTCCCTGCGAAGTTGCTGGCAAGTACGCCGTACAGCGGCGCAGGACTCGCCGCGGTTGGCGCACACATTGGTTCGGGCGCGCTGCTTGCACTCGATGGAAGCGTGGCAATCCCAGAGCTTGCCGCCATGTTGACGCGTTGGTGCGCTGACGAAGCGTGTGGAAAGACAATCCCGTGTCGCATCGGCACCCGACGCCTCGCGGAGATCGGACAACGCTTCGTTGACGGACTCGCAGGGCCCGAGGATGGGCAGCGACTCCAGGCGCTCGCGGCAGACGTTGCAGATAGCGCGCTCTGCGCGCATGAGCGGCTCACGCCAAGCCCACTCCTGACGGGGATGCGATACTTCGAGCACGAGTTTTATCCGGCCAGCGTCGCGCAGACGAGCGGCGCAGTAGCGGGACGGAGTAAGTAAATGGCAGGCCTCATGGAGCGACCAACGAGTGGCGTGACACCAACTGACGCCACCGCGGTCCAGACCACAACAGAGAGTCAGGCGGTTGAGCAGATGCTCTCCACGCGCAGCCCACAGCGCCCACAGCGCACGCCAACCTTCTACGTAGAGATTGACGGGAAGCAGCTTGAAGCGTTTGAGGGGCAGACAATCCTCGAAGTCTGCCGCGCAAACGGCATTGAAGTCCCAACGCTCTGCTACGACCCAAAACTTCCTGGATTCGGCGCATGCCGCATGTGCGTGGTTGATGTTGAAGGGTGCGACTCACCACAGATCAGCTGTTCAGCAAAGGCGGAACCAGCGGCAGTGATCGCAACGCAGACTGATCGACTTCGCGAGATTCGCCGCACCAACCTTGAGCTCATCTTCAGCGACCACAACGCGTACTGTCTGCCACCGTGCCAGAACAAGTGCCCGAGCCACATTGACATCCCAGGATTCTTGAAGGCAAACGCCGAATCGCAGTTCCGCGAGTCGGCGCGCATCTTCAAGCGGACCATTCCATTCCCAAGCATCCTTGGACGCGTCTGCCCGGCACCTTGCGAAGACCACTGTCGTCGCGACGAAGTTGACGAAGCGATCGCGATTCGCGATAGCCATCGCTACGCGGGCGACCAGGTGCTCAAATCCATGTGGGACGAGAACATTGATCCACCGCTCCCGTTTGAGCTGCAGCCAAAAACTGGGAAGCGCGTTGCCGTAATCGGCTCTGGCCCTGCAGGTGCATCCGCCGCCTTCTATCTTCTGGTTGCCGGACACGACGTCACCATCTTCGAAAAAGACCCAGAGCCAGGCGGCATGCTCCGCTATGGAATTCCGCAGTACCGACTACCGAAGATTGAAGTGCTCGACGGTGAGTACCAGTCAATCACGCGACTCGGCGGCCGATTCGAGTGCGGGAAGATGCTCGGTCGTGACTTCACCACCGCCGACCTGAAGGCGCAGGGGTACGACGCGGTGATCGTGGCGATCGGCTGCTACGACACGAATGACCTCGGCATTCCAGGCGAAGACGCCGAAGGCGTGATCGACGGACTCGACTATCTGCACACCGCCGCACTCGGACTTGAGTATCCGAACCACGAAGGGAGTCGCGTGGTTGTGGTGGGCGGCGGCTACACCTCAATGGACTGCTCGCGTACCAGCATTCGCCTCGGCGCCAAGGAGGTCACGCTCGTCTACCGCCGCGACATGAAGGACATGCCCGCGGCAGACGAAGTGCACGAGATGATTGAAGAAGGCGCGCGCGCAATCTTCCAAGCTGGCCCAACGCGCGTCATCGTGGATGAGAAGAACCGCGTCAAGGGCCTTGAATTCATTCGCATGCAGCTCGGCGCACCAGACGCCTCAGGCCGGCGCAGACCAGAACCTGCGCCAGGCACCGAGTTCATCATCGAGTGCGATCGCATCCTGAAGGCGATCGGCCAAGGTCCAGACATGACCTGGGCCAGCGTCGGCGCCGACGGGGTTGCCACAACGAAGAACGGTCGCCTCAAGGCAGATGCTGTCACCTTCCAGACGGGTCGCGATGGCGTCTTTGGCTGCGGCGACGTGCGAAACGGCGCTACTACGGTTGTGGCCTCTATCGCCGACGGACGCCGCTGCGCTTACGCCGCGGACGCCTATCTGCAGGGACTTGATCTCGGCGAGATCCGCAACCGCCAGACGCTCGCGGAGCCACAGCCAGAGTTCCTCAGCATCGTGCCGTTCACCGGTGAGACGAAGGAGCCACGCCGCAGGCTGAAGGCGCTCCACGCTGATGAGCGAAAGCACGACTACATCCAGTACGAGATCCCGTACAGCAAGTCCGAAGTGATGGCAGAGAGCACGCGCTGCCTGCAGTGCACGTGTGAAGCGATCGGATTCTGCGACCTCCGTCGCCTTGGCATTGAGTACGGCACCACACTCAAATCGCTTGAGAAAGATCACCAGAACGGCGCTGGGTTCCGATCAATCACCGAGAATCGCTGGACGGGTGCGAATCACGATTACGTGCGCGATGATTCGCATGCTTTCATCTTGCGCGAGCCATCGCGCTGCATTGACTGCGGCCGCTGCGCAAATGTCTGCGCCGAGGTCGTTGGCGCCGCCTGCTACGACTTCATGCGCACCGGCTTCGACACGCTTGTCACCACACCGCTCGACATGAGCCTCAACGAATCACCGTGCGTCTCGTGTGGGCGATGTGCGGAGACGTGCCCAACAGGGGCGCTCATGCCGAAGCCGCGCATCTTAACCAAGTACGAAGTTGACGAGTCACGCTGCATCCTGTGCGGCATCTGCGTGGACGCGTGCCCATATGACGCGCTTCGCAGCGGATTCGACTTTGAGCTTGCGCATACCGATCGAAGTGAGCCAATGATCGACCTGATTGCGCTCGCCAAGATTGAGCGAACCTCTGAGGCCACGTTCATCCGTGGTGAGAGCAACTGGGAGAACACCGTAGCAGGGCGACGACACGACCCGGCGCGCGCACTTCCGGTCTTGCCGTCGAATCTTCGCGGGAAGTAACTCATGCCCCTGCCCGACACGCTGCCGCTGATCGGGATCACGTGGGCTGACGCACTCTTCATACTCCTTGGCGGTGTATCTGTCGCTGGCGCACTCGGCGTGGTGCTGGGACGCGACATCATCCGCAACGGTCTACTGCTGATCCTGACGCTTGGTGCAATCGCGGGCATCTACGTGATGCTTGGCGCGGCCATCCTGGCAGGCGCGCAAGTGCTCGTCTACATCGGGGCGATCAGCGTGCTGATCCTCTTTGCGATCATGTTGACGCAGTCAAAGGCGGCACCCGCGAAGCTCAACTTCCAGACGCAAGCCGTCCCCGCCGCGCTGATCTCCGCACTTCTCGCGCTGATCTTTGCCGTTACGCTCGGCGGGGGAGGCTGGAACGCAACCGTGTTTGGCGGCACACCACCCCCTGAGGGGACGCGCGGCGCAGCCGAAGCGCTCTTCGGTCCTTACCTTCTCGCCTTCGAGGTCGCCAGCGTGCTCCTACTCGCGGCGGTAATTGGAGGAATCTATCTCGCCTCCCTCCCGCGCGCTGGACAGATCGGCGCCGAGGAAGAGGAGGAGCGCCGATGAGTCTGATCGCGGGGCACCTCGAGCCGTACCTCGTCCTCTCGGGGCTTCTCTTCTCAATCGGCTCGTTCGGCTTTCTTGCGCGCCGCAATGCAATCAGCATGTTGATGAGCGTGGAGATCATGCTCAACGCGGTAAACATCGCTGTCGTTGCCTTCGGCGCGTTTGCTCCTGCACTCGCAGGTCAAGGAGTTGCGTTTGCCATGTTGATCATTGCGGTCGCCGCAGCTGAAGCCACTGTCGGCCTCGCCATCATTATTGCGATCTACCGCAACCGGAAGACCCCGTTGGTCGACGAGTACGACACGATGCGGCAGTAAGCATGAGCATATTCACTGCGCTGATCCGCGCCGCATCCGAGAGTGGCGAGCCGACCGCCGCGCTCCCTGAGTATGCGCCGCTCCTCCTCCTGTTGCCACTCGGCGGATTCCTCTTCACGGCGGCAATCGGTCGACGACTCGGGAAACTCGCACATGTAGTTCCGCTCCTCGCCATCGTGGCGACATGGGCGCTCTCGATGAGCCTGGCCGTACCTGCGCTGCTTGGTGATCTCGGTGAGGCTGGCGCATCCCGTGAGCTATTCACATGGATCGCCTCAGGGGACCTGACCTTCAGCATAGGAATCCATGTCGACGCGCTCACTGGCGCACTCCTCCTCGTTGTCACCACTGTTGGTGCGCTCGTTCACCTCTATAGCGTTGGCTACATGAGCCACGATCCTGGCTACTGGCGCTTCTTCGCCTATCTCAATCTCTTCATGTTCTCCATGCTTCTCCTGGTGCTCGCGAGCAATCTGCTCGTTGTCTTCGCAGCATGGGAGCTCGTCGGCCTCTCGTCATATCTACTCATCGGCTTCTGGTACACGAAGCGTGATCCAGGACTCGCCGCAAAGAAGGCATTCATCACCAATCGCGTGGGAGATGTTGGGTTTGCACTCGGCCTCATGGGACTCATCGCCGTCTTCGGCACACTCGACATCCCAACGGTTCTTGCAGGGGTCGCCGCAGGAGAGCTCACCGGGACCGCCGCCACCGTGATCGCACTCCTGATCTTCTGCGGCGCCGTTGGCAAGTCGGCACAGTTCCCACTGCACGTCTGGCTCCCTGATGCAATGGAGGGGCCAACCCCTGTCTCCGCACTCATCCACGCGGCAACCATGGTGAACGCGGGCGTCTACCTGGTGGCGCGCATGAGCCCACTCTTTGCGGCAAGCCCTGAGGCGATGCTCGTGGTGGCGGCGATCGGCATCTTCACCGCCATCTTTGCTGCGTCAATCGCGTTCACGCAGACGGATATCAAGCGCGTGCTCGCCTTCTCCACACTCTCACAACTCGGCTATATGTTTGCCGCACTCGGCGTTGGCGCATGGGTTCCGGCCATCTTCCACCTGATCACGCACGGCTTCTTCAAAGGGCTGCTCTTCCTCGGCTCAGGTTCTGTGATCCACGCGGTTGACGGCGAGCAGGAGATGCCGAAGATGGGTGGACTCGCCAAGAAGATCCCAATCACGTACGCCACCATGCTGATCGGCACGATCGCGATCGCGGGACTTCCACCACTCGCCGGCTTCTGGTCAAAGGACGAGATCCTTGGCGAAGCGTTCAAGTTTGGCTACACCTGGGTCTGGCTCGTTGGACTCGTTGTTGCTGGCGCGACCGCCTTCTATATGTTCCGCCTCATGGGTCTCACCTTCTGGGGGAAGAGCCGCATCCGCGAGGACGTTCACCCGCACGAGTCGCCATGGACCATGACACTTCCGCTCATCCTGCTGGCGATCCCCTCAATCGGCATCGGCGCGCTGCTCGGCTTCCCGGTCGCAGACGGCATCATCAAGCACGGACTAGAGCCCATCTTCCACACGGCGGACGAGATGCTCGGGATTGAACACGGGAAGTGGCAGCTCTTCGGCATTGACGGAGTCTTGATGCTTGCGAGCGTGACAGTAGCGTCTATTGGTACGGCGATCGGCGTTCGGCTCTTCCGCAGCGACAACGGCGACCGCATCCGCGCCATCACGGCTCGACTGCAGCCGCTCTATGTTGGGAGCAAAGGGCGTTGGTTCTTTGATGATCTCAACGACTTGATCTTCGTGCGCCTCGGTGGGCGAGTTGCCCACGCGGCATGGTGGTTTGATCGCAGGATTGTTGACGGCGCCGTGAACGGTGTTGGCGCACTCACCTCAAGCGGTGGCCGCGGACTTCGACAAATTCAAACCGGTCGTGTGCAGAATTACGCGCTCGGCATCGCGCTCGGTTTGGCTGCAATGGCGATCGCGTATCTGGTGATCGGGTCATGAGCGATCTGACGCAGTTCATTGGATCACTGCCGATCCTCTCCATGATCACGCTACTTCCGCTCGTTGGAGCGCTCGGCATTGCACTGATCCCGTCTTCGCGACCTTCAACCATTCGTGTCGCAGCTCTTGTGATCTCTTTTGTGACGTTCATCTTGAGCCTACTGATGCTGCCAGGCATTCGTGAGTTCTCAAGCGAGTTCGCATTCAGCGAACAGATTCCGTGGATTCCAAACTTTGGTATCACCTATCACCTTGGCGTTGATGGGCTCTCCGGCGCGCTCGTTGTCTTGACGACACTTCTCAGCTGGATCTGCATCTTGGCGAGCTTCGGCCCAATTCAAAGCCGCGTGAAGGAGTACTTCATCAGCTTCTTGATCCTGGAGACGGGAATGCTCGGCGTCTTTCTTTCGCTCGACCTATTCCTCTTCTACATCTTCTGGGAGATTGTGCTCGTCCCGATGTACCTCATTATCGGTATCTGGGGCGGCGCGGACCGCATCTACGCCACGATCAAATTTGTTCTGTACACGCTCGTCGGTTCACTCCTGATGCTCGTCGCCATTCTCGCCACGGCGTTCAGCCACCAAGTCGAGACCGGCTCATGGGACGGCGCGTTTGATCTTCTCGCGCTGCGCGGGACGATCTCTGACCCAACACTGCAGGCACTTGCGTTCGCGGCGTTTGCGCTCGCGTTTGCGATCAAGGTCCCCATGTTCCCATTCCACACCTGGCTCCCCGACGCGCACGTACAGGCACCAACCGCGGGCTCTGTGATCCTGGCTGGCGTGCTGCTGAAGCTCGGTGGTTATGGGTTTATCCGCTTCGCAATCCCGCTCTTCCCACAGGCGGCACAGGTCTTTGCGCCGCTCATGATCGCGCTCTCCGTGATCGCGATCATCTACGGCGCGATCGTTGCCATTGTGCAGACCGACCTGAAGAAGTTGATCGCATATAGCTCGGTCAGCCACATGGGATTTGTCACGCTTGGCATCTTCTCGTTCAACCAACAGGGGGTCGACGGTGCCATTTTGCAAATGCTGAACCACGGACTCATCACCAGCGGACTCTTCCTCCTCGTTGGTATTGGGTACGAGCGCACGCACGATCGTGAGATCGCGAAGATGGGTGGCTGGGCTTCACGAACGCCTGTATACGCCGCGCTCTTCGGCTTCTTCCTCTTCGCCTCAGTTGGCCTCCCAGGCCTCTCCGGCTTCGCTGGCGAATTCCTCGTGCTGCTCGGCGCCTTCCTCGTGAATCCGATGGTCGCTGGCGCCGCAACCCTCGTGATGATCCTCGCCGCCGTCTATCTCCTCTGGCTCTATCAGCGCGTCTTCACCGGTGAGCTCTCCCCGTTCCTGAAGGGTCTCGGCGCAAAGCTCACCGATGTCACGCCAATTGAGATCGCCACACTTGCCCCACTCGCCGCCATGATCGTTGCTTTCGGGGTTCTCCCCGCGCTCCTTACGGGCGCATTTGCACCGAGCGTGGCGCAGTTCTTGATGTATGCGGCGGGAGGAGTGGCCCCATGAACGACCTGCTAACGATTGCACCACTCCTGAGCGTTGGGCTCACCGCCGTTGCGGTGCTCCTGAGCGACGCCATCACGCCAAACCGCAAGTACGCGCCGATCTCTGTTGCACTCGCTGGCCTCGGTATCACCGCGTGGATCCTGCTTCAACAGAGCGGCGGCGTCGTAACGGCACTCAACGGCGCATACGTTGGTGGCCCGTTTGTTGCCTACCTTGGACTGCTTGGCGCAGCGATCGTGGCAATCACGCTTCTGATAAGCCCAGACCACCTGTTTGCGCGCGGATATCCAAGCGCCGAGTTTGCCGCCACCCTTCTATTCGCGCTTTGCGGAACTATTCTCCTCGCTGCGGCGGCAGATCTAGTCACGCTCTTCATTGCACTCGAACTGATGGTGATCCCTGGATATCTCCTTGCTGGATTTGCAAAGCGTGATCCGCTCAGCACGGAGGGCGCCGTCAAGTACTTCTTGCTCGGTAGCTTCTCCAGCGCAATACTCCTCTTCGGCATCGTGCTCCTCTGGGGGGCAACGGGAACCGCATCACTGACCGAAATTGCACTCAGCCTCACGTCGCTCACCACTGGTGTCCCGCCGGCCGTTGCTGTGGCGCTTGCACTCATCACGACCGGATCTGCATTCAAAATTGCCGCAGTTCCGTTCCACTACTGGACACCAGATGCGTATCAAGGATCACCCACCCCGATCACTGGCTACCTCTCCGTTGGTCCAAAGATTGGTGCGTTTGTCTTGCTGATCAAGCTCTTCTTGATTGCACTGTTGCCGCTTGCAGACGTTTGGATCCCCGTCATGGTCATCCTTGCCGCGGCAACAATGACGCTCGGCAATCTTGTTGCGCTGACACAAGGGAACGTCAAGCGCATGCTCGCCTACTCATCGATTGCGCATACCGGGTACTTGATGGTCGGTATCGTCGCCGCGGGTGCCGGCGAAGCATCTGGAATCGCGGGCATCCTCTTCTACGGCGCCGCATACGCACTGATGAATCTCGGCGCATTCGCCTTCCTCGCGGTAATTCAGGGGCGACCAGGCGCAACGGTGCAACTCAGCGATCTCGCTGGGCTTGGCAGAAAGCACCCACAGATTGCGCTGCTCGCAGCACTCTTCCTCCTTAGCCTCACTGGCATCCCGCCCACGGCCGGCTTCTTTGCAAAGGCGTACGTCATCTTGAGTGCGGTGCAGGCGGGAGGACTCGCAGCTGTCTTGGCAATCGTTGCGGTGCTGAACGCGGCAATCGCCGCCTTCTACTACCTCCGTGTCATCGTCTATCTCTTCATGCGTGATCCAGCGGAGACGGATGTGCAGGTAGCCACCTCGCCACTCCTTCGCGCGGGCCTACTGATCGCTGCCGCTGGCACCATCCTGCTTGGCCTCCTCCCAGGCGGACTGATCGAGGCGGTTGTCCAGGCGCTCGCCAGCTAGCCTCCGCCCGCCGTCTAGACCCCCCGACGCCCGCAGCACAACGCCCCCGCGCCGCCCCTGTGGGCTTGTAACAAACCTCCGCCCCCGCGCACACATCAGCAAAAACTCATATAAACTTCCGCTATATGGAAGCCGTACAGGTCAGGGTCCAGCGATGAGTACGAAGAGCGCCGCCGCGCTCCCAGCTGCGCTCCGTGAGGGGACTGGTGAGCGCTTCGTGATCGAGGCGGCCCGTCGCGTGCATCGGGCCCTTGGCGACACGAACCGGCTTGACCTGGTGCGCCGACTCGCGCAAAGCCCCGCCACCGTCACCGAACTGATCGAGTCCACCGACCTCTCCCAGCCTCTGGTGAGCTGGCACCTGCGCCGACTCCGCAGCGCAGGGCTCGTCACGAGTGAGCGCGCTGGCCGTGAGTCCATCTACACGCTTCGAACGGAGACGATCGCCGAAGGGCACGCGCTGATGCTCGCCGCACTTGGCGTCGCCAACCCTGCTGCTTGGGTAGCACCTGAAGCGGCGCTGCCGAACGCGCAACCGCTCGTTGACGCTGTTCGCGCGGAAGAAGAGTAGCAGTGGCAAGTCGCGCAACTGATGGGAGCCTCTTCACGGGAGGAGAACGCGCACGCATCAAGCGAATCGGCGAACCGATTGCGCTCTTCCTTGGCCGACTCGGCTTCTCGCCAGATGCGCTCACTGTTGCTGGGTTCGGGATCGTTCTCGCCGCAGCCGTCGCCGCCGCCGCGGGTGAGTGGGTGTTGACGGCGGTGATCCTAATCTTCGGCACGCTGTTTGACGGACTTGACGGAACACTCGCGCGCGCCACAGGGAAGACCAGTGACTTCGGCGCGTTTCTTGACTCCACCATGGATCGCGCGGGAGAAGCGGTGATCTACGCAGGAATCGCAGCTGGTGCGGCGATGAGCGGCACCACTGAAGTGATCGGCCTTGCAACGCTCGCGCTCGGCCTTGGGTCACTCGTAAGCTACGTGCGCGCACGCGGCGAGGCGCTCGGAGTCCGCGCGGATGTTGGACTTGCACAGCGCGCAGAGCGCGCTGTGGTGTTGATCGTCGGGCTGCTCGCCGGTGGACTGCTGAGCGCAACGTGGCTGACCGCAGCACTCGCACTGATCTCCGTTGCTTCAGCAATCACCGTGGTGCAGCGAATTCGTTTCGTTCGCGCAGGCCTCGCCGCCGCATCCACACAGGCGCCGCGCAAGTAGCGGCATATTGATGCTCGCCGCTGGCGTTGTCAGCGGTAAGTGAAGGTGGGGCTGATCGTCAGCTCCGCGAAAGAACGGTAGTAACAAGGGGGTACGCAACATGATGGAAATGAACGGGCCAAGGGGCCAATGGAACGCACGACCGGCGCCAACAACGCCGGTTAAGGCGACGAATCCGATCCGCGTGGCGATTGCGGGCGTAGGGAACTGCGCGAGTAGCCTCGTGCAGGGTCGCTACTTCTACGCGGACGCCAAGAACGATGCAAAGGTCCCAGGATTGATGCACGTTGACATTGGCGGATACCACGTACGAGATCTTGAGTACGTCGCCGCATTCGATGTGAACGTCACGAAGGTTGGAAAGGATCTCTCCGTTGCACTCGGCGCAGAGCCGAACAACACCTGGACCTTCCAGGAGATCCCAACCACTGGCGTCATCGTGCAGCGCGGACCAACGCTCGACGGCATTGGAAAGTACCTGCGCGACGTGGTGAAGGAGTCACCAGAGAAGCCGGTTGATGTTGCCGCAGTGCTCAAGGAGCGAAAGGTGGACGTCTTGGTTGCCTACCTTCCGGTCGGCAGCGAAGAGGGGATCCGCTATTACGCCGAGCAGGCGATCAAGGCAGGGTGCGCGTTCGTAAACGCAATCCCAGTCTTCATTGGTCGCGAGCCTGAGTGGCAGAAGAAGTTCGCCGCCGCCGGTCTTCCGATCGTTGGCGACGATATCAAGAGCCAGGTTGGTGCGACGATTGCACACCGCGTTCTTGCTCGACTCTTCGCCGATCGCGGCGTGCACCTTGATCGCACGTATCAGTTGAACTTCGGTGGGAACACCGACTTCCAGAACATGTTGGAGCGCGACCGACTGGAGAGCAAGAAGATCTCAAAGACCAACGCGGTCACCTCAATCCTTGATGAGCCAATGGGCGAGGAGCAGGTGCACGTTGGGCCTTCGGACTTCGTGCCGTGGCTCCTTGACCGTAAGTGGGCAAACATCCGACTCGAAGGGACAACCTTCGGCGGCGTGCCGCTCACGGCGGAGTTGAAGCTCGAGGTGTGGGATTCGCCGAACAGCGCCGGTGTGATCACCGATGCGATTCGATGCGCGAAGCTTGGACTCGACAGGAAGCTGGCGGGGACACTCGTTGCCCCTTCGGCGTACTTCATGAAGAGCCCACCAATGCAGTTGCACGATGACATCGCGCACGCTGCCGTTGAGGCCTTCATTCGCGGCGAGGACAACCGTGTCCTCGACGGGACCCAGGTCACTGCCGAGGGTTACCCCTCCTCGGAGGCCCTGAACTCAGTCCGCGCGTAACCGTTCTCGCGTGGCTGGCAGCGGCCAGCCCCGCCTTCACAACGAGGAGAGCCGCCGTACCCGAAAGGGGCGGCGGCTCTCCCTATACACTTCCCAAATGAACGAGCAGCAGCCGGCGACCCCTTCGCCGATCCGCCGCGAGGCACCCGGCGCGGCACCCCGATTCACCCCCCGCCGCCTCTGGGAGCGGATCATCTATCTATTCGCCGTCGCCCTCATGCGCCTCGTGGGGGCGCTCCCCCCACGCCCCGTAGAGGCCCTTTTCGCCACCCTCGCTCCGCTCGCCTACCTCCTCTGGCCAGCGAAGCGTCGTATCGCCAACTCCAACGCCGCTGTGGTGCTCGGGGTCGCCGACGCAGACGGGAACCCCCTCCCGGGGTCGGAGGCGGCGGTTCGGGCACGTGCGATCGCCAACTACCGCAGTTACGGTCGCTTCACCGCTGAGCTCCTCCGCCTCCCAAGCCGTTCGCTGGACGCGATCTCTGCCGAGGTCGACCTGCGAGAAACCACCCTGCTCGACGATCTCAAGAGCCGTGGTCAGGCGGCCGTCTTCGTTGGATTCCACGCGGGGAATAACGAACTCGGTGCAGCGAGCCTTGGAAAGAAGGCGTATGACGTGAGCGTTGTTGCCGATGACACCGCCTTCCCCGAGATGTATGAACTTCTCCGAAGAGTGCGCGCTTCGTGGGGGATCAAGGTGATTGACTGGCGCGCGATCCGCGAAGTCTTCGGCGTGATGCGTCGCGGTGGTGTTCTTGTGCTCTTGATCGACTGGGGGTGGAAGCCAGACGGGATTCCGTGTCAACTCTTCGGGAGGTGGACTACGCTCCCCAGCGGACCTGCGGTGATTGCTGCGCGAGGCAACGCACCGATCATCCCCTTCTTTGTTCGACGCGAACGACCAGGCGCCTTCTACATTCAATACGGTGCACCAATCAGCGCAGGGAACGGATCACCCGCCGCACAACTTGCCGCCACGCAGGAAACCGCACACCAGATGGAGCAGCTCATCCGAACCGAACCAACGCAGTGGAACTGCTTCAAACCGCTCTGGCCAGACGCAGTTGAACAACAGCGTCTCGAAGCGCTTGCTGCGTTGATGGCGACGCAACACGAGCGTGGAACAAGAAGCGAGTGATGCGGGACGTGGCGCGCAAACTTAGAGACCAGGTTCTTGGCCGCGCAGCGATTGCTGGACTCACACTCCTCTCGTACCTGCCAGAGCGACTCCTCCTTTTCGTAGCACGTGCATGGGGAGTGATCGGACCAATGGCGCAGAGAGCACGCGCGCGACAAGGAGCTGCAAATCTGGCGCGAGTCTACGCACACCGTGATGGACACATGCCATCTGCAAACATGCTGCAACGCGGTGTGCGTGGCCTTTTTGAGCACCATCTTCGTTTCTACATTGAGAGTGCGCGCGCGCCTCGACACGCGCGCCAAATCATTGCTACCCGCGTCACGGTTGAAGATGAACTCGCAGTTGCCACTGCGTTCACCCCCACGGCTGGCAGCGCAATCTTTCTTGCCGCCCACTTTGGTGCCATTGAGCTTCCGGGGAGCATCCTTGCGGATCGCTCTGGTCGCACGCCTGTTGCCCCAATGGAAGAGATTGCTAACCCAGTGCTTCAGGCGTGGATGCTTCGCGTGCGCGGCGAGGGGCTCGGCCTACGCATCATCCCTGCACAAGGTGCGGCAGAGGTGATGAGCAGCGAGCTCGCAGCGGGCGGAATTGTAGGGATGGTGGGTGATCGCAATGTTGTTGGTGCTGGCGTGCCAGTCAAGCTGTTTGGTTTCCCCACACGACTCCCGATCGGACCGGCGCTGCTTGCGGTAGAGTCTGGCGCACGCCTCTACGTTGCGGCGGTCATTCGCGAACCTCGCGGAAAATACACTGGATTTATCCGCACAGTCAGAGTTCCACGTGAGGGTGATCGCATGGCACGAACACGTGTGACGCTGACAGGGATTGCCGCTGCATTTGAAGAGCTCATTGCGAAAGCACCAGAGCAGTGGTGGACGCTCTTTTATCCGATCTGGGACGATCTACGCGCATGAGTCAGACCGTATCGCGTGCCGATCTACACATCCACACGATGGCGTCGGATGGGACAGCCTCGGTCTCCCAGGTCTTGGCTCGTGCCGAAGAGGTTGGTCTTGATCTGATCGCGATCACAGATCACGATCGAATTGATGCGGCGCAGGCGGCGCAGCAGATGGCGCAACGGAACGGGCTGCACGTTCAGGTGGTAGTTGGCGAAGAGATTTCCACGCTGCAGGGCCACCTTCTCGGTCTCTTCCTGCAGGAGCGAATTCGCCCGCTGCGCTCACTGCGACGCTCAATCGCTGAGATCCATGAGCAGGGAGGGATCGCAATCCTGGCCCACCCGCTCTTCCCGCACCCGCTCTGCGCCCAGGAGGGGACGATCCGCTCCGTCGCCGCAGATCGCGACCCCGCCAGCCGGCCAGATGGCATTGAAACCTACAACCCAACGATCTTCGGCACCTACCCACGCCGCCGCGTGGCGAAGCTCAACCACGAGCTCGGTCTTGCCACTATCGGGAGCTCGGATGCGCACGTCTTGAGCGCGATCGGTCGCGTCTGGACAGCCTTTGAGGGTTCAAGCCCAGAGGCGCTCCGCAGCGCAATCCTCTCGCGCACCGTAAGTGTTGGCTCAGGGAGCGATCACACGCTGACAGAGAGCCCCGGAATCTTTGGTCGCCAGATCCTTCGCAACCTCATCGGACTCGGTCAAGATGTCGCTGGTCTCACACGTCCACTGTGGACGCTCGGCGGTGAGCGCCGCGGTCGAGATTTGGGATACCCGGGAAGCCGCCGTCGTCCCGCACGATACGAACCGGAGGACGAGCGATGAAGATCGGCATTGTCACTCCATACGCATATCCGATGCCGGGCGGCGTCAATGATCATGTCGGTTCGTTGTATAGAGTCCTTCGTGCGCGCGGACATGACGTGCGGATCATCACAAGCAGCCACGGCCTTCAGAAGGCGAGCGAAGGAGACATCATCCGCGTTGGCAAAGGCTTCAGTGTCCCGTTCAATGGCTCCATGGGAACAATCACGTTGAGCCCCACATATCTTGCACAGATGCGTGCCATCTTGGAGCGAGAGCGTTTTGATGTGTTGCACTATCACGAGCCGTTCGTCCCATTCCTAAGCCTTGTCACGCTCACGCTCTCGACTTCGGTAAACGTTGGAACCTTCCATGCGTTCGGCGGCCTCTCCATCAGTTATGAGTTTGGAAAGCGGATGCTTGGACATTACGCAGGAAAACTGCACGGCAGGATTGCCGTGAGCCCCGCCGCGCGACACTTCATCAGCCGTTACTTCCCAGGCGAGTACAAGATCGTGCCGAACGGCGTGGAGCCTGGCCGATATCAGCGTGCGGTGCCAATTGCTCGGTATCGTGACGGCGTCCCCAACATTCTGTTTGTAGGTCGCATGGAGCCTCGGAAGGGTCTCATTCACCTGCTGCGTGCCTTCCGAAAGTTGCAGCGTGATGGCGTACGTGCGCGGCTGCTCCTTGTTGGTACCGGACCAGGTGAGCGGGAAGCGCGGCGCTATGTACTGACGCGGCAGCTTAATGACGTAGAGTTCCTCGGTCGCGTGTCAGAAGCGCAGAAGGCGCAGCTTTTCAAGACGGCAGATATCTACGTCTCACCAGCAACTGGGCGAGAGTCGTTCGGGATCGTGCTGCTTGAGGCGATGTCGGCTGGCGCACCGATCATCTGCTCTGACATCCACGGATATCGCGGTGTGGTGCGGCGTGAGCGGGACGGGATCTTGGTGGAACCGGGCAACGCAGATGCACTCGCCGCCTCGATTCGTCGACTGATCGATGACCCCGCACTTCGCGCACAGCTCTCACGCGCGGGTGAAGAGCGAGCGCAGCTCTTCACCTGGGAGCGTGTCGGTCAAGCGGTAGAGGAGTACTACGGGTTTGTGATCCGCAGGCTTGCAGAGCAGGGCGAGCTCCCGAAGGGATTTAGCGCGCCGATTCCTCCGCCACCCGGCCCGCGAGTTCGCACAGCAGGCGAGCGGTAAGTCCCCACACTCTGCGGTCGCCAGGCGCCGGATATGCGCCGTATCGAAGTCGCTCGCCGCCGTGCACGCCCTCCACTTCGTGGACCGGTTGTCGTGGATCGAAAACGCCAAGGCTCACGCCAACGGTGGACACCACCTCCGTGGGATCAGGTCGCAGTAGGGGTACCTCCGGTGCTACCCCAACCATGACATGGATCAAGAAACCACTTGCAGGACTGTATGCAGGATCAAGGTGTCCCACCATTTGAATCCTGTGCTCCGGGTCGTTGACGTGCACGCCAAGTTCCTCATGGAGCTCACGAATCGCAGTTTCTTCCGGGGACTCACCGTGCTCCATCTTTCCGCCAGGAAGCGCAAGCTGGCCCCCGTACACTCCACCCTGTGCGCGTTCGATCAGGAGCACCTGACAATCGAACGGGTGCACATCGCTTCCGCCCGTCGCAGGCGATGGACCACATGCGCTCACGAACGGTGGCGCGACGACCAGGGCGGTGACTGCTGCCTCTCGAAACCTCCCAGTCGGGAGAGGATTGAGTTCTACCTTCTCAAGGCTCGGCAAACGGCGAGGAACGATTGCTTCGGGCAGCGCGATCGGGGGCGGCGCAAGCGCACCGAATTCATCGCGTGCAAGTGCATCACGGAATCGCCGAACGAGACGATCGAGATGTTCGCTCAGTTGACTGCACCGTTTTCTTCGTCAAGACCGCCCCCCAACGGTGCAACAGCACCCTTGCGTGTAGCGGCGGCTCTCTTCATGCGGTCCGATGCCAACGAGCGAACATCGCGCCTCAAGTCTCCTTCGTCACCACTGACAAGGAGCTTGGTTCCCTCTTTGAAAACTAGATGCTTTCCAGAAGGATCCGCGTCGACGTTGATCGATGCCCCTGAGACAAACGCGCCACTGAGGAGCGCGCGTGCGAGTGGATTCTCGACCAGGCGCTGAACTGCACGTCGGAGCGGGCGGGCACCATAGACGGGATCCGTTCCCTCGCGGGCGATGAGCGCTTTCGCGGCCGCGGTGATGGTAATCCCGACCCCTCGGTCGCCAAGACGTTCTGCAAGTCCACGCAGCAACAGGTCGACAATCTGAGCGAGTTCTACCTCGCCAAGCGGCTGGAATCGGATCACCTCATCGATGCGATTCAACAATTCAGGTCGGAACCTCGACCGCAGAGCCTCGCCGAGCAGCGTTTCAAGTTGCTTCTGTTGCGCTGAGCTCTTGGGGCCCGATCCGAGTGCGGCGATCGCGTCGCTGCCGATGTTGCTGGTCATGATCAGTACGATGTTCTTGAAATCGACGGTCCGGCCTTGGCCGTCGGTCAATCGGCCATCGTCGAGCACTTGGAGCAGCACATTGAAGACGTCAGGGTGCGCCTTCTCGATCTCGTCGAGGAGGATGACTTGGTATGGACGACGTCGCACCGCTTCGGTGAGCTGGCCGCCTTCTTCGTAGCCTACGTATCCTGGCGGTGCACCGATCAGTCGACTGACTGCGTACTGTTCCATGTATTCAGACATGTCGATGCGTGTCATTGCATCATCGGCATCGAAGAGAAACGATGCGAGTGCTTTTGCAAGCTCTGTCTTGCCAACGCCCGTCGGGCCGAGGAAGAGGAAACTTCCGATCGGACGACGCGGATCTGCAAGCCCGGCACGAGATCGTCGAACCGCATCGCTTACCGCCGCAACCGCCTCTCGTTGCCCTACGACGCGCTGACCAATCTCGTCTTCCATTCGAGTGAGACGCTGGCTTTCAGCCTCAAGAAGTCGCGTCACTGGGATGCCCGTCCATGCACCAACGATCTCAGCGATCTCTTCGGCGTCGACCTGTTCTTTGAGCAGGCGGCCCGAGGAAGCATCCACCGCCGCCTCTGCTTCACTGAGTGTTTTCGTCAACTCCGCGAGGGTTCCGTAACGGAGCTCGGCGGCCTTGGCATAGTCCGCCTCACGCTCCGCCTGTTCGATGCGAATGTTCGTCGTCTCGATCTCAGCCTGGGTCGCGCGAACTCGGTCGATCGCCTCTTTTTCGCGCTGCCAACGCGCTTGCAAGGCATCCGCGCGCTCCGAGATGTCCCCGAGTTCAACCTCCAACGTCTCCAGCCGAGCCTTCGACGCCGCGTCCTCTTCTTTCTTGAGTGCCTCACGCTCAATCTCCAGTTGCACGCGTCGTCGTGTCAGTTCGTCGAGCTCCACGGGCATCGAGTCGATCTCCATCTTCAAGCGACTCGCAGCTTCGTCGACGAGGTCGATTGCCTTGTCGGGCATCTGGCGATCTGAGATGTACCGGTGCGAAAGGGTGGCCGCCGCGACAAGCGCCGCATCGGTGATGCGAACGCCGTGATGCACTTCGTATCGCTCACGGAGCCCTCGAAGGATCGAGACCGTCGATTCCACGCTCGGTTCGTCCACGAAGACCGTCTGGAAGCGGCGCTCCAGCGCCGCATCTTTCTCGATGCTCTTCCTGTATTCGTCGAGCGTCGTCGCGCCGACGCACTGGAGTTCACCGCGAGCAAGTGCAGGCTTAAGGAGGTTTGCCGCGTCCATCGCCCCTTCAGAGGCACCTGCGCCTACTACGGTGTGGAGCTCGTCGATGAAAAGGATGATCTCACCGTCGGATTGCGTGACTTCGGTGAGTACAGCCTTGAGACGCTCTTCGAATTCGCCGCGGAACTTCGCCCCTGCAATGAGCGCGCCGAGGTCGAGGGAGATGACGCGTCGGTTCTTGAGGTCGCCAGGCACGTCGCCGCGCACGATGCGCTGGGCGAGTCCTTCAGCAATCGCCGTCTTACCCACACCAGGTTCTCCGATGAGCACCGGATTGTTCTTCGTGCGCCTGCTGAGGATCTGGAGGACTCGGCGAATCTCATCATCTCGCCCAATGACCGGGTCGAGCGTTCCTGCACGCGCTGCGGCTGTCAGGTCGCGTCCGTACTTCTCGAGTGCTTCGTGTGTAGCTTCGGGATTGCTCGAGGTGATCCGACGCCCACCTCGGATCTTCTCGATCGCTTCCTGGATCGCAGCGCGAGTCACTGCGAGCGTTGAGAAAACCGCGCGAAGCTCGCCATCAGTCTCTGCTGCTGCGAGCAGAAGGTGTTCGCCGCTCACATACTCGTCTCGAAGCGAAGCAGCTTCACGACGCGCAGCATCAAGCAGCAGTGTTGCGCGTCGATCCAGGCCGATCTGTCCACTGCTGCCAGAGACGCGCGGTCGTTGCGTCACCAGGCGTGAAACCTCCCCGCGGAGGGCTGCGAGGTCAACACCAGCGCCACGGAGTACCTGGGCAGCGATGCCTTCTTCGTCCTCGATCAGCGCGGCGACGATGTGCTCAACGTCGAGCGTCGGGCTCTCTTGTCGCGCCGCAGATGCCGCGGCACGCTGCAGCAGCTCCTGTGTCCGCTCAGTAAATCGATCGAGTCCACTTGCCATCAGCAGCCTCCGATCAGCTCGGTCGTACGGTCACCCCAGGCGCGCTCGGCGCGCGGAGCGATCGTCCGGCGATTCGCGGAGATCGAGCCGGTGTTGAGCCAGTTGGAAGTGGTTTCGGTTTGCGCCGAAGTGCATGCTCCAACACCTGGCCGATCGTCTCCACAGGAACGATCTTCAACGCCTTGCGAATCTCCTCGGGGATCTCTGGAAGGTCCTTTTCGTTCTTCTTCGGAATCAGGACCAGCCGAGCACCTGATGCGTGCGCCGCTAGCGCCTTGCTCTTGAGTCCGCCGATCGGAAGCACACGACCTCGCAGAGTGATCTCACCAGTCATCACCACATCCTTGCGGACCGGAATCCCCGTCAGCGCGGAGACAATCGCTGTTGCGATTGTCACACCGGCAGACGGCCCATCTTTTGGAATGGCCCCCGCAGGCACGTGGATGTGCAGCCCGAGCTTTTCGAATCGCTCTGGCGCAATTCCAAGCTCGTGTGCATGAGACTTGATCCAGGTGAGTCCAGCGCGGGCCGACTCTTTCATGACGTCACCGAGCTGACCGGTGAGGATCAACTCTTCACGCCCCTCCATCACGCCGACCTCGACGGCGACCACATCGCCACCAACGGGAGTGACCACAAGTCCGGTCGCTGAACCGATCTGGTCGTCAAGGTCCATCTCGCCGTACTCGTGTCGCTCTGGCCCAAGCCATGTCGCGAGCTTCTTAAGGTCAACGCTGCCCTTACGGATCTTCTTCTCAGCCACACCACGGGCAACCTTGCGCATCAGCGTGGCGATCTCTCGCTCAACATTGCGTACGCCCGCTTCACGCGTATAGTGACGAATCAGGTGCACCATCGTCTCGTCGGGGATGGCTACCTGGCTCTCCTTGAGGCCGTGATTCTCACGCTGCTTCGGAACGATGTAGCGCTTGGCGATCTCCAGCTTCTCCGCTTCGGTATAGCCAGGGATCTGGATGATCTCCATTCGATCACGGAGCGCATCTGGAATCGTGTCCAGCTGATTTGCCGTTGCAACGAAGAGCACTTGCGAGAGATCAAACTCCACCTCCAAATAGTTGTCCTGGAAGGTTGCGTTCTGCTCTGGGTCGAGCACCTCAAGCAGGGCGGCTGATGGGTCGCCACGGAAGTCCGCGCCAACCTTGTCGATCTCGTCCAGCATGAAGACAGGATTCTTCGTCCCCGCCGTCTTGATCCCCTGCGCAATTCGCCCAGGAAGTGCGCCAATGTAGGTGCGTCGATGCCCGCGGATCTCCGCTTCGTCGTGGAGGCCGCCGAGGCTCATGCGTACGAACTTGCGACCCATCGCCTTCGCAATGGACTTGCCGAGCGACGTCTTCCCTACACCTGGAGGCCCTGCGAAACAGAGGATCGGGCTCTTCACCTGCGGCGCGAGCTTGCGAACCGACAGGTATTCGAGGATTCGCTCCTTCACCTTTTCCAGGCCGTAGTGGTCGCTGCCGAGCACCTTGGCAGCCTCCGCAATCTCGATCCGATCTTCGGTTGCGACGTTCCAAGGCATGGCGATCAGCCAATCAACGTAGGTTCGAATCACGCCAACTTCGGGTGAGGCGGACGGGATGCGCGCCATTCGGTCAAGCTCCTTCAGCGCACGGCTACGCACCTCGTCGGGCATGTCCGCCGCTTCAACCTTCTCGCGCAACTCATTCGTCTCGGCCTGCTGTGGGTCATCTTCACCGAGTTCACGCTGAATCGCCTTGAGCTGCTCGCGCAAGAAGTACTCGCGCTGCGACTTATCCATCTCCGTCCGCACATCAGATTGAATCTTCCCCTTGATTTCAAGGATCTCAATCTGGCGCGCAAGGAATGCGGAGACGTACTTGAGACGATCGACCACATCAACAATCTCAAGGAGCTCTTGTCGCTGCTCAGTCGTCATATCCGGCGTGTACGCCGTCATGTCGGCCAAGAGGCCTGGGTCACTGATGTTCTTTGCAGCGACCGCGGCCTCCGGCGGAACTGGTGCGCCAGATGTGACATACGTCTCCACCTGCGCCTGGACGCTCTTCATGAGCGCTTCAACCTCTACGCCTTCGGCCTCTTCAACTTCAATGACTTCTACGTCAACCATCAGTGAAGGTCCTGAGGTGTCGAGCGAGTGAATTGCGATGCGCTTCTGGCCCTGCACCACCGCGCGGATCGTTCCGTCAGAGAGGTTCACCACTTGTGCAATCTTTGCCAGCGTGCCGACGTCGTGAAGCTGTTTGATGTCAGTGATCTCTTCCTGCTCCGCCTCTCGCTGTGTGATCAGCGCGAGCCAACCCTCTCCAGCTGCGGCGGCGCGAATTGCGGCAACGCTCTTATCGCGCCCAACCTTGAGCGGCGCAACCATCTCTGGGAAGATGACGATCTCACGCAGCGGAACGAGCGGGAATCGTCCGAGGCCACTTGGCACCGGAGTCCCATCCTCATCAGAGGCGGCTACCGCCTCATCGATCTCGAGCTCCATCTCCTCGCTCATCTCGCCCTCTAGTTCGTCGTTGCGTCGCTTCTCGCTCATCGTCGCCCCCCTTCATGTGCTGCGGTTCGTTCCCGTTCGCCTTGCTTGCTTCCTTCTTCGTAGAGTCGTTCAAGGATTCGTTCACCGAGACGCTCCTCCAACTGGAAGAGGAGCTTGATTCCGGCAAGGTTCACGCCAAGATCCTGCGTGAGGTGTCGTATCCATAGGATTCGACGGAGATCGTTTTCGGAGAAGAGGCGGATGTTGGTCTCTGTCCGTGAGGGGCAGATCAGCCCAGCCTCTTCATAGATTCGAAGCGTTCGCGGATGGACGGCCACCAACTGCGCCGCCACGCTGATCACGTAGACGGGGCGCGAGGGGTCAATGCCAGCTCCGCTGCTCCTGAACACCCCCGTATCCTAGAACCCTACCAATACCATTG
>CAYSEM010000011.1:13406-24148 GCA_964430115.1 uncultured Chloroflexota bacterium | reverse complement strand
CAGATGATGCACAGATTTCCCGCATCATCAAGGAGCTCGGTGACGACCGCGTGCACGTTGCGTTGACCCTTCGCCCAGTCTCACGCATCCTTGCTTCACGTTGGCAGCAGAACGTGCAAGAGGGCGCGCGTTACTCGTTTGATCAGTGGCTTCACTGGGTCTTTGAGCAGCCAGACGAGGGAAAGGGGGCAACCTTCTGGTCGCGGCAGCGACATGACCGCCTCGCTGCTCGATGGGCGTCCGTGGTGGGGCCAGAACGGCTCAGCGTGGTGATGGTTGACGAGCAGAACAAGTCGGCGATCTACCAGTCGTTCGAGGCGCTTCTGTCGCTTCGAAGTGGAACACTGCAACCACAGAACGACACAGCAAATCGTTCCATGACTGCGGAGGAGATCGAACTGATCCGCGCGCTCAACGAGCGATTCGCCGAGGCGGGAATCACGCGACCCCTGCTCTACAAGATGATCACGCGTGGAACCGCGCTCTATATGAAAGGTCGAGCAGCCGGGCCAGACGAATCACAGCAGACCACGCCAAGCTGGGCGATCAAGCGCGCGGATGCAATTGGTTGGGAGAGCGCTGCGGCGATTCGTGCCCTTGGAGCACAGGTGATCGGCAACCTTAATGCACTCGGCGGGCTCACACCGAAGGGCGAATCCGCCGCGCCGATCCCGCCACTCGCGAGCGACAGCGCAAGCGATCGTGCTGCCACGGATCGCCGCGTTCCTGAGGAGGTTGCGACCCAGGCCGCGATGGGAATGCTCTATGCGAGCGGCGCAGTGCTCAAGGATGGGTCTGGTCGCCCCGGAATTGACGTGAAAGTGGAGCCTCAGGTCCTCCAGCGAGTACACACGATTGATCTACTGCGTGTTGTGGCTCAGCGCCTCCTCTGGTCGGTCGCCTCTCGCCTCAGGAAGATCACGCGCCGCTAGATCAGCGAGCGATATTCTTCAGCAACTCCTTCACCGAAACTGCCGCTTCATACGCGCTCACAGCGGAGGCGTCGATAACAAGGTCTGCGTCGTCTGGAGCCTCATACGGCGATGAGATGCCGGTAAAATCGCTGATCGTTCCAGCACGTGCCTTCGCATAGAGTCCTTTCCGGTCTCGCTGCTCACAGACCTCGAGTGGTGTGCTGATGTGCACGAGGAGAAATGGGAGGCCCTCCGCGGCCTTGCGAGCAAGCGCGCGTCCTTCTGCAAACGGCGCAATTGGTGCCGCAATCGCAATGCCACCTGCGCGGGCAAGTTCGGCTGCCGCGGCTCCGAGGCGCTGCACGTTTGTGTTGCGCGAGGCTCGGTCAAAGCCAAGACCTGCGGAGATGCTGCGCCGCATCGCATCGCCATCGAGAAGCGCAACGCCGCGAGCCCCTTCATCCCTGAGAAGCTCGGCGAGTGCCGCAGCGATCGTGGACTTCCCAGACCCTGAGAGGCCGGTGAAGAGGACCACCGCCCCGCTCCCCCACGCGGTGTTTCGCGCTCGCTCGATCTCTTCTGCGGAGGCTTTGGGGTACCCGGCTGGGGCATTCGCGGGGTACCGCTCTGCGCCAGTCACCACCTCGGTTGCACCGTAGGCGCGCGCGAGATCTTCGGGGTTGAGATCACCGTTCGGCCATGGCACTGCAAGCGGCGTGATCTGACACGCTGGGAGTGAGCCCTTCAACTCTTTTGCGGCGGATGTGATTGCGCGCAGCAGACCAGATGGCTGAACCTCACCATCTGGCGCGGGCGTGCGAGATACAAGTGCGCAGAGCAAGATGCGCTTCGCATCTATCTCGTTCGCACGCGTAATGAGCGAGTTCAACTCTGCAATAGATGGCGGGAGGTATGCGATCAGTGCGATAGTCGGAGCGGCAACTTCCGTGATGCTTGACACAGGCCGACGCAACTCTTGACTCCAGGCGAGGCCAACTCCAGTCGCAAGCGGTCGTACGTGCGTAACCTCGCTGGCCGAAAGCTCACTGAGTGGCGTGTTCTCTTCATCGCAGAGTAGAACGGTAGTTTCGTTGCCGAGGTAACGGTGCAGTGCGCTGCTCGGCTGCGCGCCGAGGCGCACCAGCTCCAGCAGGTCAACCCCCGCTGAATCAAGAACGACAAGCGCTGGGCTCCCTTCACGGCGCTGCTCTTCTCGCATGCCGTCAGATTACCCCCTAACCTGACCCCTGATGACGAGAAGCCAGTCCGACGCAGAGATTGCAATGCAGGCAGCCTCCCTCGCTGGCGAGCTGCTGCGACAGCTCCGCCACGGTGCAGCAATGGATACAGCCACAGACTCCGAAGCACTTCGGACTGCAGGGGACCGCGAAGCGAACCGCGCCATCATGAAGCTACTCGCGAACGAGCGGCCAAAAGATAGCCTCCTCTCAGAAGAGGCGGCAGATGATCCGCGCCGGCTGATCGCCGAACGCGTCTGGATCATTGATCCGCTCGACGGCACTCGCGAGTTCGGCGAACGGGATTCTGCTGGAGTCTGGCGTGATGACTTTGCTGTTCATGTGGCGCTCTGGGAGCGCGGCAAGGGGCTAACGCTCGGCGTCGTTGGACTCCCTGCGCGCGGCGTGATCTACAGCAGCGACGCGCCACCAGCGGTTCCATCAAGCCCAGCAGGGAAGCTTCGCGTTGCGGTGAGTCGCACACGCCCGCCAAGCTTTATTGCCGCACTCGAGTCAGCGGGTAGCGCCAAACTTCAACCAATGGGGTCGGCTGGCGTAAAGGTGATGGCGGTGGTGAGTGGTGAAGCCGACGCGTACATTCATGCTGGCGGGCAGTACCAGTGGGACTCGGCAGCACCCGTCGCGGTGGCAATGGCGGCGGGCCTGGTTGCTACGCGTCTGGATGGCTCTCCGCTCAAATACAACGTCCCAGAACTTCTCCTCCCCGACCTCCTGGTCTGTCATCCAGACCGCGCCGACGAGGTGCGTCTACTCCTTAATGCCGCGGGTTTTGGACCAGGCGATGCAAGTGGCGCGAGTGCGGCAGAATCACCACGATGAGTAGAGTCGCCGAGGCCACCGCGTGAAAGGGCACGTCATCAGCCAGCTCGCCGCCCTGGAAGCGGAGAGCATCCACATCTTCCGCGAGGTTGCGGCGGAGATGGAGCGCCCCTGCCTCCTCTTCTCCGGCGGGAAAGACTCCATCGTGATGCTCCATGTGGCGCGAAAAGCCTTCGCTCCTTCGCCGATCCCGTTCCCTGTGATGCATGTTGATACGGGGCTGAACTTTGCTGAAGTGATTGCGTATCGCGATCGCTGGGCGGCGCAGCTCGGCCTGCGACTCGTTGTTGCCTCGGTACAAGACGCAATTGAGCGCGGCGTGGTGAAAGAGGAGCCGAACGGCTCACGGAACCGCATCCAGACACCAGTTTTGCTGGAGGCGGCGGCGCGCGAGAAATTTGATGCCCTCTTTGGTGGCGGGCGCCGCGATGAAGAGAAGGCTCGCGCCAAAGAGCGCGTCTTCTCCTTCCGTGACGAGTTCGGCCAGTGGGATCCGAAGAACCAGCGTCCGGAGATTTGGAGTCTCTACAACGGCAGGGTGTTCCCTGGTGAGAGCATTCGCGTCTTCCCGCTCTCCAACTGGACGGAGCTGGACATCTGGTCGTACATCGAAGCGGAGAACATTGAGATCCCTTCGCTCTATCTCGCCGCTGAGCGCGAGGTCGTGGAGCGCGACGGCATGCTCTACGCCGTCAACGAGTTCGTTGCCCTGAAGTCTGGCGAGACGTCGCAGAAGTTGAGCGTGCGGTATCGCACGATGGGCGACGCGAACCTCACCGCCGCCGTTGAATCCGTTGCCGACACGGTGGCGAAAGTCGTGGAAGAGATTGCATCAGCGCGCATTACCGAGCGTGGCGCAACGCGTGGCGATGACAAGGTCTCTGAGGCGGCCATGGAAGATCGGAAGAAGGAGGGCTACTTCTGATGGAGGCCGACCTCCTCCGGTTCGCAACCGCAGGCTCCGTTGACGACGGGAAGAGCACGTTGATTGGGCGACTCCTCTTTGATTCAAAGTCGCTCTTCTCCGATCAGCTCGAATCTGTCGAGCGCGTCAGCCGTGAGCGCGGGCACGAGTACACCGACCTCTCCCTCTTGACCGACGGCCTCCGTGCGGAACGCGAGCAGGGGATCACGATTGATGTGGCGTATCGCTACTTCGCCACACCACGCCGTAAGTTCATCATCGCGGACACTCCTGGCCACATTCAGTACACCCGCAACATGGTCACTGGAGCCTCCACCGCTGACGTTGCACTTGTCCTCGTTGATGCCCGCAAGGGGATGACGGAGCAGAGCCGACGCCACGCGTTTATTGCCACGCTGCTCGGCGTGCCGCACATGGTGGTCTGCGTCAACAAGATGGATCTTGTGGACTGGTCGGAAGAGGTCTTTGAAGGGATTCGCCGTGAGTTCACCGAGTTCGCCTCACGACTGCGCCTGCGCGATCTCACCTTCATTCCGCTCTCAGCACTTAGCGGCGACAACGTAGTGACGCGCTCAACCAACATGCCCTGGTTTGACGGCGCACCGCTCCTCAGCCACCTCGAGCGCCTGCACGTGGCGAGCGACCGTAACCTCGTCGACGTCCGCTTCCCAGTGCAGTACGTGGTACGACCGCAGTCACACGAGAACCGCGACTTCCGAGGATATGCGGGCACGGTGGCCTCAGGAATCCTGAAGCCTGGTGACCGAATTCGCGCCTTGCCTGCCGGCCTTGAGACAGAGATCGCGTCTATTGAGACGGCGGATGGTCCAGTATCGGAAGCGTATCCGCCGATGGCGGTGACGATCACGCTCAAGGATGAGATCGATATCAGCCGCGGCGACATGCTCTGCCGGCCCAACAACGTCCCGCTTGTGATGCAGGATATTGACGCGCAGGTCTGCTGGATGGACGAGAGCGCGCCGCTGACAACGGGGAAGACGTATGCGATCAAGCACACCACGCGCTGGGCCCGTGCGGTGGTGAAGCAGATCGACTACCGCATTGACATCAACACACTTCACCGCGTGGAGGGGGTTGATGGCCTCGCGCTGAATGAGATCGGCCGCATCCGCCTCCGTTCTACGAAGCCGCTCTTCGTAGACCCGTACCTGACCAACCGCCAGACCGGCGCATTCATCCTCGTGGATGAGTCATCCAACCGCACGGTTGCGGCGGGGATGATTGTGCGTGAATCTGCTGGCTGATATCACGCGTTCGGTAGGCGCACGCATGACCCGGAACGTCATCTCGATTGCCCTTCTTATTGCAATGGTGTTATCCACCGGTTTGTGGCCAGCACCGACCGCAGCAGCAACCAGTGGATGGCGAGCCTGTGCCGCGCGCCCCGTCCGCCTCCCCGCCCCCCAGCCCTTGAGTCCGGCACTCGTTGACCGACTCCAAGAGCGTGTCAGCACGTGGCGGGAGAACCGCCGCACCCGGTACCCAGGGCTTTCCGTCGCGATCCGCTGGGATGACGGCAGAACGGCGACCGCGGTCAGTGGTGTTGCGGATAGCAACAGTGGCCGGAAGGTGACGCCCGCAACTCCTTTTGCACTAGCCAGTGTGAGCAAGCCCTTTACTGCTGTGCTTGCGTTGCTGCTGGATGCATGTGGGGTAATGCCGCTCGAGACACCGGCGGCGTCACTCGTGCCATATGCGGACGTCCGTCCTGAAGCAACGATCGAAGATCTGCTTCGACACGAAGGTGGCATGAGCGATTGGTTGACTGATAAGTACACGCGCATGAGCTGGCTAGTCCGCAATGCGAATGGCAAGGTTGGTGCGAAGACCGCCGTGCAGAATCTGCTTCCACGTGGTGAGATTGGCGACTTTGACTATTCAAATTCCAGCTTCACACTCGTGACGCTTGCGGCGGAGAAGGCCACTGGCGTTGGCTGGCGTGAGCTGGTGGAGAAGTTGATCATCAAGCCACTCGGGCTCACAGAGACGGGGTTCGGTCCCGTTGCTGGGGCATCGCGCGCCCACATCTGGTCGCGCGGCAAGATGCGTCCCTTTGGCCAGTCTGGATGGGGGCCGACGAAATCTGTTGCCGCTGTCTTGCGCGGCGCGGGCGACCTGTTTGCAACACCCCGTGATCTCGCCCGTTTCGGCGAGTTGCTATGGGGTGATCGACTTCTTGAGGGTAGTCAGACTCAGCTGATCAACGGTATTGCAAACCTCACGGGCCTCCCGTGGTCGTACACGATCGGCAGCATGATGGATCGCAGCTGGCTCGGCACGCTGCGCACCTATGGACATACGGGCGGGTACAGCGGCGTTAGCACGAGCTTGCGTCGGATTCCTGAGCTCGGCGTGACGATTGCTGTGACTGCAAACGGGATGGGAACACCCGGCAACTATGCAGATGATCTTGCAATCAACCTGATCAGTCTCCTCGATACTCCTGCTCCGAGCGCAGCGCAAGCGGTTGCTGGTGCGAGTGGTGCAGGCCTTCGCGCCTCCTCCCGCGCAAACCCTGAGCCGTTCCCCGTCACTCCCCCTGCTTCGCTCCTCACCTGTGGGGGGAGTGGTACAAGCGTTGGTGATGCGCCTTCATGGCTCGACCTCTCCTCCACTGAAACCGGCGACTGGTCTGGTCTCGTCACGGCGCTCGCTGAACTTCCAGACGGTCGGCTGGTTGCTGGAGGTGCCGCGCTGACTCGAGCGGGTGGAGTCGCGGTTTCTGGACTCGCTGCTCGTGATCCCAAGGTTGGAAAATGGGCGCCGTTCGCCTCGCTCACCCGCGCCGACGGAAGCGCTGCGACGGTGAACGAGATTCGTGTTGATGGTGCGCGCCAGCGTCTCTATGTCGGCGGAGACTTCGTTCGCGTCAGCAACGCCAAGAGTCGCGCGGCGGCGAAGGGGATCGCGATGCTCAATCTCAAGACTGGTCGCTGGACGGCGCTCGGTGACGGTTTGCGCGGAGCGGTGGTCGTGCGCTCAATCTCCCTCGATCAGGCGAGTGGCCGGATCGCGGTCGGCGGGCGCTTCACTGTTCCAGGCAAGGCGAAGACAATGAACGTTGGAGTGTGGGATGTAGCCAAGGGGTGGGTTGAACTTAAGGGAGGCTCTGGAAGCAGTGCAGTCCAGGGAGTCGTGGAGTCTGTCGCACTCACTGCTGATGGAGTGGTTCATGCGAGCGGTTACCTTCGCCTTGGCACGCAAGAGGCTCTCGTGGCGCGGTGGAGTCCCCTCGAGTCTGGCTGGAGAGCGAGCGCAACGTCGAGTGTGCTGGGGGACGCGCCGCACACACTTGTGCTCGACGCGGGCGGCACGCTGACCGCTGGCACGGGCGTTGGCTGGTACGGCAGCCCGCTCGTTCGCGAGAGCCAACTGAGTGGATACGGATGGGAGCGAGTGGGTGGTGGCGTCACACGCCTACGCCGCGCAGCATGGATCACGGCGCTTGCGGCTACACCCGATGGACGAGTTGTGGTGGGTGGCGTTTTTGACGCAGCTGGTAGCACCGGAACGAAGCACATCGCCGTCTGGAGTGCCGCGAGCCAGTCCTTCAGCGCGATCGGCGAGGGACTCGCCGCTGAGCCAGATGCGCTGACAAGTTCTGTTAATTCGGTCGCATACGCGTCGTTGCGACTGCGAAGCGTGGAACCAGGTGGCCGTGGACGTGTTTGCATCACGGCGTGGGGTGCGGCCCCTCCTTCCAAACCTGCCGCACCTGCATTGACTGCGAAGCGCACGAGCATCACCGTCAGATGGGCGGCGCCACCGACAGGGAGTGCGCCGTCCGGATGGATTGCGAACGCAACGGCGAAGGGTCAGACCACACGTACGTGCCGTGCAGTCGCGAGTGAACGGAACTGCACGATCACCAGCTTGACCCCCGGCACAAAGTACAGCGTTCGGTTGGTGGCTTACACGATTCCAGCCGGCCCGTCACCGCGTTCCGATGCAGTGAAGATTTCAACCAAGAAGTAGCGCCCATCGCACTGCAGAATTGCGCGACGGTCACGAACCTCAGTCAACTAGTATCCATCGATGAGCAGACCCGCACACACGCTTCTCGCCGCGTTGATGAGCTCAATCCTTATCCTCTTGCTGCCTGTTGGCTGCAGCGGAACTGGCTCCAATGATGACGCAGAGGGTGAGCGCCCCTTCCGAATTGTGGGGTATGTCACCGCTGGTGCGGTATTAGATGTGATTGACTTCTCGAAGCTGACGCATATCAATTACGCATTTTTGCTGCCGATGAAGACCGGAGCACTGAAGCCATTCGGCTCAACATCGCAGCTGCGCCGCGTGGTCGAACGCGCCGCCGAGGAGGACGTCAAAGTGCTCATCTCCGTCGGAGGTTGGGGCTGGGACGACGAGTTTGAAGCTCTTGCCTTAGATGTTGATCGCCGCGCACGGTTCGTTTCTGAGGTGGCTGACTTTGTTGTTGAGCATCAACTCGACGGCGCCGACATCGACTGGGAATATCCAGATGCTGGCGCGTCTAGTGCCAACTTCGTCTTACTGATGCAAGAGCTCCGCAATGCTCTTCCAGCAGGGAGTCTGCTCACCACCGCGGTCGTGGCTGATGCTGACAACGCTGTGGGGATCGATCCTGTGGTGTTTGAGTTCGTCGACTTCGTGAACATCATGGCCTACGACGGAAGCAACACGAACCATTCACCACTGGGCCTTGCACAAGAGGCGCTCACGTCGTGGGCCGCGAAGGGTTTGCCGAAAGAGAAGCGTGTGCTTGGCGTTCCGTTCTACGCCCGCCCTGGAAACCTCTCGTATCGCAAACTTCTCGAGTCAGATCCTGAAGCGGCAATCGGCGACCAGATCGTGTACTTTGACGAGAGTCGCTATTACAACGGGCCAGCGACCCTTCGCGACAAAGTCGAGCTTGCACAGTTGCAGGGCTCTGGGATCATGATCTGGGAACTGTCGCAAGATGCGCTCGGGGATGATTCGCTCCTCTCGGTGATCTGGGACGCGAGTCGTCGTTAGCGAAGATTGGTGAGATGCTAGTGATGGTGGGTGCGATGTGGCAGACAGAGAAGACGGGGCGTGACGGAGGCGATCGGCCCATCACCCGTGGCCCCGCACCGCGCGCGGCACATGATGGATACACCCCCTTTGTCGCACAGCATGGGTTTGCTGCCGCGTATGAAGCCGGGCTTGCTCGTGGGCTCGGCGATCGACTCGGCCAGACGCTGGTAGTGACGCAGCCCGAAGCCTGGGCGATCGTTGAGCCTAGGTACGGGCGCGAACCGGTCGCACTCGTCCTAGCCAAAGAGTTAGATCAAGAGACGCTCGACTCCCTCGCGCACGCGGCGCCCGACGGTGTGACCGTGGTCGGCATCGGCGGTGGAACCGCGATGGATGTGGCGAAGTGGATCTCATGGCGACGCAAGCTTCCACTCGTGCAGCTCCCAACCCTCGCATCAGTCGACGCATGTTTCACGCGCATGAGCGCGCTTCGGGACGGAGAGCGCGTGCGTTACGACGGTGACGCGGTCCCCGATGAGGTGCTGATCGACTATGAGATCTTGGGCTCAGCACCTCGTGCGCTCCTCTCTGCTGGGATCGGCGATGTCCTCTCCTGCCTCACCGCACTCGCCGACTGGAAGCTTGCGGTCTCAAAGGGGATCGATCCAGCGTGGAACGAAGAGGGTGCGGAGGCCTCCGTTCGATACATTGATGCTCTCGAGGCGGCGGCGCCAGAGATCGCCGCACGCTCAGAGGCGGGGATCCGCGCGCTGATGGAGTTGCACCGCGAGATTGGGTGGCGTTGCCACGACCTTGGCCACGCGCGCTTTGAAGAGGGGAGCGAGCACTTCTTCGCTTACTGCTTTGAAGCGGTGACGGGTCGCACGATCATGCATGGTGAACTCGTGGTGATGGGGGTGCTCGCAATGACTGCGCTGACCGAGATCGACCACGATCGCGTGCGGAGAATCGTCACTGCGGCCGGCACACGTTGGCGACTCAGCGACCTTGGGGTCACATGGTCCGAGGTCGAGGCGACGCTGCGCGCACTTCCGGAGTTTGCCCGTGCGGGCGGCTACTGGTACTCGCATGCGCACGAGCGAACGATCGGAGAGGCTGAGTTGGCAACCGTCCGTCGTGCGCTCGGCGCCTGATGCGAGAATCACGTCATGTCTAGCCTTCGCGTTGCACTCACATTTGATGCTGAGCACCCCGATCGTCCGCATCATCTGGTCGGCTCAGAGGACCGGTTGCGTGAGACGCTCGGATCGCTCAACGTGCACGGCACCTTCTTTGTGCAGGGGCGTTGGGCCGAGGCCTTCCCTGATCAGGCGCGCCGTATCGCGGACGATGGGCACCTGATCGGCAACCACTCGCACTATCACGCCAAGATGCACCTGCTCACCGAAGCTGGGCTCATGGAAGACATCAAGACGGCCGCTGGCGCGATCGAAACGATCTGCAAACGCGATCCTGCGCCGTGGTTCCGCTCGCCGTTTGGTGCCGGCGCAAAAGATCCTCGCGTGCGCGCGGCGCTTGAGCAGCTCGGCTACAAGCAGGTGCTCTGGAGCGCTTCGGGTGACGATTGGGATCATCGCGAGACGGCGCAACACATGGAAGACGCCGCGGTCGCGAGCACCCTGGCACACGGTGATGGTGCGATCCTCCTCTTCCACACGTGGCCTTCGTATACGCACGAAAAGATCTCGCGCATTGTTGCGCGGTTGCGTGAAGAGGGGGCGACGTTTGTGACCGTCAATGAACTGGAACCTAAAGAAATTCCAGAGAACCTTGGCGAGATTGACTGGTGACTCAAACAGTGAAGCG
>CAYSEM010000011.1:0-13306 GCA_964430115.1 uncultured Chloroflexota bacterium | reverse complement strand
AAAGAAATTCCAGAGAACCTTGGCGAGATTGACTGGTGACTCAAACAGTGAAGCGGCGTAACTCGGCAAAGTCGGCACTCTTCATTGGCGTCGACGGCGGCAATTCAAAAACCGACATCCTGCTTGCCGACACTGCTGGCGCTTTACTGGCATGGGTCCGGGTCGGGGGTAGCAATCCACAAGGGATCGGACTCACCGCCGCTGCGGCCCTGATCCGCTCCGGCATCGAGGCGGCTCTCGTACGTGCTCGGCGTGGCAGTGAGCGACCAGAGGCCGTCGCGCTCTGCATGGCCGGAATCGATACTCCGCGGGACGCGAAGGCGGTTCGTGGCGCACTCGCAGGTCCTGGCGCTGTGCGGATTGCCAATCGCCTCTCCACGCGAAACGACTCTGAAGCGGGGTTGCGAGTTGCCACAACGGACGGTGTGGGAATTGCAATTGTTGGAGGCGCTGGCGTGAATGCGATTGGCGTCAACGAGAAGGGGAAGATGGCCCGTTTTGCTGCGCTTGGCGATATCTCTGGCGACTTCGGCGGAGGCAGCGGACTAAGCGTCGCAGCGCTCGGCGCGGCGGTGCGCGCGCAAGAGGGTCGAGGTCCGCGAACGAGCCTCGGCCGTGCGATCCTGCGCGCTACCGGCTTCCCCTCACTGCGCGCACTTCTAGATGCGGTGCTGGAAGACCGTGTCCCCCACGGCGGGATTGGCACACTCGGTCGTGTCCTTCTCGAAGAGTCCGAGCGTGGTGATCGAGTGGCGCGCGAGATCGAAACACTGATGATCTCTCACGCTGTTGCTTTTGCCGTTGCGGCGCAGCGCCGTGCCCCTTCGCGCCGCAAGCGCATCCCGATTGTGCTCATCGGCAGCACGATTCTCTCGCCGCTCCCCGGTTATCGATCTAGACTCTATGCGGCACTGATCGCCGCGATACCAAACGCCGAGATTCGGCCGCTGCGTGAACCGCCAGCGCTCGGCGCGCTTCTCTACGGGTTGGACGAATCTGGTGCAGGTCCTACCGCTCGTGCGCGCGCGGAGGCTTCGCTGCGTGCAGCAATCAAGAAGGCGAAACCAATAAAGATCTAACGCGCGATGTAGTTAGCGCGCAGAGAATTTAACGTGCAAAGATTCTAGCGCGCAAAGCGTGGCAGGTTTGCGGCATGCGCCGCGAGGAGTTCGCCGCCGATTGCCTCTGCAACGTCGTGGCTTGGGATGAGTGGATTCAGTGCAAGCGCGCTGATTGCCGCCGCGCGGTCACCGGAGAGTGCCGCGGCAACGGTGGCCTTACCGAATGCGCCGAGCTTCAAGATCAGATCACGACGCGCTCCGCCGAGTGGCGCGATCGGAATCGGTCGTGCACCCGTTGCGTCAACCTCGCTGAGCACCTCAATCACCTGATCATCTGGGAGGTCAGGGATTGCGCCGTCATTGCGGACGTTGACCACGAGCCGGGCCGGCTTTGCGCCAGTGAGCGCCGCGATCAGGTCGAGCGCCGCCGCGGAGTAGAAGGCGCCGCCGCGGCTCTCTAGAAGTTTTGGCTTCTCGGCAAGGTTGGGATCCTTATACATCTCTAGGAGCTGCGCTTCAATCTTTGCCACTTCAAGTCCGCGCGTTCCAGCGGCGCGCTGTTCAGCGAGCACTTTCTCAGGCTCGGCGTAGTAGCGCAGGTAATAACTCGGAATGGCGCGCTCTTCACGCAGTTGTGCTTCGCTCCAGCCGGTCATCTCGGCGAGCTTCGCGCTCTCGGTTGCAATGAGTTCGGCAAGTTTCGGCTGACCATCCACGTGAATCTCTCGATACCAGGCGCCGTGATTCAGCCCTGCCGACTCAATCTCCACGCGCTCAGGGGCAACACCGAAGTGCTTCGCCGCGTTGCGCTGCAGGCCGATTGCGGAGTTGCAGAGACCAACGGCGCGATGCCCTGCGCCGATCAGCGCCTGACTCACCATGGAGACAGGATTCGCGAAGTCGAGCAGCCACGCCTTCGGGCTGCGCTTCGCGAGCGCCTCGGCGATTTCGATGGTGGGCGGTACTGTGCGCAGCGCTTTTGCCCAGCCGCCCGGACCAACCGTCTCTTGGCCAAGGACTCCGTGGGGGAGCGGGATCGATTCATCCTTCACGCGCGCGGCAGATCCACCGATGCGGTATTGCACGAGACAGGCGTCTGGTCCGTCGAGCGCCTCGTCACGCGAGGTGGTGAGCTTTAGTCGCCCACCCCAGCCCGCCTTGTCGAGCATCCGTTTCGCCAGGCCACCGAGGATCTCAAGGCGCACAGGGTCCAGGTCCATCAAGACAAGTTCTTCCAGCGGGGTGCCGAGTCGACCCTCCCCCACCCCCTCGATGAGCTCGGGGGTATAGGTGCTCCCAGCCCCGATAATGCTGATCTTCAACGGAATCCTCCCCTGCCTGCTGCTCTCCTCGCCTGATTCTAGGTGCCCCCCACGCTCAGCCCCCCGATAGGGTTGCGTCCGTCGCGCCGTCGGCGTCACTACTCCCCTCTGAGGCGTATTCATACGCGCAGCAGGCTCCCCCCGTTGGGGGGTGCTTTCGCGAGAAGCAGGAGGGAATCATGAAGCAGAGGAAGTGGCGTCTCAGCGCGATTGCCGCGGTGATGATGCTCCTCGCCGCCGCGTGTGGCGGCTCAACGTCTTCAACCGAGCCGACTGAAGTTGTTCAGTTGCGTTGGTTCGTGGGCCTTGGAACCGGCGACAACGTTGAGACACAGGTTCCGGTGCAGCAGGCAGTGGTTGATAGGTGGAACGCGGCGAACCCAAACATCCAAGTCACGCTAGAGGTGGTTCCGAATGCGGACGCCAAGAACACCCTGCTCACGCAGAACGCGGCAGGGAACCCACCCGATGTCGTTGGGCCGGCTGGCGTTGCAGGCTCCAACGGATTCTACGGACAGTGGCTGGACTTGACGCCACTCATCGAAGAGTCGGGTTATGACCTTGCCCAGTTCCCAGCGGCGGCTGTTGAGGCATTCGCGGTTGGCGGACAAGGGCAACTCGGTCTTCCATTTGCCTCGTTCCCGTCATTCATGTACTACCGCCCATCGCTCTTCGAAGAGGCCGGGTTGGAACTACCGCCGTCAGTTTACGGCGGGAAGTACATGCTGAACGGTGCGGAAGTTGACTGGAGCTGGCAGACAGTGCGTGAGATTGGCATGCTCTTAACAGTCGACAGTTCTGGCAAGAACGCAACCGAGGCGGGCTTCAACAAGAACAAGATTGTCCAGTACGGCTACGCGCAGCCATGGAACGGCGCCCCTGAGTGGGGTAGTTGGTTCAAGCCAGGTCAGTTCCTCCAGCCAGACGGCAAGACACTTGCCGTTCCAGATGGATGGATTGACGCATGGCAGTGGTACAACGACGCTGCGTTCAAGGATTACTTCATGCCGAACGCTGATGTCTCTGCACTCGAGGAGTGGGGACAGGGCAACGCCTTCCCGACAGGGAAGATCGCAATGGGTCAGTCTTACACCTGGTATACGTGCTGTCTCGGAGACGTACTCGGCGAAGATTGGAACATCGCGCCGACTCCTTCGTACAACGGGACGATCAGCAACGACCTGAATGCGGACACCTTCCGCATTTCGGCTGGTAGCAAGCACCCGAAGGAAGCATTCGAGTTCATGACGTATCTGCTCGGCGAAGCATCTGCTGAGTTGCTCGTCATTTACGGCGGAATGCCAGCCCGAGAGGCAGACCAGGACGCGTTCTTCGCGACCCTGGACGAGCGATTCCCGCAAGGCGTGAATTGGGACATTGCAAAGGCGAGCTACGCCAATGCATCGAGCCCAAGCGCTGAGGCGTACATCCCGAACTACCTGAAGGCTCGGGAGTACATCTACAGCGATTTCACGCCGCGGCTGACGAAGGCCCCGATGAACGTGTCCGATTACGTGACGAACACGTTCCTCCCGGCCCTTCAAGCGATCGCGGACGAGGCGGAATAGCCACCGCGGCCTCTTAGAGCGAACGAGAAGTCACTCGGGGCGGGTGCGACGCGGGTCGCATCCGCCCCGAAACTACCGCCAAGTTGGCGGCAGATGAGCGAGTGAGGGGAGCGAACATGCGCATCTTCCGGAACAAGATGGAGCGGCGCGAGGCGCAGTGGGGCTTCATCTTCATCTCGCCGTGGTTGATCGGCCTCACCGTCTTCTATGCGTTTCCCATCGTTGCAAGCCTCTTGCTCACCTTCTTTGACGCGTCGCTCACTGGGGCAAGCCGCAGCTTTGAATTCATTGGCCTGGACAACTGGGTGCGATTCTTTGGCGACCCCCAGGCCTGGAACGCTCTAGGAGTCACATTCCGATTCATGTTGATCGCGCTCCCGGTTGGGATCCTTGTGCCCTTGTCTGTGGCACTGATTCTCAACAGCAAGGCGTTGATGGCTCCGGGTACGTTTCGAGTCCTCTGGTTTCTTCCGTACGTGATCCCGTTCGTTGCTGGGATCATCGGCTGGACCGGCGTGATGGGACAGAACGGTCCGCTCAACACCCTGATCTCTCTCTTTGGCATTGAGGAGCCGCCCCTCTGGGTCAACGATCCCACCCTGATCTATCCCGCCCTTGTATTGATGGGAATCTGGGGGATCGGTTCAGCAATCGTCGTCTACCTCTCTGGTCTTGGCAGTGTGCCGACGGAGCTCTACGAAGCGGCCACCGTCGACGGTGCGGGCTGGTGGGCGAGCCTTCGTCACATCACGCTCCCAATGATCACTCCAGTCATCTTCTATACGCTCATCCTCGGGGTGGCAGGCAGCTTGCAGTACTTCTTGGTGCCTCAGGTCTTGAACGGGGGGAACGGCAATCCGGAGGGGACGACGAGTTTCTTCAACATCTATCTCTTCAAGAACTTCTTCACGTACCAAGATCCTTCGTATGGAGCCACCCTTGCATGGGTCCTCTTCATCATCACGCTCGGGCTCAGCCTCATCCTTTTCGGAACGCAGAAGCGCTGGGTCTACTATGCAGGAGGCGATAAGTGAGCGCGGTGGATGGTCTCAGCGCTAAAGCTGCAGTGGCCGAGCATGTTGAGTCTAAGCGGAGAGTCTCGGCGCGTCGCAGGATCCTCGCCACGTTTGCGGTAGCGATCCTGACCTTTCTCTTTTTCGCACCGCTCTTCAACCTAGCCTCCATCAGCCTGAAAGACCCAGACCAGGTCTACGCGGCAGGCTCGCCGCTCTACCCGGCACGCCCGAAACAGGTGGAAGTTGACGGAAAAGAGCGGCCGGTGGTTCTGGTTCCACAAGATGACGGGAGCTTCAAGGAGATGGTGCTCGTCAAGCCTGGTCGCCAGGAGAGCCTGCTCGCTCCGCCCGACGACGTCTCTAACACGATGGTCTGGCAGGGTTCATGGCGCACGCTGGAGAACGCATGGGAGTTTTCCGCCACGCTGAACAATTTTGGAACCGTATGGGAGATCCTGGACTATCCAACACTGTTGCGGAACACGATCATCATCGCTGTGATAGGAACTATCGGCACCGTGGTCAGCTGTGTGCTTGTCGCATACGGATTCTCGCGCCTTCGCTTCCCAGGTCGAGGGAAGCTCTTCCAAGTCATGGTCGCTACGATCTTCATCCCAGGCACCGTCACCTTGATCCCAACCTACATGCTCTTCCTCAATCTCGGTTGGGTGAACACGTGGCTGCCCCTTCTGGTGCCAACGTTCCTCGCAAATGCCTTTGACGTGTTCCTCATCCGGCAGTACATGATGACCATTCCCCGCGAACACGATGAGGCCGCTCAAATCGAGGGGGCGAGCCCATGGCAGATACTGCGATATGTGATCATTCCGCAGTCACGACCAGTGATCATTGCGGTCACGATCTTCCACTTCGTCTATTCGTGGAACGATTATTTCGGACCGTTGATTTACCTCTCCACGAAACCAGAGCTGCAAACGCTCGGCATCGGGCTCTCCCGATTCTCGAGCCAGTATTCGGCGCGCGTCGGGTACCCAGAGGCGGCAACCCTGATGACGATTGCGATCCCAATCATCCTGTTCATTATCTTCCAGCGCTACTTCGTGCGCGGAGTGGTGGTCACAGGAGTCGACAAGTAGCAAGAGTCGAGTCGGAGCGCTCCGTGAGTCTCAGGCGACCCAGAAGTCGCGGCTGAACAGCATCAGGAGGAGCCCAAGGATCAGCGCGGATGCGAGGCTCCACGCGCGGTCGAACCAGGGGCGGCGGCCGAGGCCCGCGAGCCAGATGGGGAGGGCGGGAACGATCGCCATGTAGCGAATGGTGCTCTGGTGGTCGCCGCTGAGGCCACTTGTGGCGATCAGCGCGAGGCTGAACGCCGCAATCTCTATCTGTCGCTGGCGCAACAGGGCGAGCGAGGCAACGAGCGCGAGGATGAGGGAGATTCGGTCAAGTGCATAGGTGACGAGGGCTTCGCGACCTTGCTCGAAGGCCCATGCAGCACCAGTGACCCATGCGGCGAGGCTGTCCGTGATGGAGAGGTAGCCGCGACCGAAGTAGAAGTCTTGGAGGCGCGCCCAACCTTCACCGAGTGAGGAGGTGCGCCAGATGAGGTGGGCAGCGATCGGCAGTCCGATGGCGAGCAGCGGAAGCGCTGCAAAGATGAGCGACGTGATCTGGCGCGCGCGCATGCCACGAAGTGCGGAGTTCAACGCTGCGCTGCCCCCAGCGTTCCACCAGATGATTGCAAGGGGGATCGCGGTGAGGACTCCGTGCGCCCGCGTCAGCGCCGCCGCGGTCGCAAGAGCTCCGGCCAAGAACCAGCGCTGCCGAAACGCGAGCGCGATTGCTCCGAACGCGAGACCGATGAAGAGTCCCTCGGTGTAGATCTGCGCAAAGAAGAGCGCACCAGGGAAGATCAGCAGATAGGTGGTCGCTCGCGTTGATAAACCTCTAGCCTCTTCACTGCCTTGTTCATCTCTCTTGAAACGGCGTCGAACCAAGTCATCGAGCGCGAATAGTCCGGCGAGCGTGCCGAGAAGCGTGATGATGAGCCCAGCGAGCGTTGCCGTGGCGATGGCGTTGAGACCGATCAGCGAGAGTGGAACGGCGACAGCGCGGATGAGCGCGGGATAGAAGGGGAAGAATGAGTAGTTCCGCGGGATTTCCAGATTTGTCTTGGGATCCGTTGCCGTGCCCGCGATCGGATCGTCGTAACCGCCGACGGCGATTCCTAGGTAGTACTCACTGTCCCACGCCACCTGCTGGTTCAGAAAGTCTTCGTTGAGGTAGTCCTTGAATAGGTTGTTGCCTAGCTCCGTCTCCCACGAACTCCAGGAGACAGCATAGTCGGGTCGTACGAGCCTCACACGTTCGTAACTAATTGCCTGGAAGGAGATGACGATCACGGCCCAGAGCGCCCAGATAGTGACGATGGTCTTGCGCTGGCTGTCGAGCCACGGAAGTCTCACGAAGATACCGGCTCTGTCTTCCCGCTCGCTGCGGATCGGTACGCCGCCTCCATGATGGCAACTGCCGCAGGACCGCACTCGTCAAGGAGCGACGGCGCACCGTTGATCACCGCGACCATGTGGGCGATCTGCGCGGCATAGATGCTCGGATCGCAGTGGTCAGCCTTAGCGACGAGTGGACCAGGGAGCGTCTGCTCCTTTTCGGTCGCGGCCCCTTGGACAACGGCAGTAGGGAAGAGGGTTGCGGTACCACCCTCGCCATAGAGGCGGAGGCTCGCCTCTGGTCCATCGGCGTACGGCTGCCACCATCCAGCCTCAACCTCCGACCAGGTTCCGCCCTCCCAGTCGATGCGGATGCTCGCCGTATCCTCAACATCGCCGCTGATGAAACGGCGCGCGGTACGAGCCGAGACGGCAAGCGCCTTCGGCTCGCCGAGGACGAATCGCAGTGTGTCGATCGCGTGGATCCCCATGTCGGCCACGGCGCCACCACCAGCGAGCTTCGCCTCCGTGAACCAACCTGACGGACCCCAGCCGGTGTGCACCCCGCATCCGCGACTTCGGTAGACCGCACCGATCGCTCCCGCCGCAACCTGATCGCGCAGCCAGGTTGCCTCGTGGTCCACGCGCCACATGTGCGCCGTTGCAGCGTGCAGCGCGTTGGCGCGCGCGCGATCTGCGAGCGACTTCGCATCGGCGTAGCTTGTGGTCATCGGCTTCTCGATGAGCAGGTGCACGCCAACGTCGAGGAGTCGCAGCCCGACCGGTGCATGCATCGTGTTCGGAGTGCAGAGGACGGCAACGTCAAACTCGCCGCGCCTTGCCGCTGCAACAAGGCCCTCCTCGCCGTCGAGCCACGGGACGTTGGCAAGCGTCGCTAGTTCGCTCGCACTGCCGCTTCTACCGGCAACGGCGACGAGCGTCGCCCCATCCGTTGCGGCGATCGCGGCCGCATGGATCTTGGCGATGTATCCACCCCCGTGGATGGCGAAGCGGATGTCGCCGCTCACTGCGTCGACCTCACGTGACGCTGTGGCTCAGCCGGCCGCCATTGTGGCGGCGACCTTCTTCAGTGCATCGGGATGGCGCTGCAACTTCAGCAGGGCTTCGACCGCCTGGTCAATTCCCTCCTTGCCGGCACGGAAGATGTTCTCGTCCAGGTAGATCTGCTCGTGCTTCGCGGCCCGATCAGCCACTGGTGTATGCCAACTCTTCGGATCCATCTGCTTCGCGTACTGCATCGGTACGGGCATGCGTGAGAGGTGCGGCTGGAAGAGCTCATAGTCGCTCATCGACTCGTAACCGACCCAGCAGCCGATACCTTCTGCATCGAGCGCCTCGCAGACGGCGGCATTGCCGACGTTCCCGTAGGCATCCGGATCGATCGCGATAATGAAGCGGTAGAAGGAGAGGCGCGTGACGCGGTCGAAGACCTTCAGTGCACGGACGCCTTTCACCTTGGCGAGCTGCTCCTCCATGTAGCGGCCGTTCGCCTCGCGCTCCGCACGCTGTGCTTCGAAACGATCCATCTGCGTGTTCAGGAGCGCCGCGTGAAGCTCACCGAGTCGGAAGTTTGCGCCGAAGGTGAACTCCTTGCCGGCTTCGTCTTTTGCGCGACCGCAGTCGATCAGCGAGTGTGCGCGTCTCGCCAGCGTTGCATCTTTGGTGAGGAGCGTGCCGCCCTCGCCCGCGGTGAGGATCTTGGAAGACTGGTGGCTGAATGAGCCGAAGTCGCCGATGAGGCCAACACCTTGTCCGCCCCACTCCTTCCCCTGGCTGTGCGCGCAGTCTTCAACAATCGCGAGGCCGTGCTTCTTGGCGATCGCCACGATCGCATCCATGTCTGAGACAACCTGGCCGCAGTGCACGGGCATGATCGCCTTGGTGCGCGACGTGATCGCCGCCTCGACCGCCTTCGGGTCGATCGTCCACGCTTCGGGCTCAACGTCCACCACGACGGGGAGAGCGCCAGCGGCAATCGGCGCATATCCGGTTGCGGCGAAGGTGAGCGCTGGGATGATCACTTCGTCACCCCAGCCAATGCCGAGCGCCTTGAGGGCGACCTCCATGGTGACCGTGCCGTTGACCATCAAAATGCCATGCGCGCCGGCCTTGCCCCCGTTTTGGTACGCGGCAAAGGTTTCGCAGAAACGCGCGTTGTACTTCCCTGGCTCTGGGTAGCCGCCCCACACGCCGCTGCGGAGGACTTCGAGCATGATCGCCTCATCCTTGTCGTCGAAGACGGGCCAGGCAGGGAATTCCCCTGATCGAACTGGGGTACCACCTGCAATCGCCAACTGCTCGCTCATCGCTCCTCCTTCTCCTCCGTTGGCGCGAGTTGCACCGCCGTGAGGTCTCTGCTGAGAATACCCTCCAGGAGTATCCGAACCTCCGCCTGTTGCACGGCTTTTGAGAGCGTCACGATCATCGTCTGACACCCGCGATGCTGATGCCGCGCGCGATCACCCGCTGCGCGAGCGCAAAGATGACCAGGAGCGGAGCGAGCGCGATCACCGAACCAGCGAGAAGCAGATGCCATTGGCGGGCGAACTTGTTCACGAATCCGGAGAGCCCAACAGGGAGCGTCATCGCGGAGGGGTCTGGGAGGTAGAGGAGCGGGCGGAGGAAGTCATTCCACATGTAGATAAAGTGGAAGACGGCGACGATGGCGAGGGCGGGGGCGCACATCGGCAGGATGATTCGTACGAAGATATGCAGCTCATTTGCGCCGTCAACGCGGGCCGCATCGACCATGTCGCGCGGCAAGCCAAGCATGAACTGACGCAACAGAAAGATGTTGAACGCACCTCCTCCGAGGAACCACGGAAGGAGGATCGGGAGCGGCGTATTGATCAGGCCGAGTTTCGCCCAGACAATGTACTCGGGAATGATCAACACCTGGTACGGGACGAGAATCGTGAGGAGCACCATCCCGAATGCGAGACGACTCCCGCGCGCGTGCAGGACTGCGAACCCGTACGCGCAGAAGGCTGACGTGAGGGTGGCACCAAGAGTTCCGACGATCGCGATGAAGGCGGAGTTGAAGAACCAGGTTGCGATTGGTGCTCGTCGGAAAACCTCCGCATAGTTCTCCCACTGCGGATCTGCTGGGAAGAGGGTGAATGTGCCAGTCGCGATCTCCGCCGGAGTCTTCAGTGACGTGCCGAGCTGCCAGACAAAGGGGAGCAGGAAGAGGAGCGAGAAGAGAGTGAGCGCCGCATAGATCGCTACCCGACGCGGCGAAATCATTGGGATTGTTCGTGCGCGACTAGTTGTCATAGAAGACCCATCGCTTTGAGAGTCTGAAATTCACAACCGTGAGCAGCAGGACTACCGCAGTGAGCAGCCAGGCCACAGCTGATCCGAACCCAAAGTCAAGGTTTCGAATCAGCAGCCGATAAATCAAGAGTGCAACCGACATCGACTCGTTTGCTGGCCCGCCTCCACCGCCTGAAACGACGTAGGTTTCGGTGAAGAGCGAGAGACCGCCGATCAGCCCGATCACAAGGTTGAAGAAGAGCGTGGGCGACAGGAGTGGCAGCGTGATCGAGAAGAAGCGTCGGAAGCGTCCAGCGCCGTCGCACTCACACGCCTCCAGGATGTCCTTGGAGATCTGCTGGAGTCCCGCGAGAAAGATCAGTGTCATCCCGCCAGTGCCGGCCCAGATCAGCATAAAGATGATCCCCCAGCGCACCGACTCTGGTTCGTTGAACCAGGCGGGGCCTGCGACGCCGACAACCTCGAGCGCCTTGTTGACGAGCCCTTCAGAGCCGAGAATCCAGCGCCAGAGAGCGGCGGTGGCGACGCCGGCAACCACGGTAGGGAGGTAGAACGCCATGCGAAAGAGCGCCATCCCCTTCACCTTCTGGTTGAGGAGGAGTGCAAAGGAGAGCCCGATGATCAGCTGCATTGGTACGGCGATCACCGTGATCATCACCGTGTTGCTGAACGCCTTCAGCACGATCTTCCCCTTTCCGTCGAGATCGGCGAGGTCTGCGTAGTTCTCGAGGCCAACGAGGGTTGGCGCGCCGCGGAGGTTCCACTCCATGAAGGAGAGGGCAAACGATGCGATAAGCGGTGCTAGTGCGAAGAGCAGGAACCCAGCAAGAAACGGGGCAATGAAGAACCAGAACCAGCGCTCCTCAACGCGCTGGAGGACGGGGAGGGGAGCGAAGAGGGAGCGGAACCGGCTGAGCCGGCCCGCCCCCTCTTCAACCTGTTGCATTACGCGTGTCGCTCAGCCACAGAGGCGGTGCGACGCCTTGATCACTGGAGCGGCGCCGCGGCGGTCGACTGCTCAACCAACGCGTCGAGATGCGCCTGCCAGTCGTACTGATCGTCCGCGGTGAACGCCTCCTCGAATCCAGCGCTCACAACGTCCCAGAAGCCGACGGACCATTCACCTTTGATCGGTTCGAGCGCGATGTGCGCATTTCCGATCTTGGTGATCTCGCACTTGCTCAACGGCAATGCATCCGTCTTGCAGTAGACATCGTCGAGGACCGCAGAGATCGGCGAGCTGTTGTAGCCAGCGATCGCGTCGCGCTTCTGTCCTTCGATGTCAGTGAGGAACTTCACGTACTCCCAAGCCCACGCCTTGTTCTCGGAGCTCGCTGACACTCCGAAGCCAGATGCAGCGCCCTGGATCTTGCCATTCCCCTCAACGGGGACGGATACCGCATCCCATTCGAACGCGCCAGCGGAGTTCGCGATGATGGCCGGAGACTCCCAGGTTCCCGAGATCAACATCGCCACGTTGCCAGCTGAGAAGTTCTGTTCGCCAGCCGAATCAGCATCTGAGAGGCCGCCGAACTTTGCGCCAGGCTCCCAGTTCATCACACCCTCTCGGCTCAAGTCGTCAAGGGTCTTGAGCGCTTCAGCACAGCCCGGACCGTTGTAGGTGTATGCCGTTGCGGCAGAGTCATCGTCGCTGAGCTCGCAGCCGTACATGCGCATCCACGCGACGTACTGCTCGGTCCATGCGAACGAGAGTCCGAAGCGCTTGGTCGACTTGTCAGTCGTCTTCCGCGCGGCGTCCACGAACTCTGCGATTGTCCAGTCGCTCGTCGGTTCAGCGACACCCGCTGCCTTGAAAATGTCCTTGTTGTAGTAGACAAAGTTGAACGGCAGCACGCTGTTCGGCATCACCATCTGCGAGCCGTCAAGCTGGAACGACTTCAAGAGCGCCTCCGGATAGGGGCTCAAGTCGTACCCGTCTGCTGCGATGAAACTGTCGAGCGGTTCGAACGCGCCAGCTACCGCAAACTGCGTGAAGCCGGTGTCTGTATCTGTCCAGATCACGTCACCTGCGGTGCCCGCGGCGATTTGGGGGAGCAGTGTGTCGATGTACTCGCTGCTCTGTACGATTTCCACGGTGACATTCGGGTGCAGGGCGGTGAAATCGGCCGCCTGTGCCTGTCGATACTCAAGTTCCGCCTGTCCACCCGCGTTGTAGATCTGGACGGTGAGCGTCACCGGATCGGTGGTGAGCCCTCCACCAGTAGGGCTCTCGGAGCTTTCAGAGCCGCCGCAGGCGGCTGCGATCAGCCCGACGACCAACGCAACTGCGGTGGAGCGTCGCCATGAAGACTGTGCCATTGACCCCTCCTCCTTGATATTGACCCAACGGGCATTCGCCCAGGGTGGCTAAAGGCTTCCATAGGTCGATACGGCGCAGCGGCTCTGTTTCACGCTATGCGCAGACGGGTGCGTCTATCCTGATCCGATGAACTCCGCCTCAAACGCGCCGATAAATCGTATAGAGAGCGTGAGCAACCCCTTGGTCAAGGAGTTGCGAGAACTCCGCACGCCGAAGGGACGCAAAGAGCAGCGTCGCTTCATTGCGGAAGGGGAGCGGACCCTCCAAGAGGCGGCTCGCGCCGGGTGGCGCGCCAGCATCCTGCTCGTTGGGCC
>CAYSEM010000010.1:14289-26145 GCA_964430115.1 uncultured Chloroflexota bacterium | reverse complement strand
GAGAAGAACGGCGGGGAGATCTGGGGTCATACGAGCACACCTCCAGCCTGAGTGATCTCTCTGAGTGCCGCATCTTCGTCGCCGGGGCTCAGCGCTACGGCTGCGATGCCAGCGCGAATCACTTCCACTGTGTATCCGAGGCTTAGCGCGTCGATCGCCGTTGACTTCACGCACCAATCCGTGGCAACGCCGCAAATTCTCACCTGCTGGACCGCATGCTCCTTTAGTCGAGCGTGGAGTTCAGTTGGCGAGGTTGCGCCGAGGATGGGATCTTGAACGGTGAATGCGCTGTAGCCATCCTCGCCCGCCACGCCTTTGCGGATGAGTAGGTCCTGCTGCTCTTGAAGTGCCGCAAGTTCAGGAACCACTTCAGCGCCGTCTGTTCCTGCAACGCAGTGCGTAGGCCAGGTGCCGCCGAGCGTTGCAAAGTGCGGGGTACGCTCGGGGTGCCAGTCTTGGGTCCAAACGACGAGATCGCCGTTACGTCGGGAGGCTTCAATCTCAGCCCTGATATGCGGGATGAGTTTCTCGGCTCCGCGGACGGATAGGGCACCTTGCGGGGCGACAAAGTCTTGCTGCATGTCCACGATCAGGAGGGCACGGCGCGACGTCAACACCCCCACATCGTCGCACGGCGCGCTACTCTTGGGGGGCAGTGCAAACCTTCGACTTCCTTGAGCAGATCCCCGACGCAGATCCCGCCGATACGGCGCGCCTGATCGCCGAGCTCGAGCGCTCGGTCACCGCCCACGGACCGGAGCGTGCCCGCCTCCTGATGATGCGTTTGATGTCGCGCGCTCGCGATCTTGGCGTGGATCTCCCCACGCTTGCGACCACGCCGTACATCAACACCATCAAGACGAGTGACGAGCCGAGCTTCCCTGGCGACGAGGCGATGGAGACGCGCATCAGGCACATCGTGCGCTGGAATGCGGCGGCGATGGTGCTGCGTGCCAATAAGAAGCACCCGGGGATCGGCGGCCACCTAGCAACGTACGCGAGTGCGGCCAGCCTCTATGAGGTCGGCTTCAACCACTTCTTCCGCGGCAAGGTTGGCGGCGCGGGCGACCAGATCTTCTACCAGGGACACGCGGCCCCAGGGATCTACTCGCGCGCCTTCCTCGAGGGGCGGATCGGGGAGGCGCAACTTGAACGATTCCGTCAGGAGACCGAGGGGCCTGGAGGCCTCCCTTCGTACCCACACCCACGCCTCCTCCCAGACTTCTGGGAGTTTCCAACGGTATCCATGGGTCTCGGCGGAATCGGATCCATCTATCAGGCTCGATACAACCGTTATCTGCATAATCGCGGACTGGCTGATACCGCGAACAGTCGTGTGTGGGCCTTTCTCGGCGACGGCGAGATGGACGAGCCTGAGTCTGCAGGTGCGCTCACCCTCGCAGCACGAGAGGGGCTCGACAACCTCACCTGGGTGGTGAACTGCAATCTGCAGCGCCTTGACGGTCCCGTGCGCGGAAACGGGAAGATCGTGCAAGAGCTCGAGGGTCTCTTCCGCGGTGCTGGCTGGAATGTGATCAAGGTGATCTGGGCACGCGAGTGGGACCCACTCCTTGCAAAGGATGAGACAGGCGACCTCGTGCGCAAGATGGATAGCACCGTGGACGGTGAGTTTCAGAAGTACACCGTTGCTGGTGGCGCATATATCCGTGAGCACTTCTTTGGGCCAGAGCTTGCACTGGCGCAACTTGTTGCGCATCTCAGTGATGAGGATCTGGTGCGCCTGCGTCGCGGCGGACACGATTACCGAAAGATTCACGCCGCCTACTCAGCCGCCGTGGCACATAAGGGTGCCCCAACGGTGATCCTCGCGAAGACGGTCAAGGGGTGGACGCTCGGTCCATCCGTTGAAGCAACGAACCCTGCGCATCAGGCGAAGAAGTTGACCGAGGCGGAGCTGCGCGCCTTCCGAGACCGGCTCGACCTTCCGATCCCTGATGAGAAGATCCCTGAGGCTCCGTACTACCACCCAGGACCAGCGAGCCCAGAGGCGAAGTACATCGCAGAGCGCCGCGCCGCCCTCGGCGGACCGCTCCCATCTCGCGTCGTCCACCCTTCGGTCTGGACTGCGCCACAGCCGGCCGTTGATGAGGAGTTTGCGGCCGGGAGTAGCGTTGCGGTGAGCACCACGATGGCCTTCGCCAAACTGATGCGCAATCTGATGCGTGATCCAGCTCTTGGGAGGCTCATTGTGCCGATCGTTCCTGATGAAGCACGAACCTTCGGCATGGATCCACTCTTCAAGCAGGTGGGAATCTATGCGCCGTTCGGTCAACGCTATGAGCCGGTCGACTCAGAACTTCTGCTCAGCTACCGCGAATCGCAGAGCGGCCAGGTGCTGGAAGAGGGGATCACGGAGGCGGGCTCAATGGCCTCGTTCCAGGCGGCGGGAACGGCGTATGCAACGCATGCGGTCGGCACGATCCCGTTCTACGTCTTCTATTCGATGTTTGGCTTCCAGCGAGTAGGCGACCAGATCTGGCAGAGTGGCGATGCGCGCGCACGTGGCTTCTTGATCGGAGCGACCGCCGGACGCACCACCCTTGCTGGGGAAGGACTGCAACATGACGATGGGCACTCGCATCTGATCGCTCATGCAATGCCGCACGTGGTTGCGTACGATCCGGCCTTTGCGTATGAGATGGCGGCACTTGTTCGCCGCGGGATCACGCGAATGTATGAGCGCGGTGAAGACATTGTCTATTACGTGACGATCTATAACGAGAACCAGGTGCAACCAGCGCTTCCACCGGGAGCAAGCGTGACTGAAGGGATTCATCGAGGTCTCTATCGGTTCGCCGCGGCCGATACGGCGAACGCGGGGGCGCGTGTCCGACTCTTCGGCTCAGGAGCAATCATGGGTGAGGTGCTCAAAGCGCGCGACCTCCTTCGCGACCGCTTTGACGTTCAGGCCGAGATCTGGTCAGCAACGTCGTACTCCGAACTGCGGCGCGAAGCGCTCGTCGTTGAGCGATGGAATCGCCGTCATCCAGATACCGCGCCGAGAAAGGCGTGGCTGCAAGAACAACTTGAGGGAGATCGCGCCCCAATCGTTGCCGCCAGCGACTGGATGACTGCAATGCCAGATCTGATCGCACCGTGGATTGATGTTCCGTACCTTGTCCTCGGTACGGATGGTTTCGGCCTGAGCGACACGCGAGAGGCACTCCGCGCCTTCTTCTCCGTTGACGCAGCACACATTGCCGCGGCGGCGATGGTCGCGCTCTCGCGCAACGGTGACCGCAGCGCAAGTGACGCCGCAGCCGCGATCAAGGAGCTTGGCATCGACCCGGAGTTGCAGCCCGTCTTCGTCCTCGACCGCTAACCGGTCCTCGGCACCACGCCGCCTCGCAGTAAGACAAGCCCCCTTGTCATTGCTGACAAGTGGCTTTGACGAAACTGGCGTGGGATGGCATTCTGACGTTAGCTAAATCGTCGCATTGATTTGGTTGCCTAGGAGGGGATCACGCCATGGAAAACCTTTTCGGGTGGGGCGTCGGCGGCTTTCTCACGGGACTCCGTGAGGGGGTTGAGGCGGCGCTGATTGTCGGCATTATCGCCGGGTATCTCGTGAAGATCGGCCGCGCCGATCGTCTTGGCGTTATCTGGGCTGGCGTGCTCTCCGCCATCGCGGCCTCAGCGGCGATCGGAATCGCTGCGTTCGTATTCCTTGGCGGGCTGCAGGGGGATGCAGAGAAACTTATCGAAGGGTTCGCATCACTCCTAGCAGTTGTCTTCCTCACCTACATGATCTTCTGGATGCGGAAGCAGGCGGTAACGCTTGGAGCCGAACTACGCAAAGGGGTCGACCGAGCGATCGCGTCGGCATCCGTCTTCGGGCTTGCCGCCCTCGCGTTCACTGCCGTTATTCGCGAAGGGATTGAGACTGCACTCTTTCTACTTGCGCAGACCACTGTCGCAAGCGAAGCGGGGGCTGGCTCCTGGGTTGCAATCGGCGCACTCTCCGGTCTCGCCGTTGCAACGCTGATTGGCGTGGCGATCTTCCGTGCGGGTGTGAGGCTGAATCTTGGCGCATTCTTCACGGTGACTGGAGCCGCTCTGGTTGTCATTGCCGCCGGTCTCCTCTCATACGGTGCGCACGAGCTGATTGAGGTTGGACTACTCCCAGCAATTGTTGCGCCCGTATATGACCTCTCCGGTGTGCTTCCTCACACCGAAGGGATCGGCCAATTCCTTCGAGCGATCGTTGGATACAGCGCAACGCCAGAGTTGAGTGCACTCCTCTTGCAGGTGTCGTATCTCGTGCTCGGGCTCTACTTCTACATTCTGCCAGTGCGCCGTGCGTCGGCGGTTCGTGCAGCGAGCGGCGCCACCTCTTAACTCGTGGCTAGCGCCCTCGAACTTCGACGCGTCTCCCTCTCGTATGGCGCGCGGAGAGTTCTTCACGCCACATCGCTGACGCTTGAAGCGGGGGAGTGCGTCGCACTTCTTGGTGCCAATGGGAGCGGCAAGACCACCCTCCTGCGCTTGGCCGCTGGCCTTCTGCAACCAGACTCGGGCGAGATCTTGATTGCTGGAACGCCTGCCCAGGAGGGGCGAGCAGATGTGGGAATCGCCTTTCAAGATTCTCGACTTCTCAGTTGGCGCAGTGCGGCAAGGAATGTCGCCCTTCCACTTGAGGTGACGCACGGCGTGACCCCCGCGGTGCGTGCATCTGCATCCGCTGCGCTCAGGCGTGTGAACGGGTTCGCCCTTGCAGATCGTGCACCATCCGAACTATCTGGCGGCGAGAGACAGCGCGTGGCGCTTGCACGCGCGCTGGTGCGCGAGCCGGCGCTCCTCCTGCTTGACGAGCCGTTTGCCGCGCTTGATGCGCCGACGCGGAACCAGTTCAACGCAGAGCTTCCCGAGCTCATTGGCGGAGCCGCTGCGTTACTGGTGACCCACGATGTCGCTGAAGCACTCCTGGTCTCTGATCGAGTGCTCCTTCTGACTCCCACAGGAGAGATTGGTGGCGAGTGGAAGGGATTCCGGTCACTCCCCGAGAGCCAGCGCCGAAGTGCACTCCTTGCGCCGGGTGGCCTCTCACAGCAGGCGGAGCTACTCGCTGCGCTGAGCGGGGTGGTCTATGCGTAGTCTCCAACGCGTCCAGCCGGCGCTGCTCGGGCTTCTACTCCTCGGTGCATGGGAGGTTGCCGTACGCCTGAGCGGTGTTGCCACCTTCATCCTGCCGCCCCCGTCACTCGTGGCGGCACGCTTCGCCCAGGCATGGGGAGACGGAACGATGATGCGGCATCTCCTCCCAACGGTGATGGAGGTGACGGTAGGCGGGCTGCTCGGCGGGCTACTCGGACTCTTGATTGGGATCGGACTCGGGCTTTCCGGTGCGGCTCGACGACTTGCAAGTCCGTACATTGTGGCGGCACAGTCAACGCCGATTCTCGCGCTCGGCCCACTCCTCGTCCTCTGGTTCGGACCTGGAGCTACGGCGAAGATCGCGATCTGCACGCTCATCACCCTCTTCCCCATGGCGATCGCCACCCTGGTTGCGGTTCGAGACGCAGATCGAGGCCTCCTTGAGCTTGGCCGTTCTATCGGCGCATCGCGCATCCAGTCCCTGCTGTTGATCAGACTTCCGAGTGCGCGCAGCGGGATCTTTGCGGGCGCGCGCGTGGCCGCCACACTCGCTGTGGTTGGTGCAATCGTGGGCGAGTGGCTCGGCGGGAGCGCCGGTCTCGGCATCCTTGTGAATCTTGCTCGCGGTTCACTCTTTGACACACCACTTCTCTTTGCGGCACTCGTTCAGATCGCGCTACTTGGCGCCTTTGCATACACTCTTGTTGTTGCCGCGGAACGGCTAAGCACTCGGCTTCAGAGGTAGGAGGAGTCATGTCACTCGGTCGAAAGCTCAATCTGATGTTGGTCGCCTTGATCAGCCTCTCCATTGTGGTTGGTGCGTGCGAGGGTACGCCCGCTTCGCCCACCGCAAGCGCTCCGCGCACCGCGTTGAGTGTGGGACTCGGCTACATCCCCAGCGTTCAGTTCGCCCCCTTCTACCTCGCACAGCAGAGCGGCGCATATGAGCGCGCTGGCCTTGATGTGACCATCCAGAACCAAATCGATCCAGACTTGATCAACCTGGTCGGGAGCGGCGCCGTGGATATTGCACTCGCCGATGGGACCAGTGTGATCCCCGCCGTATCGAATGGGATTCCGATTCGCTACATGGCAACGGTCTACGGCATTCTTCCCAACGTGATCATCGCTCGAGCGGACGCTGGGATCAGCACGCCGAGTGATCTCGCGAACCGCAAGGTTGGGACGCCTGGTCAGTACGGCTCTGGATACCTGACACTCCTGGGAATCTTGGCCGACGCTGCCCTTGAAGTTTCGGACATTCAACTTGAGCTCTACCCAGACTTCGGTCAGACGCAGGCGCTGATCACGGGGCAGGCGGACGCGGTGACCGGCTATGCAAACAACGACCTGGTTCAGGCGGAAGCGGCGGGACTTGAGTTGAGCGTCTTCTACGCATCGGCCGCCGCTCCATTTGCAGGACCTGGTCTGATCAGCTCACCAGAGACGATCAGCGCAAAGCGGGACGCGATCCGCGCCTTCATTGCAGCAACGCTTGATGCCATGGAGCAGATCGGTGCGAACCCTGAGCTCGGCGTGGATGCGGCGGCGAAGGTTGTTCCTGAAGTTGCTTCCGACGAGGCAACGCGCGCGAAGTCACTCGCGGTCATGAAGGCAACCATCAAGGTGTGGCGTGGACTCGTGCAAGAGTCCGAGGGGCTCGGGGCAATTGATCGCGCTGGCTGGGCCACCTCTCTTGAATTCCTCCGCGGACTCCCTGATCAGGGGATTCGTGCCGACCTCACCGTGGAGGAGCTCTTAGACGAGTCGTTGCTCCCCTAGCGCAGCGCGTTCGGGGCAGTGAGCGCCTCTAAACGAGAGGCCAGGGGAGTGCCGGCCACTCGGCGGAGGGCTCAGGGAGGCAGTCTGCTGCGAGGAGCGCGTTGATCCGTTCACGGAGCGCCTGAATCTCTATGTCGCTGATCAGTTCGCGTAGACGCTCTGTGAGCGCGTGTGGCGCAGGCGCATCAAGGAGTTCAGCCCCGCGGGTCAGCGCGGTGCGTTCGGCAGCGAGGAGAGGTTTGCTCCGCCAGTTCCAAAGTACGGTGCGCAACTTTGGCTCAACGGCAAAGGTGACGCCATGGTCCACGCCGAGGATGACCTCGTCGCTGATCGGGAGGAGGTGCCCCGCCTTCCGATCGCCATTGTTGACGATCGCATCAAATAGAACGATCGGTCGGAGTGCAGCACTGCTTCCGTTTACCGCATCAATTGCACGCTGCACGCCGAGGTGTTCAATCCAGAGTTGCACCGCCCCTGCACCGGCTGGTCCGTCACGAAGGATCGTTGGAGGAACGACGTGGAGGCCGAGCGCCTCACTCACCTCAAACGCCGCCACCTCACGCCCGGCCAGCGTTCCATCAGGGAAGTCCCAGAGCGGCTGCTCTCCGCGGATGGGTTTGTAGATCACTTGTAGTGGGTTCGCCCCTTCCAGCTCACAGAGAAAGGTGGCGTTGCTCGCATCTGCGAGGCGTCCAACGGGGCGCAGGCCCGTTGCGGTGTGAAGTGCAGCGAGCGCTTCAGTGGTGGTGAGGCTCCCCCCTGGCACCGGGAGTTGGATCACGCGGTCGCCGATCAGTTCAGGTAGGCGGCCTTGCGCGCGCAGCGGTGCCCCGTCACTTCGAGCGGCGCTCCGCAGTTCGGGCAGGGAGGACGACCCGCCGCGGCGAGTTGAAGCGCACGCTCGGCGAAGGTGAGCGCCGCCGCGGGACTCAGCGAGACGCGCAGGACGTCTGGTCCATCAGGCGCATCATTCATTGGCGGCGGTGCGTCGGAGGCGTCCTCTTCGTTCATGTCATCGCGGAACTCAAGGATCAAGCGGTTCACGGCAGGGTCCCACGCCAGTGCAATCGTCCCCACACGAAACTCTGCGTTCAGCGGTTCGGTCAGTGTTGGCGCGGTAGGAGGGAGTGGGGATCCTGCCGTTGGGAGTCCAATATCGCCACCCTCGCCGAGATCTTTCAGCATTTCGGCAATACGGCGCGCAAGGATTGCAACCTGCGACTTCTCAACGATCACGGCAGAGATTCGCCCACCTTCTGTCGCCTGGAGGTGGAAGACGCGCTTGCCAGGCTCGCCAATCGCCCCCGCAATAAAGCGATCCGGTGCATCGAAGCGGAGAATCCTGCGCGCCACGCCGCTCCTACTCTCTTCCCAAGAGTCGACCGATCAGGGAGTGGCGACGCTCGCGCGGTGCGAAGAGGGATCCGATTCCAGCGGCGGATTCATTGAGGCGGAGGATTGATGGGCGTTCGCCGCCGAACTTGATCACGCTGATGCTAGCCGGATCGATCACGATGCGCTGAAAGAGATCAAGCGGAGCACCGCTTGCATCGGAGACGATGGCCTTGATGATGTCACCGTGGCTTACCGCAAGCCAGACATCCTCGTCCTTGAACGCTGCATCCAAGTCACGAATGGCTTCAGTCGCACGCGTCGCTGCTGCGCGGAGCGATTCACCTTCAGGAAACTGCATTGCCGACGGTTGGCGTTGGACCGTTGTCCAGAGCGGGTCCTTTGCCAGAACCTTCAGCTCTTTCCCTGTCCAGCCGCCGTAGTCAACTTCCGTGAGTCGATCTTCAATCTGCGTATCAGGTCGCGCCGGTACGTTTGGTCCTCGCGTGGAACGGATCGCCTCTGCCGTCTCGCGACAGCGCTGCATGGGAGAGCTGAAGATTCCTGCAAAGCGCACCCCGGCGAGGCGTTCGGCGAGCAGTTTTGCCTCACTCCGACCCGCGGCGGAGAGGGGGATTCCCTCACGTCGACCACTGAGGAGAGAGCCTGTCTCGGCGGTTCGTGCGTGTCGGATAAGAACGAGGGTTGCCACTGCTAGGCGAGTGCGTCAAAGATGCGCAGATAACTTGCATCAAGTGGTCGGCTCTTCCCGCCTACTTCTGCAAGTGGAACCTCAACGATCGCGCCAGCACGCAGGGCAACCATGTTCCCCCAGCGGCCAGTCTCAAGTGCGTCTACAGCGGCCACGCCGTAGCGGGCACCAAGGACGCGATCGGCAGCGGATGGTGGGCCGCCGCGCTGGAGGTGTCCGAGTCGTGTGCAGCGCACCTCAAGACCAGTGCGCTCTTCAAGGATTGCAGCGATCGCGTCGCCCACCGCGATTTTGTCCAGACGCGGGTGGCCGAACTCATCGCGCGGCACGTCGCCACTCAAATTGAGCAGCGCCTCTGGGAGCTGTACGCCCTCGGAGACGACGACTACGGAGGCACCCGTTGCGTAGCTTCTGCGACGCGTGACAAGCTCGACGAGTCGGTCGATCGCCGCGGCGTCAACTGGCTGCTCGGGCACGAGGATGGTGTCTGCGCCACCAGCGAGTCCGCCCCATGCTGCGACCCAGCCCGCGTCTCGCCCCATCACTTCAACCACGGCAACGCGGTGATGCGACGAAGTGGTGGTCTGGATGCGGTCGAGCGCTTCGGTGACGATGTTTGCAGCAGTATCAAAGCCGAGGCAGCCTTCGGTCCCCCAGACGTCATTGTCCATTGTCTTCGGGATCGCAACCACAGCGGCGCCGCGCTTGGCGAGTCCGGCAGCAACGGAGAGGGTGTCATCACCACCAATGACAACGAGCGCATCGAGCCCCAGTCGCTTGATCGACGCCTCAGCCGCGTCGAGTCCACCTTCACGCTTGAGCAGATTCGTGCGGCTTGAGCCGAGCACTGTCCCGCCGCGCGCTTGAATCCCGCGGACTTCGTCACGGTTCAGTGGTCGCGAGAGGGTCGCGTCTGGGTTCGCGAGGCCGGCCCATCCGTCCAGGATCCCAATAACGGTGTGCCCGCCCGCTTCGGCGCGGCGTACCACGGCGCGGATCGCGGGATTTAGCCCAGGGCAGTCGCCACCGCCAGTCAAGACGCCGATGCGCAGGCGCTTCGTCTCCATCGTTGGGCTCATCGCTGCGGTCTTGTCATCTGCGCGGGTTGCACGAGATTGTCGTACTCCTGCGCCGTCACGTAACCGAGGGCGAGCGCAGTCTCGCGAAGCGTTGCCCCCGATGCGTGCGCCTTCTTTGCAATCTCCGCAGCCTTGTCGTAGCCGATCGCAGGGGTGAGCGCAGTGACGAGCATCAGCGAGGCGTCGAGCAGTTCGGTGATGCGCGCCTCGTTTGGCTGCGCCCCGTCAATGCAGTGCAGCGCAAACGAACGGGAAGCATCAGCGAGTAGGCGAATCTGGTTCAGCAGGTTGTGCGCGATCAACGGCTTGTAGACATTCAGCTGAAAGTTCCCTTGGCTCGCGGCAAAGGCGATCGCGGCGTCAAGGCCGTAGACCTGTACGGCAACCATCGTCAGGGCTTCGGCTTGGGTCGGATTCACCTTCCCCGGCATGATTGAGGAGCCCGGTTCATTCTCTGGGATGTTCAGCTCACCGAGTCCTGCGCGAGGTCCGGAGGCGAGCCAGCGCACATCATTTGCGAGCTTCATCAGCGTGGCTGCGAGTGTGCGCAGCGCTGCGGAGAGGTGTAGCGTTGGCTCTTGTCCTGCGAGTGCCGTGAACTTGTCCGGCGCACTGGTAAATGGCTGCTTGGTGAGAAGTGCGATCTGCTTCGCTGCGCGATCCGCAAACTCTGGGTGACTGTTGAGTCCAGTGCCTACCGCAGTTCCGCCTAGTGCGAGCGCGAGCAGGCCGTTGCGCGCGCCTTCAATTCGCGCAATGTCAGCAGCGAGTGCTGCAGCATGCGCGCCGAACTCTTGTCCGAGCGTAATTGGCACCGCGTCCTGGAGGTGCGTGCGTCCAATCTTGACAATCGACGACCAGGCCTTCGCCTTGGCCGCAATGGAGCCGTGCAGTTGGTTGAGAGCTGGTATCAGCTGTTCGTTCACTGCAAGAACGGCGGCAATGTGAATTGCGGTGGGGAAGACGTCATTGGAGGACTGCGAGAGGTTGACGTGGTCGTTTGGGTGCACTGGCGACTTTCCACCACGGGTTCCGGTGGCAATCTCGTTTGCACGCGACGCGATGACCTCGTTGACATTCATGTTGCTCTGCGTCCCTGAGCCGGTTTGCCACACCGAGAGGGGGAACTCGTCGCGCAGCGCACCTGCCGCGATCTCGTCAGCCGCCTTTGAGATACCTGCGGCGATCTCGGCAGGGAGGAGTCCGAGGTCGGCGTTCACGGTTGCTGCGGCGCGCTTGACGAGCGCGAGCGCGTGGATCAGGCGCTGCGGCATCTCCTCTTCGCCAATCGCAAAGAACTGGAGTGATCGAGCCGTTTGGGCGCCCCAGTGGTGATCTGCAGGCACGTCAATTGGACCGAACGAATCGCGTTCGCTGCGTGTGCTGCCACCCTTGTCGCTTCCCATTGCGGCCTCCGAATCTAGGCACGTGCGGCCCCTCCCCCTAAGTGTAGGATCCTCGCGATGGATTCGGTAAAGATTGAGCTTGACCCCTTCCGGACGAGCGATGGGATCCTCATCTTCCGTCGAACCTTCCGTCCCGCCACGGCGCCAATCGGCGATCTTTTGATCTGCCACGGGATCGGTGAGAGCTCGTCCCGCTACATCCAGGCGGCGCGAGCGTTCGCGGAGGCTGGCTGGCGGACGGTGACCTTCGACCTGCGCGGCCACGGTCGCTCCGAGGGCCCACGCGGCTATGTTCCCGCCTGGCGACGGTTTCATGACGACCTGGCAGAACAGGTGGAGGGACTCAGCAGTCCAGATCGACCGATCGTCGTCATTGGGCACAGCATGGGCGGCCTCATTGCATTCGGCGCGGCGGCGGCGGGGAAGATTC
>CAYSEM010000010.1:5862-14189 GCA_964430115.1 uncultured Chloroflexota bacterium | reverse complement strand
GCGCGTGCCGTTGTCGCCCGAGGCGGAACCTTCCCTGTTGAGACGCTCGTGATTCACGGGACCGGAGACAGGCTCGTTCGGCCAGAGTGGTGTCGCCCGATCGGCACGCTAGGTGGCGTCAGCTACGAACCACTTGAAGGATTCAATCATCACCCGTTCGCCACGCTGAAATACAGAGACGCGGTAGAGAAGATCCTTCAGTTCATCGGTCGCGCATAGCGACCGAGAGCGCGACGCTACTTCTGTTCGAGTGCCGCGCGCGCCTTTGCGGGGTCATCCACAACGAATGAGAAGGTGGCGCGATCACCCCAGCGGCCGGTGAAGAGGTGGCCGTAGACATTGACACCAGCGTTTGAGAGTCGCTCAAGGACGGAGAGCATTCCGCCAGGCTTGTCGTCAACTTCGGCGAGCACCGAGTCGCCCTCGATAAACTCGTAGTTCCCCGCCTTCAGCACTTCGCGGGTGGCCGCATCGTCTGCGGTCTTGAGGATGACGTGCCCGTGCTCGCCAACGCCGCCGCCACCGATCGCCTTAAGGTCAACGGCGCGCTTCTCAAGTTCGCGGCAGAGCGCGGCGAGCGCCCCTGGCGTGTGCGAGAGCTGGATGACGAACTGCTTAGACATGAAGGGATCCTAGCGCCACTGAGGTGCGTGCGCCACCCCTCCTCAGACGTCTGGTGCGGCGGTAGGCTAGCGAGAGCGAGCGGTGGCCAGCCCACCGCGGGGGAGCAATTCGGTACAAAGCCAAGCAGGGTGAAGGAGGAGTGGGATGCGAAGCTTCAAGCAGTACATCAACGGCAAGGCGGTCGCCGCCAAGTCAGGGAAGACGATCACCGTTGAGGACCCTTCGACTCGGACGAAGATCGCTACGGTCCCACACAGTGGCAAAGAGGACATCAACGCGGCGGTTGCAGCGGCGCGTGCCGCCTTCCCGTCATGGTCCGCCACCACCCCTGGTGAACGCAGCCTCGCACTTCTGAAACTCGCTGACGCGCTCGAATCAAAGAAGCGCGCGTTTGTCACCGCGGAGTCAGAAAATGCTGGGAAGCCGATCAGCGCCGTGGGCGTTGAGGTTGATGCGGTCGTTGACAACCTGCGCTACTTCGCAGGCGCCGCGCGCAACATGGAGGGGAAGGCGGTCGCCGAGTACCTCCCAGGGCGAACGAGCATGATTCGGCGCGATCCAGTTGGCGTGATCGCCTCCATTGCACCGTGGAACTATCCGCTCTTGATGGCGGGCTGGAAGATTGGTCCGGCGCTCGCCACTGGCAACACGATTGTGCTCAAGCCCTCTGCGCGCACACCGATCAGCGCGCTGATGCTCGGTGCGCTAGCGCAGGAGATCTTGCCGCCAGGAGTTTTGAATGTCATCACGGGGCCAGGCTCTGATGTCGGCGCGGCACTCTCGCGACACCCAGGCATTGACATGGTCTCCGTTACTGGCGACACGGCTACGGGGAAGCGCATTGCGGCCGCGGGTGCTGAGACCGTCAAGCGACTCCATCTTGAACTTGGCGGCAAGGCACCAGTCCTCATCTTTGACGACGCGAATCTTGATCTGGCCGCCGAAACGATGCGCGCGGCGAGCTTCTGGAATGCGGGGCAGGACTGCACCGCCGCGTGCCGAATCGTCGTCGGACCGAAGTCATACGAGAAGTTTGTGGCACTCCTAGAGCAGCAGGTGAAGACGATCAAGGTAGGAGCAACAACGGATAAGGCGACGGAGATGGGTTCACTCATCAGCGCTGAGCAGCTAAAGCGCGTGGAGGGATTCGTCGCTCGCGCGTCCAAGAAGGCGGAGATTGTCCTTGGCGGAAAGACGATCCGCTCCAAGGGGCACTACTACAGCCCAACGATCATCGCGGGGCCAGCGCAGTCATCGGAGATCGTCCAGGACGAAGTGTTCGGACCAGTTGTCACGGTGCAGCGCGCCAAGAGCGACGATCAGATGGTGGAGTGGGCGAACGACTGTAAGTTTGGCCTCGCCTCGTCGATCTGGACGAACGACGTAGCGCGTGCCTTCAAGGTCTCCAAGGCGCTGCAGTTCGGCACCGTCTGGGTGAATGATCACTTCACGCTGGCGAGCGAGATGCCGCATGGTGGCTTCAAGCAGTCTGGCTACGGGAAGGATCAGTCCATGTATGCGCTTGAGGACTACACCGTGGCGAAGCACATCATGGTGCGCAGCGAATAGCCGCCCCCATGTTCTAGGCTGCAGCGATGCAGCAGAACGCGCCACCACCACCGCCATTCGAAGACGGCCTCCCGCAAGAGTGCTGGTTCAGCGTGGATGTGGAGTGCTCCGGACAGACGCCACTTGAAGGGAGCCTGATCAGCATTGGCGCATGTCTCGTGGACGATCCTTCGCGCACCTTCTACGTTGAGCTGCGGCCTGATCCGAGCAAGGCGTGGGGACCCAAAGAGGAGCGTGTGCATCGGCTCACGCGTTCGCACCTGGAGACCCATGGGGTTGATCGGATCGAAGGAGTGCGGAAGTTTGCCGAGTGGGTGCGCGCGACGGCAGAGGCGGTGGCCCCAGAATCGAGTCCGCTCTTTGTTGGATTCAACACGCCGTTCGACTGGATGTGGCTGACCATGGCATTCACGGAGGCTGGGGTGCGAAATCCGTTCGGCATGTCGGCCGTAGACTTGAAGAGCATCTATTACACGCTCCACGGGGGCGACAATCTCACCTGGAAGAAGACGGTGAAGCGTTTCGTGCGGCAGGTCTATCCAACCGATCTAGTTGCTGACCATAATGCGCTTGCTGATGCGGTTGAGCAGGCCGAGCTTGCACGGACGTTGCGTGAGGTTGCACGAAAGAATCGAATCCCACCGACGATGCCCCGCGGACGCTAGGGGGTACGCCAGCCATGGCGCTCACCGTCAGCGAGATCAAGCGCATCAACAATCTCCTGCTCGCCTGGTACAAGGCTAACGCTCGACCCCTCAAGATTCGTGAGCGGAGCAAACCGTATGAAGTGCTCATTGTTGAGGTGATGGCGCAGCAGACGCAGATCGCCCGCGTTGATGAGCTTGCGACGCGTTTTCTCAAGCGATTCCCAACACTTCGCGCGCTCGCTCGAGCAGAGACTGCGGACGTCCTTGATGCGTGGCGAGGTCTCGGCTACAACCGCCGCGCGTTGCTGCTACATCGCGCTGCGGAAGCGGCGCACGCAGCCGGAGGGCTTCCGACCACACACGAAGAGTTGGAACGCCTCCCCGGGATTGGTTCGTACACAGCGCGAGCGGTCGCCGCGATTGCAAGTGGCGGGCGCGAGATTCCGGTTGACGTGAACATTGCGCGCGTCGTGCAACGGCTTGTGGGCGGTCCGCGCATGACAGCGAAGCCGTTGCAGGCGGCTGCGAATGAGTTCGGCGCGGAGTTGGGCGACGGGGAGGCCGGCCGTTGGGCGCAGGCCGCGATGGACTTAGCGAGTAGCGTCTGCCGCGCGAGCGCACCCGACTGTTCCTCATGTCCACTCAAGAGCGTGTGTGCCTCGGCGGGTCGTGTTGCGGCGAGCGAGAAGAAGAGGAGATCGGCACCCGTGCGTTTCGGTGCAACAACGCGTTGGTTGCGTGGCCGCCTCCTCGATGAGCTACGTGACGCTGGGCGCGGCGGGGTGATCATTCGTGGGCCGCGTGGCGAACATCCCGCCACCGCCGTCACCGCTACGATCAAGCGACTCTGTGATGAAGGGCTTGCCGAAAAGGTGGCGACCGCCACCTACCGACTCCCGCGTCGCAAGTAGGAGAGGGGAGAGCCGTGACCGATCTTGAGCTGCTTGATGAACTGCTCCTCGACACAATCCTTGAGCAGGAGGGGGAGCAGTTTGCCGCGCTCTATCAAGAGTCGCTCACAGCACACTCCGCCCTGGAGACGGCAGACCGCCAGAGTGCATCAATGCTGATCCGCGCACTGACACTTCGCTTCCGTCTCGCCAGCCTTGCCGAAGAGCGCGGCCGAGCCATTGAGATTGAGGAGGCCGCAAAGAGTGCGGCAGACACTGGGTACCGTTCAGTTCAGACGCACTCATTCAGCAACGCGGTACGCGAGGCGTTGGAAGCGGGTGCCTCCCCAGAGAGTATTCGCTCGGAGGTGGCAGGACTCACGTTCAACCCTGTGCTTACGGCGCACCCGACTGAGGCGCGTCGACGCACGCTGGTTGCCCTCCTCGGCAGGATGCGCATCTTGTTGGACCGACGCTCTACTGCAGTAGATCCAGCAGAGGCGGCCCTCTGTGTGCGCCGACTTCGAGAGGAGTTCACTAATCTTTGGCGCACTGGCAGCATTCGAACGCGCCTCGTCACCCCACTCGATGAGGTTCGATCCGCGATGGTCCACTTTGACGGCACGATCTTCCGTCTCGCCCCCCGACTCCTCCGTGGAATTGACGAGGCACTGCGGCAACTTGACCCGAGTGAAGGGGAGAGTGGTTCGCGTCCGCCGCACCAGATGCCAAAACTTCGGTGGGGGAGTTGGATCGGAGGCGATCGCGACGGGAACCCAAACGTCACCGCGGTCACCACGCGCGAGGCACTTCGGATCCAGGCAGACCACACGCTCCGGGCTCTCGAAGCGGTGGCACTACGACTCATGTATTCGGTTGCGGCGGCGGTGGACGATGAGAAGCTGCCAGATGCGCTCGTGGCAACATTGCGTCGCGATGCGACCGAACTTGGAGCGGCCGAGCACGAACTCCACGATCGATTCCCGAATGAGCCGTATCGGCGACGCCTCGGCGCAATCGCAGAGCGCCTCTCGCGCACCCGCCGCCTGCGGGTAGCAGGCGAGACGAGCAACGTTGAGGGGGCATATGCAGACTCAGGCCAACTGTTGGCCGAGTGCCGCGAGCTACGAGACGCGCTTGCGCGGAATCGACTGCAACGCTCCGCCTACGGGGAACTACTTGAATTTGAGTGGCAGGTTGAGTGTTTCGGATTCCACTTTGCCGCACTAGAGATTAGGCAGTCACGAGCGGTTCACGCAGCAGCGCTCAGTCTTCTTCAGGGGCTGGGTGCGGATGCAACCAGTGATGAGATCGCCTCCCGTCTCGATTCAGAGATCGTGCCAAACGTCACGCTTGGCGAAGTGATAGCAACGATTCGAGTTGCTGCGGAGCTGCAAGGCGTACATGGGAGAGCGGCGCTTGCCAACTACGTGATCAGCGGGTTTGAAGGAGTTGAGGATCTCAGGACCCTGCTCGCCCTCTTCGCCTGGGCGGGCGATGCACGCATCCCCGCGTCGCAGACCGCTGGTGCGCTCCCAGGGGCACCAGAGGTCAACCTGGTCCCACTCATGGAGTCGTCCGCGACGCTCGCCAAGGCGGGCGTGATTCTGGATGAGCTGATGAGCGACGCAGCCCTTCGCGCACAGGTGGCGTCGCGTGGAGATCAGATCGAAGTAATGCTCGGATACTCGGATACCAATAAGGAGAGCGGCTATCTCGCAAGCAGCTGGTCGCTCCACCGCGCGGAGGATGAGCTAGTTTCGCGCGCCGCCGCGCACAAGATTCGTATCACGCTCTTCCATGGGCGCGGCGGTGCGATCGGTCGAGGTGGCGGGCCGACGCGCAGAGCGATCATGGGGCAGCACCCAGGGGGCCTCGCCGCTGGCTTCAAGGTGACGGAGCAGGGCGAAGTGATCGCATCGCGTTACGCGGACCCCACGATCGCGTATCGCGAAGCTGATCAGACGCTGGCTGCCCTCTTCACCGCTCTGCAACCAGCAGCCGCGACGCGGCTACGAGCGGTGGAAGGAGAGTTCGGTAGCCTCCTTGCTCAGTTGGCGCAAGAGTCAGGAGAGAAGTATTCGGCGCTTCTCCGTGGTGAGGAGGGTTTTGAGCGCTTCTTCCGTGCTGCAACTCCGGTCTCTGAGCTTGCCGGGATGAATCTCGGCTCTCGTCCTGCTGTGCGCGGAGCGGCTAAGGCGTCCAGCGGCGGTAACGGTCTTGTTGCCTTGCGTGCAATTCCATGGGTCTTTGCCTGGAGTCAGGCGCGCATCAACCTCCCCGGATGGTACGGCGTCGGCGTCCTTGAGGCGGCGCTCGCCGACCCACAGCGGCGACCAGCACTCATTGATGCGTACAAGCGCTGGCCGTTCTTCAGTGCGCTCATTGATAACGCTTCAATGATCCTTGCCAAGACATCACTTGATGTTGCGAAAGAGTTTGCGGCACTTGCGAATCCTGAGGGTGACCCCGCGGTCCGACGCGTCTGGGAGTTGATCCTTGAGGAGCGCGCGGCGGCCGAGCGAGGGCTGCTTGCGGTAACTGGGAGTGAGCGGCTGCTCGAGGCTGATCCTGACGTGCAACGCTCCCTTGCGCGCCGCGCCCCCGACCTTGACGCCCTCTCAAGGATCCAGGTGCGCCTCCTCGCGCAGCTACGCGCCAGCAGTGATGAGGGAGAGCGGGTGGAGCTTGCATACCTCGTTCGCTTGTCAGTGAGCGGGGTTGCGGCCGGTTTACGCAACACCGGCTGATTGCCGACTATCCTCTTGGCATGACCAACCGCGGAGCAAGCGAAGGGAAACCGACACGCCGTCGAACAACGCCGCTGACCGCAGTTGAAGCTGACCTCGCCGCTGCGATCACGCCACTACGCCTGCGCTGGGCGGCCAACGCTGCGCTTCGGCCAGTGAGTGCCGCCGCAATGCGTGGCATCCGCGCCAAGGCAGCGCGCCTCGGACTTTCCTCGGAGGCAGTCAGCGAGGCGGCTGGCGCTGCGATCGCGGATGTAGCACGAGCGGTAGCTGCCGCTCGTGATCCAGAGTGCCTACTCCCAATCTTCGTCCTTGCCGGATCTGATCGGGACGCGGTGTATGGGCTTGAGGCGGCTCTCGCACTCGCGGATGGGAAGCGCCGCATCGTTGTGGCCCTCTGCGGATCAAAGGCGCGTCCCGAGCATGCAACCGCCGCTGGGGCGTGGGATCGACTTGAGTCAGCAAATCGCGTTGAGCGGTATCGCATTCCAAACATGCGTGAGTCGGCGCACTTCCGTGCCGGACTTGAAGAGGTGGCCGTACTCATTGAATCGCTTGGCGGTGCCCCATCAAACGCAGCACCGCAGGCTCCACTACTCGCTGGCATTGATCTGCTGCGCCGCGCACGCTCAGTTGGTGTCCCATGTATTGCCGCGAACGGGCCAATCGGTCTAGATCCGGATAGCGGTGCGCGCCGACGTGGAGCTCCTGGTGCAGATATCAGCGTGCTCTTTCATCGCCCGCTGATCACGCATCAGACGGCTGCATCAAAGCGACTTCTCGGCGAAGTTCTGGTGGCACCGATCGGAATCCCAGCGGAAGCTGACGCGCTCGCCGTATGAGCCCCTCCCAGCGCAGGAGTCCACTCGCCGCCGCAGCCGCAGTCGCAATATTCGTCCTTTCGCTGCAGTTGCTAAGCACGCTGATCACCCCACTCGGCGAAGCGATCCGCAGCCTCCCAGTCGTACCTGTGGCCTTGATTCTCGTCACGCTGCTTATTGGGGTACGGCAGATTCGTTCGCGCTAATCCCGAGTTAGCGCCCCCGCATCAAACGTGCGTTCGGTCCCTGCACGCAGTCGCGCGATATTGTCCGCGTGCGCGAGCCAGACGAGGGCTGGCCCAACGATTGAATAGGCGAGCGCCCAGATGCTCAGACCGTCTGGCGTCTGCATCCGAACGAAGATTTCAATCGGCGCAAAAGCGGCGACGGCGGCGAGCGATCCCAGCGAGACAATGCGGGTGCGCCAGATAACGATGATGAAGATTGGCGCGGCGGCGGCGAGAGCGATCGGTGCGATCGCAAGTGCGGTGCCGAAGCCTGTGGCGATGCCGCGTCCCCCCTTGAAGCCGACCCAGATGGAGCGAGTGGCGCCAACAACGGCGAAGAGTGCAGCGGCGACCTCGGCCCCATCCCCGCCACCGAGTGCGCGAACAGCTAGGACCGGCAGCGCCCCTTTTAGGATGTCACCCGCCGAGACAACAGCGGCTCGTCGGCGTCCGAGGGCGCGGAGTGCATTGGTCCCACCCGTCCTGCCAGAGCCGACGGATCGTGGATCTGGGCCGCCAGTGAGGCGCGCCACAAGGAGGCCGAACGGGATCGAGCCCGAAAGGTAAGCGCCTACCGTTGCGACAAGGAGAAGCGAAGCGTCCATCGCGGCGGAGATTAGCAGCGCGCGGCAAGGGTTGGCGGTGAAGCGTAGGATTCACGCATGGCCGACCACGATCTCCTCGTACTCGGCGGTGGAACGGGTGGCTACGCCGCCGCCTTCCGCGCGTCGCAGCTCGGCAAGCGCGTGGCACTCATTGAACAGGCGAAAGTTGGCGGCACCTGCCTCCACTGGGGCTG
>CAYSEM010000010.1:0-5762 GCA_964430115.1 uncultured Chloroflexota bacterium | reverse complement strand
GCACGAGGGGATGATCGCAGCCCACGCGATCGCCGGCGAGCCGCTGCACGCCATGGACTACGTGAAGCAGCCGCGTGCAACCTACTGCCGCCCCGAAGTCGCCTCGGTTGGCTTTACCACACAAGAGTTGGAGCGAGACGGCGTGCCGTTCGTTGCCGGCCAAGTGCCATTCCTCGCTATTGCGAAGGCGCACGTTGGCGGCGACGCGGATGGCTTCTGCAAGGTGCTACGGCATGCGGAGAGTGGCGACATCCTTGGGGTCCACATGGTGGGGCCGAAGGTGACCGACCTGATTGCTGAAGCGAGCCTCGCCATGGAACTCGGTGCAACTGCCGCACAGCTGGGCGGGACGACACATCCCCACCCGACACTCTCTGAGATCGTGGGCGAGGCGGCGCTCGTCTCGATTGGTCGCTCGGTGAACTTCTGATGCGCGAGCTGCCGATCTTCGGTCAGCCAGCGCCGGCAACAGAGCGCCGCCACCCGGATTGGATCCGCTCCAAGGTGCCTGGCGGAGATCGCTATCGCGAACTGAAGCGGTTGATGCGCGACAAGACGCTGAACACCGTCTGTGAAGAGGCGCGCTGCCCGAACATTGGCGAGTGCTGGGACCAGGGGACGGCAACGGTGATGATCCTTGGCGACACCTGCACACGCGCCTGCGGCTTCTGTGCGGTGAAGACCGGCCGACCAGCTGGCCTCGACCAAGACGAACCGAGGCGCGTTGCGGAGGCGCTCGCCTCACTCGACCTCGACCACGTGGTGATCACGAGTGTGGCGCGTGACGATCTCCCTGATGGCGGCGCCGCGATCTTCGCGGAGAGCATTCGCGAGCTCCGTCGCCTTGCACCAGGGACTGGGATCGAAGTGCTCATTCCTGACTTTGACGGCGAAGTTGCTCCGCTCCGTGCCGTCATGGAGGCCGCTCCAGACATCCTTGACCACAATGTGGAGACGGTTGAGCGGCTGCAGAAGCCAGTGCGCAAGCGCGCACGCTACGATCGCTCGCTGCAGGTGCTGGCACGCGCCAAAGAAATGGCGAGTGAGCTCGGCAATCCCGTACACACGAAGAGTTCCGTCATGGTTGGGCTTGGGGAGGAGCGCGAGGAGCTGCTCGCCACCTTCCGCGACCTTCGCGCCGTTGATTGCGACATCCTGACCATTGGGCAGTATCTGCGCCCAACAATGGAACACCTCCCACTTGTTCGTTACTACACGCCAGAAGAGTTCGCCGCGCTTCGCGATGACGCGCTTGCGATGGGCTTCAAGCACGTGGAGTCGGGTCCACTGGTGCGCAGTTCGTATCACGCGCGCGATCAGGTGCCAAGCGACTCACCCGCACTGCGCGGACGTCGTGCTCGCGACGCCGCCACCGTGAGCACCGTGCGCGGCGAGGTGGCATGAGCCCTCACAGAGCAGCGCCAAAGCGCGCGGCGAAGGCGAAGATTGAGAAGCCGCGCGGCTTCGGCACGCTGAATCCCGCAACGCCAATTGCGGAGTTGCACTGCCACTTAGGTGGCTCGGTCACCCCAGCGATCATGTGGGGGATTGCACACGCGCAGGGGATTCGCCTCCCTTCCAAGGACTACTGGGCCTTCCGCAAGATGATCACGGCGGGCTCTAAGCGAACGCGCAGCTTCAATGGATACCTCGACCTCTTTCACTGGACGGAACTTATCCAGTCATCGCCGATCGCAGTGGAGCGTTCGGTCTATGAAGTGGTTGCTGGCGCGTACAGGAAGAACCACATCACTACCATGGAGCTGCGTTTCAATCCGATGAAGCGCAACCGTAACGGCGAGCAGGACCTAGACCACATCATTGCCGCCGCCATCCGCGGGGCTGATCGTGCGGCGCTCGAGTATCCGGTGAAGCCTGGGATCATCCTGATCCTTGACCGCGAGTTCACTCTGCGACAGAACGAGATCATCGTGGAGAAGGCGATCGCCTGGGCGAGCCGAGGGATCGTTGGGATCGATATTGCAGGGCGCGAGAGCGCCAACTTCAAGGTGGCCGAATACAAGCGCATGTTCCGCGCTGCACGTAAGGCGGGCCTCGGCATCACCGTGCACACGGGAGAGTCGGGGCCGGTGAGCGAGATGCTCGAAGTGGTCAAGCAGTTGGAGCCGGACCGCATTGGCCACGGCGTGAAGGCGGCGAGGGATACGAAGACGATGAAGGCTCTGGCAGAGCGGAAGATCGTGCTGGAGATCTGCCCAACCTCGAACTTGATGACGAAGGTTGTCTCCGACTGGGAGGAGTTCCGCCAGATCTTCACGCGACTGCGTGAAGGGAAGGTGAGATACGCGATCGGCACCGATGGTCCTGAAATGCTGCAGACGTACATCCGCGATGAGCTCGCCGCGCTGGGACGGCACGGAATCCTCTCTGTGGCTGAGCAAGAGGCCGCCGCCGCAACCTCAATAAAGGCGTCGTTCGTGAAGGGTGCCGCTGCGGTGGCGATTCCGCGTAGCGAAGGGGCCGCGCCGCGCGTCAGTCGAGAAGAGTCGTAGCCCTACTCGCCAGCTGCGTCGCGTACGGCGGCTCGGATCGCATCAGCCACAACACCAGCGGGTACACCTTCAGTCACCAGTACATACGGGGAGGCATCCACCATCAGCAGCGCCGCAGGATCACTGATCCATTCCGCCGCACATGCATCTACCGTTGAGCGCAGCTTCTTGTAGCTATCGTCGTTTTTGAAGCGGTAGATCCGTGTCGGCACCGCCTGCTCGAGCCCGCCGCCTGAAAGATTGAAGGCGATCGCCATTGGAACTAAACCTCGATCGCTGCAGCCCGGATCGCCGCTCACGACGTTGGCGACGGAGAACTCTCGCGCTGCGAGCTGTTCAACGAGCCCGTTGAAGTTGGTCGGCGTGGCCGACGGCTCACCCCGGGCATCATCCAAGACTGAGCCACACCCACTCGCCGCGAGCATCAGGGTGGCGGTGACGAGAAGTCGAGAAGGTCGTGGCTTCATGTGCCAAGCGTACACCGCAGGTAGAATCACCTCATGAGTGAAGTGCGAGCATTCAGGGCAACGCGATACGCCATCAGCGAGGCCGGCTCAGCGCACGGTGTCCTGGACGGACTTCTCAGTCCACCCTATGACGTGATCAGTGCTGATCAGCGGCGTGCGCTGCTCTCAGCACAACCCAGCAACTCAGTGCTCCTGGACCTCCCCCTGCGTGAAGAGGGTGAGGCTGATGGCGCGCAATACCAGCGAACGGCTATCACCTGGTCCGCCTGGCGCAAGAACGGCACGCTTGTAGACGACGAGACGGCGCAGATCTATCTGTACGAAGAGCAGCCAGAGGTTGGCAACTCAATCCGCGGTGTATTCGCCGGGATCCCGATCGGCCCCTATGGACCTGAGACTAGGATCTTGCGGCACGAGTCCACGCTGAGCGGACCCAAAGCGGATCGGCGTGCACTCATTGCAGCGGTCCAGGCAAACCTTTCCCCCGTGATCTTGCTGCGTGCAGGGGGTTTCAGCGAATTCGCAGCTGCAGCAGATGCAGCTTCTGAATCTGCACCGTTTGCATCCGGTCGCACCCCCTCTGGAAGTGCGTACAGGCTCTGGCGAATTACGCCAGGCTCGGATCACGGTGCAGCGCTCCTTGCATGGGCGAACGGCACAGATCTGGTCATTGCTGATGGTCACCACAGATATGAGACGGCTCGTGACTACGCGGAGAGTGGCGGCCTCAGTACCGCGCTCGGCCTCATTGTGGAGTCCGACCGGCACGCCCCCGCGCTCTACGCCACCCACCGCATCGTCCCTGCACCTGATCCATCGGCGCTCCTTGCGAAACTTTCCGCATCGCCACTTGTTGTGCATCACACCGCCACCACGAGCGAGCAGCTCATCCAGCGATTCGCTGATGGCGCACCGACGGGCGCGGAGTTGGAGGCTGGCGTGGTAACCCGGGACGGCGCGGCCCTGTTGAAACTTGATCGTGCGGCGATCAGCGCGGCACTCCCAGGGCGATCCGCCGCCTACCAATCGCTATCAGTGACTGCACTCGCCGTGCTGATGGATCAGGCGCTCGGTATTGATGCGGTCGCGGCGACCGCTGGCGCCCTGCGCTATGTCCGCGGTTCTGCCGCGGCGGTGGAGAGCGCGCTCAACGATCCCGCACCGAGTGCGGCGCTCCTGTTGCACGGGGAGCGACCTGAGCAGGTGGTGGCGGTGGCGGAGGCGGGGGAGACGATGCCCCAGAAGTCGACTTTGTTCGCCCCGAAGCCCCCAACGGGCCTCCTCTTCCTCGCCCACGAGATCAACCGTGACCTCTAACTCGCTGCTAGACTCTCTCCTCGCGGGCTCTGCCCGCATCTGGCGCATTCGTCTAGCGGCCTAGGACACTGCCCTCTCAAGGCAGAGATCACCGGTTCGAATCCGGTATGCGCTACCACACTACCCACAGGTTTCAGCCATAAAGACACGTTGGGGCGTTTCGGCGACTTCCGATACACTTTCTCCATGACTGTTGAGCAGCCCGCCGAAGGTACCGCTCTCGACCGGCGGATCCTCATGGAGCTCGAACCCGAAGCTGCCCGACTGCTGAATCGCCACCTTTCCGTTGCTGAAGAGTGGTTCCCACACGAGTACATTCCGTACCGTCTCGGTCGTGACTTTGACAAGGAGCCGTGGACCCCAGACCACCCGCGACTGACGGGTGTGGCGCAGACCGCGTTCGAGATCGGCCTGCTCACTGAAGACAACCTACCGAGTTATCACCGACTCATTCATGGGATGTTCGGTTCAGGCGACGGTGCGTGGCTGAACTGGGTAGGTCGCTGGACGGCAGAGGAGGGGCGACACGCCATTGTGCTACGCGACTACCTCACAGTCACGCGCAACATTGATCCGGTGATGCTGGAGCGAGGTCGCATGACACAACTTCAGACTGGTTACGAACACCCTTTTCCGGACACTCTGCATGGCCTTGCATACGTCGCCTTCCAAGAGCTGGCGACGCGAATCGCGCACCGCAACACTGGCCGCTATTCGGATGACCCGGTGGCGGATCGGATCATGGTTCGAATCGCTGCCGACGAGAATCTGCATATGGTCTTCTATCGCGACATGCTGAAGGCGGCGATCCAGATTGAGCCGTCCGCGGCGGTGCGGGCGATCGTTGACGAAGTTCTCGCCTTCCAGATGCCAGGTGCGGGGATTCCTAACTTCCTTCGAAAGGCCGCCGATGTGGCAAAGGCTGGGATCTACGACCTACGCGCCCATCGCGATGAAGTCCTGATGCCAATCCTGCGCTACTGGGGCATCTTCGAACTTAGCGGACTTGATGCGGCGGCCGAAGAGGCGCGCAAGCGCCTACATGAGCATCTCGAGAAACTTGAAGCATCCGCAAAGCGTTTCGAGGAGCGTCTGGCAGCATCCATCGTCCCGCGCCTGCGCCCGCTGAGATAAGTTCGCCCATTCTAGGCGCGGATTAGCCTTCGGGCCATTTCGGCCTCCAGTTGGCGCTCGGCCTCCACATACTGGTCGATCTCGTCGCGCAGCTTGTTCGCCTCGGGGGTGTAGAGGTGCACCTGCTGCTGGAGGATGTAGGAGAGGCGCCGTGAGGTCATGCGGCAGTGGTCCAAGTTCTTCATGAGGACGAGGGGGTCCATGGAGGCGAGCTCGGTTGCGTCGTACATGGCCTGCATGTCGCTATTCTAGCCCAGAGGCCCCGTAGCTCAGTGGATTAGAGCAGCTGCCTTCTAAGCAGTTGGTCGCAGGTTCGACTCCTGCCGGGGCC
>CAYSEM010000009.1:5633-28284 GCA_964430115.1 uncultured Chloroflexota bacterium | reverse complement strand
GGCCCAGCGAGCGCGTCACGCAGCGCCTTGCTCGGCGCACTCCCTGAGGTGACCAACACGATCAGCGTGAGCACAACGAGAAGTGTGCTCGAACGCCCGCCAAGGGAGATCTCCTTACGAGCGCTCGTGCGGAGTCGAGAGCGGAAGAGCACGCTACGCCGTTATCGAAGCGGTCGCTGGTAAGTCTCTGGTACCAAGAGCTTCTCGAGCGAGTCCACTTCCTGCAGAATGATCCCAGTGCCGCGGACCACACAGGTGAGTGGGTCGTCTGCAATGCGCACGGGCATGTTGGTCTCCGCCGCAAGGCGAACCTCAATGCCGAGCAAAAGTGCGCCACCGCCGGCGAGCACAATCCCTTGATCCATGATGTCGGCCACCAACTCAGGCGGCGTCTCTTCAATCGTGTCGCGCACGGCGTTGATGATCTCCACGAGCGACGGTTCGAGCGCTTCGCGGATCTGTGGCGCCGTCACCTCAACGGAGCGCGGCAGACCGGTGAGGAGATCACGACCGCGCAGTGTGATGCGCTGCGCATCCCACTCGCCAGAGTGCGCGGATCCGATCGCCATCTTGATATCTTCCGCGGTGCGCTCGCCAAGCAGCATGTTGTACTTGCGACGCGCGTAGGCAACGATGTTCTCATCCATCTCGTCACCAGCAATTCGGATGCTGCGCGCGGTGACGATGCCGCCCAAGCTCGTGACCGCAACCTCTGTGGTGCCGCCACCAATGTCAACGATCATGCTTCCTGATGGCTCAGCCACGGCGAGCCCTGCGCCGATCGCCGCCGCCATTGGCTCTTCAACAAGGCGCACCCAGCGCGCGCCCGCCTTGAGCGCCGCGTCGCGCACGGCGCGCTTCTCCACTTCCGTCACGCCTGAAGGGATGCCAATGATCATGCGCGGTCGCGCGGCGAGCCATCCGCCAGAGTGCACCTTGCGCACATAGTGGCTAATCATCTGTTCGGTCACCGCAGCGTCGGAGATCACGCCGTCGCGGAGCGGGCGGATCGCCACAATGTTGGCCGGGGTTCGCCCCAGCATCCGCTTCGCCTCTGCGCCAATCGCGAGCACCTTCCGCGACTTGGCCTCAACGGCTACGACTGAGGGTTCACTGATCACGATCCCCTTCCCTTGCACATGAACAAGCGTGTTCGCCGTGCCGAGGTCAATGCCGACGTCGTTGGAGAAGAGGCTGTACAGGCGGTTGAGCATTTCGGGATGGTAGCACCCACCCCCCGCGCTATTCGGGGAGCCCACCCGCCGCCCAGACGCTCGGGCGCTGGGAGCGGATGCTGCTCCATCGGCCGTGCCCAATCACCAGATGGTCAAGGAGTTCTAGGTCGAGGAGGCGAGCCGCCGCCACGACCTCCGCCGTCAGGCGCACATCCTCTTCCGAGGGTTCCGGATCTCCACTGGGATGGTTGTGCACCAACGCAAAGCCAACACCACCAAGGTCTAAGACGGGTCGGAGCAGCTCCGCAATGCGAACGCTCGTCCCTGTTGCCGTCCCCACGTACACCTGACGTAGCGCAAGGAGACCGTTGCGACCGTCCACCACCGCCACGTGCAGCTCTTCGTGATCGCGCCGCGCCAGGAGCGGCATCGCGAGCGCCGCAAGGTCGGCGGGCGATTGCACGCGCTGTCGCGCAAGTGGCCACCACGACGTTGCGGCAGCAAGCGCTCCCATGACGCGGTGCACGCGATCGGCATCACTCCGTGAGAGTCCAGCGCGCGTCAGGCGGGCGCTGATCTGTGCGCCAAAGAGGAGCGTGCACTCGCCCGCGAGCGCGTCGTGCAGACGATCAGCGAGACTAGGGATGTCTGCCAGCGTTTCAATCGCGGTGAGGAGCGTACGGTCATGGGCTGAAGTGTCTGATGGAACTAATGCGTCATCCTCGGTTCGACGTTCTGCGATTGTCATGCGCTCCACCTCCGCTTGCTGGTGTCCCCGGCGGTACGGCGAGCCCGCCGTTTTCCCGCCGCACCACCGAAGACTTCACCACTATGTGGCGCGCGGTGTAGCGCGCGCGTACGCACGCCTGTGGAGAACTCTGCGGTGTTTGGCGGTCCTAGACCGAGAAGGCGGCGAAGACGAGCAGCGTGTTGTATGCGGCGTGCAGCGTGATCGTTGCAAGGAGCGACTGCCTGCGCACCCAGAGCCACCCGAGCGCAAGGCCGAGCGGGAGGCGGATCGCAAACGCAACGAAGGCAACGGCGAGAGCATCCGCAACGCTCTCGCCACCAATGTTAAGCGTATGCGCAAAGGCGAAGACGATCGCGGAGAAGAGGATCGCTCGGCGAGCGCCAGATTGACGCCCCCACGCCTGCGTGATCACGCCGCGATAGAGAATCTCCTCGCCAATCGGCGCGATAACCGCCGCACTCACCAGGTTGAAGAGGAGCGCGCTGCTGTTGTTGGATGGAGGCAGCGGCGACTCCGGCACCGCGCCCGTTCCTTGAATGAGGAGCGCACTAAAGAGTGCCGCTGCAACAACAATAGGCACCGTGAGCGCGAGCCCCCACGCAACATCTCCGGGCGCACCACCACGGCGGTCAGCAGCGGGGAGGTTCGGCGAACTGACCTGGTGCTGGCCGAAGATCGCACGCCAGTTCGCCGCCCCAGTGCCAACAACGGTGAGGGCGATGACAAGAGTTGTTGCAAGGTTGGTACTGAGCGCAATGCCGAGTGTCGCGACGGCGGGATCGAGCTGCTCAAAGCCACCGAGTGGAGTGGAGAGGAGCAGGAGTGGGGTTGGGGCGAGGATGGCGAGCGGGAGCACCGACCAGAAAACCGCCAGTGGCCCAGGGCCACGCCAACTCCACTCGGGCGTATCTGCACTCCGCTGCAGCGCCGAAGCTCCGTTGAGTCCAATCAGCCCGAGCGCGAGGAAGAGGAGTCCAGCACTGAGGGCGACCGCCCCCGCACCAGCAAGCGCAGCAAAGAGGAGTGAAGCGCCAGCGATGCTCGCAATGAGTCCGATCCCATAGAGGGCGGGTGCCTCCCGACCCGCGAGTTGCAGGAGGCCCGGTCGCGGGCGGGTTTCGCTTATGGCGTGGTTCCGGCCGTCAGCTCAGCGAGCGTGTCAAGGACGCGCTGCAACTCTGCAATGCGATCGCCGTAGAGCGAGAAGTTCCCTGCGCGGAGCGCCTCTTGCGCCTGCGCGAAGATTTCTGACGCACGCGCCACGAGTCCGCTGACATCTGTTGGTTCGCTTCCGCCGCCTGGATCAACCACACCGCCACCCACGAGCAGGTTCAACGCCTGCGCGAGCGAATCGCCCCAAACAACCTTGTCTGAAGTGGCGGCAACAATCTTCTGGAATTCGGGGAAAGAGCTGGAGGTTGACTGCAGGTAGACCGGCTGCAGGTAGACGATGCTGTTACCCACGGGCGTCACGATGAGGTTGCCTCGGATCACCGTAGAACCCGACTGATCCCAGAGCGTGGTCTGCGCCGCAATGATCGGGTCTGCGTCAATGCGTGCATTCACCTGTGCGGGGCCGAACACCGACGTGTCTTTCGGGAATCGATAGCTCACCACCTGGCCGTACTTGTCACCGTCGTTGCGCGCGGCTACCCAGGCGATCATGTTCGGTCGGCTGGTTGGAACAAGTGGTTGAATAAGCGCGAACTCCGCACCCTCTTCGCCAGGGAGTCGAACGCGCACATAGTACGCCTCACCGGGGAGTGACTGCGAGCCGGCCGAAGCCTCTGGGACGGTCCAGACGTCGTCCTGGCGGTAGAAGGTCTGCGGATCTGTCACGTGATAACGCGCATACATGCGTGTGGTGACGTCAAAGCCCTCTTCGCCCACACGAAGGTGTGCACGCAGATCCGCGGGCATCTCATCAAGTGGCTGGAAGAGGCTTGGGAAAACGTTGCTCCACGTGCGAATGATCGGGTCGCTCGGATCGGCAATGTAGAGCTTCGTCTCGCCCGTATAGAGGTCGAGCGTTGCCTTGACGCTGTTGCGGACGTAGTTGATCGGTCGGTCAAAGCTCGTACGAGCGAGTGACGGATCAAAGTGTTGCGCATTCGGGAATCGGTTGCTCATGGTGTATCCGTCGACCATGTAACTGAGCCCGCCATCTTCTCGGATGACCAGATACGGGTCGCGATCCCAGCTGACAAACGGCGCGAGCGCGCTGATGCGCTCTCCAACCGTACGGCGCCAGAGGAGCTGGCTGTCCGAGGTGATCTGGTCGCTGATGAGGAGATTCAGGTCGCCGAGGCGTGCAGCGAAGAGGAGTCGGTCAGCGAGCGTGCCGAGTGAAATGCCGTTCTCGCCGCTCCAGCTTGTGGTGGCGTCGCCGGTGATGACGCCATCCGCGTCGACCTCACCTTCGCCAATTGGATAGTCAAACTCTGGAGTCTTGGCGCCAACGATGACCCAATCGTCATCAAGCTCACCGAAGTAGATGCGCGGTTCACTGACCACGGGAGCGCCGTCAGTCGAGACGGGTGGAATGTCGCGGATGATCAGGCGAGGAAGGCCACCCGAGCCAACCTCGGCAACCGGAACCATGGCGACACCGATGCCGTGCGTGAAGGTGATCCTACGGTTCACCCAGGCGGCAGACTGCTGCGCACGATCTGGATTCAGTTCGCGTGCGGAGAGCATCACGAGTCGTTGTTCACCGTTGATGGTGTAGCGGTCCACGTCAACATCGGCAAAGTTGTAGTACTGACGCACGGTCTGCAGCTGATCAAGCGTCTGCTGAAGTGGCCGGTAATCCCACAGCCGGGCATCCGCAAACGTCTCAGCATCCGTGGCGATTGAATCTGCAGTGAGCGTCGCTTCGCCGTCGTACTGGAGCTCACTCCAGCCATCGAGGCCGAAGGCGAGTCGCGTCATCTTCAGGTTGTTTGCAATGTATGGCTCTTCAAGTGCGAACTCGTTCGGTTGCACCTGGAAGCGCTGTACGAACTCTGGGTATAGACCACCGAGCACACCAGAGGCGCCGAACCAGACGAGCGCGGTGAGCGTGAGTGGCCAAACTGTACGCGTCAGAGCCGCACCAACCAGGAATGCGGCCGCGATCGCGGCGATCGCGGTGAGGATGTCTAGGCCAGGGAGTTTTGCGGTGTTATCGGTATAGGAGACGCCAGTTGCGACGCCGGTGCTTGAGTAGACAAGCTCCAACTTGTCCAACTGATATCCGTAGGCGGTGGCGAGGAGTACGCCACCGATCATCAGTGCAAGGTGGAGTCGCGGCAGTGTGCCAACGAAGCCGAGTCCGCGCGCTCCGATCGCTGGCAGGTAGCGAAGTCCTGCGGCAATGGTTCCAGCGATCAACAGGGTGACGCCGATCCCCTGCGCGAGACGCAAGACAGGGAGTTCGAAGAAGTAGAACGAGATGTCGCGACCGAACACGGGATCAACGACTGGCGTGCCGCTTGGGTCGAAGGAGACGGCGTTCTGCCAGAGGCTGATCGCCTCCCAGTTTGCGGCGACCTGCGCGCCAATGAAGAGTGCAACGAGCAACGCGCCAATGCGCAGGACCCCACTCCCAACCGCGGCAACCGTGCTGCCACCACCGCCAGCGTTGAAGAGATCGCGGAGCGCTTCACCAATGCCATCAACGCGAACCTGGCCACGCTCATTGATAAGTGGCTCACGCTCTGGTCGCGGCGCCTGCTCACTCGGCTCGCTTGGTGTTGCACCACCACGTCGTGCAATCAGCGACGCGATCCAAATCATCAGGAGGAGGAAGATCAGTGACGCAAGGGTGCTCGCGGCAAAGAGCGACCCTTGAATCTGCAGACGCTGCCAGAAAATGTCACCTGCGCCGAGCGACTCAAACCAGCGCGCATCGGTCAGAAGGCCGATGATCGGACCACCGATCAGGAAGAGTCCGAAGAGGGCTGGGAAGAAGAGTGAGCGCAGGCTCAACTTCGGTCGCGTGAAGTTCACGCCGGAGCCGGAAGAGGGTCGTCGCGCACGTGGTCGTGCTGGGGGTGGTGCATCGCCTTCCGCGTCGTCTGCGCCTGGCGCTGCTGGTGTCTCATCTCCGCGTCGGCGGCGCTCAAGCTCCTCAAGGAAGTCCTTGAATGGATCTGTCACGTCGTCTCCTCCAGTGCTGCGTTGTCACTACGGTTTATTCGCGACCTCGACCGCTCGGGCAAACGCGTCGAGTGCTGCCTGCGCAACCTTCGACTCAGTCATCGTAGCGACTCTGAGCGAATCCCACTTTGCAGCAACCTGCAGTGCAAGTGGTCGCCGCCACGGCTCACTCGGGTGGGCCGCCTCTCCAACGAGTCGCAACTTCAGGCAGGAGCGCCCATCCTCCACGGCGAGGAGATCACCGAGGCCATTGGTCATTAAGACTCCATAACGTTCCAACGGTGTGACCGGTGGCGGCCCAGCGAGTGGTGCCACCTCACGACAGCTCACGACCCCTTCGTCATCCTGTACCCAGAAGAGGGCGATCCACCAACCATCTGGGAGTGTGCTCGGGTGTGTTGATCCTGCACGGACTTCACCTTGCGCGCGCCCCTCAATGATCATGGGCCGCTCTTTGATGAAGCTCGTCCCTGGAAGCGGCAGGCGCTCCGCGCTGCTGCTCGATCCGTTGCTCACTCCCACTCAATCGTTGCGGGCGGCTTGGATGTGATGTCGTACACCACGCGCGTCACACCGGGCACCTCATTGACGATTCGCGACGCGATCTTTGCCAGGACGTCATCAGGGAGTCGCGCCCAGTCGGCGGTCATGCCATCCTCGCTGGTGACTGCACGAATCGCCAACACGTTTCCATACGTACGACCATCGCCCATCACGCCCACCGAATGCACAGGCGTGAGTACGGCAAACGACTGCCAGATGCTGCGATAGAGACCCGCCGCCTTGATCTCATCGATGACGATCCAATCGGCTTCGCGCAACGTATCCAACCGCTCGCGCGTCACTTCGCCAATGATGCGAATGGCAAGGCCAGGACCTGGGAAGGGCTGTCGCAAGACCACGCTCTCTGGGAGCCCAAGCTGAAGGCCGACCGCGCGCACCTCATCCTTGAAGAGTGCGCGGAGTGGCTCAACGAGTTCAAACTTCAAATCATCAGGGAGGCCGCCCACGTTGTGGTGCGTCTTAATCTTCTGCGCGGACTTCGTCTCCTTCGAGGTTGATTCAATCACGTCCGGATAGAGCGTCCCCTGTGCAAGGAACTTGAAGTCGCCCGCCTTCTTCGACTCTTCCTCAAAGACGCGGATGAACTCGCGCCCGATGATCTTGCGCTTCTCCTCGGGGTCAACAACCCCCTCCAGTGCGTGCTGGAATCGCTCGTGTGCCTCCACCATGATGATCTTCATGCCGAGCTGCCCCGCAAACACTTCGCGCAAGATCTCTGACTCGCGTTTTCGCATCAGGCCGTGATCCACATAGACGCAGGTGAGGCGATCGCCGATCGCCTTGTGGACGAGCGCTGCGGCAACCGCCGAATCCACGCCGCCCGAGAGTGCGCAGAGGACGCGATCGGTCGGACCGACCTGCGCCTGAATTGCCGCGACAGCGTCGTCGGCGAGTCGCCCTGGCGTCCAGGTTGCCTCGGCGTGTGCAATGGTGCGGACGAAGTTCTCAAGCAGGCGCTTCCCGCCTGGGGTGTGCACAACCTCAGGGTGGAACTGGATCCCCCAGAGGCTGCGTGCAGGATCTGCCAGCGCAGCGAATGGTGTGGAGCTGGTGGTAGCAAGCGCGGTGAATCCAGGCGGCGCATCAATAATGGAATCACCGTGGCTCATCCATACACGTTCTGCACCACTGACGCCGAGTCCAGCAAAGAGCGGGCTTGCCGCCGCGCTGATGGTGATGTCGGCCGGACCGTACTCACGTCGATCGGACGGCCCCACACGACCACCGAGCTGTTGCGCCATCAGTTGCACGCCGTAGCAGACACCGAGGATCGGGATCCCCGAGCTCCAGAGTCCTGCGTCTGGCTTTGGGCCCGCGTCGTCATAGACCGAATACGGACTGCCGCTCAAGATGATCCCGGCTGGCTTCCGCGCCATGATCTCCGCGAGCGGAGCGTCGAACGGGAGGAGTGCGGCGTACACATTCATCTCGCGCACGCGACGTGTGATCAGCTGCGCAAATTGGCTACCGAAATCCAAGACGAGAATTCCGCCCGTCTCAACAGAAGGCGTACGTGCGCTCGCCGTTGCGCCCACTTCAGCGGCCACGCTGCCAGCTCTTCCCTTCCGTCGCGGCGGCTGGCGCGTAGATCACCTCAACGTCGCGGAATGCAACGAGCGTCTGCACGCCGAGTGCGGCCGCCGATTGACGCACCGCCCCCACCAGGTTCTCGCTCCCGTCCGTGACGCGAGACGGTCCGTTGAGGATCTGCTCCATGCTCCCTGCGATCCCTACGTCAATGCGTGTGCCGCGCGGCAGTGTTGGTGACGATGCCGCCATCCCCCAGTTGAATCCGCCGCCTGGTGCCTCCGTGGAGCGCGCGAGCGGCGAACCGATCATCACCGCATCCGCACCAACGGCAAGCGCCTTTGCGATCTCGCCCCCTTTACGAATGCCGCCGTCCGCAACGACTGGAACGTATCGACCGCTCGCCTTCATATAGGCATCACGTGCACCGGCAACGTCGCTCACCGCGGTCACCTGCGGCACGCCGATGCCCAGCACCTCACGTGTCGTGCATGCGTTACCAGGGCCAACGCCAACGAAGATTGCCGCAGCACCCTGCTCCATCAGTGAGTAGGCAGCTTCGGCGTTGGTGGTGTTACCCACGGCTACGGGGATACTGCTCCGCTTCACAAAGTCGGCAAGCTCCAGCGGTGCATAGCCAGTAGCAATGTGTCGCGCCGAAGAAACCTGACTCTGGATCACTAGAAGATCGGCACCGCCTTTGATAATCGAATCGCCAAACTTGCCGATCGCCTGCGGCGTTGCCGCAATCATGGCGGGCGAACCGCTGGCGTGAATCTCGGCGATCCGCTGCGCGATCAACGGCTCTTTAATTGGCTCCGCGTAAAGTGTTGCGAACAACTCTTGGACGTCACCCTTCGCTGCGGCGCGGATGGCCGCAAAGTGCGGGAGTGGATCGTCGTATCGGAACCAGAGACCCTCAAGGTTGATGCAAGCCAAACTGCCGAGTTTGTGCAGCAGGCCGGCAGTTGTTGGCGAGACCACCGCATCCATCGCGGAGGCGATGATTGGCACAGCGAGGGGGATGCCGCAGAAGTTCTGGGAGAGATCAACATCCGATGGATCTGCGGTGTCCGTCCCTGGGGCGAGCGAGATGTCATCGAACCCGAAAGCCGGTCGGAGGTTGTCGACCTTGGAGGTGAGTTGGGGCACCATTGAGGAAGTGTAGCGGCGAGCCCGATTAACGCCTGGTCGCGAGCGCCCCCTGAACGACCTGGCTGATCTGAGCGGCAAGTGCCGCAGGCGCCGCGCTGGCGTCAAGGAGGTGCCATCGCGTCGGCTCCGCAGCGGCGAGCGCTCGGAAGCCGTCGGCGACGCGCGCATGGAAGGCGGCGTCAAAGCCCTCTTCAAAACGGGTGCGGCCGCTCCCTGACTTTCGAGCGAGCCCCTGATCGGCGGCAAGGTCAAGCAGCAGGGTGAGGTCAGGGGTGCAACCCGCAGTCGCAAATTCGATGATCGCGCGAAGCGCGTCGAGTGGGAGCCCGCTCCCGTATCCCTGATACGCCAGCGTGGAGTCGGCGAATCGGTCGGCGATGACAATCGCGCCACGCGCAAGCGCCGGCTCAATCACATCCGCAACGAGTTGCGCGCGGGACGCATTGAAGAGGAGTGCATCGGCGCGAGGGTCCACGGAGACTGCGCTGCCTTCGCCCAGAAGAATCGCACGAATCTTCTCGCCCGCTGGCGTTCCGCCTGGCTCACGGACGGTCACCACTTCGTGTCCCGCCGCCCGAAGTTCTGCAGCGAGAAGTTCGATCTGCGTCGACTTCCCTGAGCCGTCCGGCCCTTCAAAACTAATGAACATGGGTCGTCGCGTGTCGACTAGCGGCGGCGGCGCGGGGTGCTTGAGGCGCGTCCTGGCGGCTCAAGGCGCACTCTGCGATGCGGGTCTCGCCCTCGCGAACTGCTGGTGATGTTCGCCTCGCCGGCGAGTTGATGTTGCAGTCGACGAATGAAAGCGCTCTGTGGTGCAAGCTCAACGGGGTGTGCGGTCCGCATCACCTCCTGCACCCCCGCCGCCGCTTCGCGAAGTGCCATCTCGCGCGGATCGTCTGGAAGTTCATAGAGTGCCAAAAGTGCGCGCTCCATCTGCGCAGAGGCGTTGGACTTCAAGACGTGGATCGGCACGCCACGGCGCTCCGCTTCCACGAGTTGCACGCCCCGCTGCTTGAACTCGTTCCGAATCGTCATCACCGCATCTGCATCCTCCGGGCCACGCGCGGTGCTCGCCGGAAGTCCAAGTTCGCGAATCGCAATCTCAAGCTTCTTGCGTGAAATCCCATGTGCGTAGATGCGCAGTTCTGGGAGTGGACTCTCGCTTCGCACTTCATCATCTGCATCGGGGGCGTCGTCCCAAGCGGCGGGGATCCGCGCACCATCAGCGGTGCGTGCGGCAGGTTCGTGATCCATTGCTGAGATCGCCCCCGCCATTCCGCCGCTCACCCAGCCGCGAGTTGGCCGCCAGCTACCCGATGTTGCGCCAACTTCAGCACGAGAGTCGAGGGCGGGCATCACCGCCACTGCTGTTCCGCCAGGGATTGTGGCGGCGGGGTTGCGCAGATCACCAAAGGCGCTCGCACGACGTGATCGATCACGATGCTTACGCCAGCCGCCGCGACCCTCATCGCGCGCATCATATGAACCGCGACGATCGTCTCCAGGCGTCAAGCCGCCAAATCGGCGCTGCTCAACGCCAGGGAGTGCGCCGGGTCGGATGCGCTGATGCGTGCGATGCACACCAGCCTCGTCTCGCCAACGCTCCTCAGGTGCAACCGCATCGCCACGAAGGAGTGCATCCACGGTGGCGGCCACATCTTCATGGACAAGGATGTGATCACGATCAATGATCTCCACCACCACGTCAAAGGTTGGCGGAGCTTTTCGTTCCAAGACACTCTTCTGCGTCCGTCGACGCCGCGCCTCGTCGTCTCCGAGCGTCACGCTCTGGATCCCACCGATCAGGTCGGTGAGCGTTGGGTTCAGCATCAGGTTGTCAAGGTTGTTGCCGTGCGCCGTGCCGATCAACTGCACGCCGCGCTCAGCAATGGTGCGCGCAGCAATGGCCTCCGCCTCCGTACCAATTTCGTCAATGACGATCACCTCTGGCATGTGGTTCTCCACCGCCTCAATCATCACGAGGTGCTGGCGCTCAGGAGCGCTCACCTGCATGCGACGTGCCTTGCCGATCGCAGGGTGCGGGATGTCGCCGTCGCCCGCAATCTCATTGGAGGTATCAACCACCACCACGCGCTTGGAGAATTCAGAGGCGAGCACGCGCGCGGCTTCGCGAAGCATGGTCGTCTTACCTACACCAGGTCGCCCCATAATCAGGATCGACTTTCCTGATTCAATGTGGTCGCGAAGGATCTCAATCGTCCCGAAGACGGAACGACCCACGCGACAGGTGAGACCGACGACGCGATCGGCGCGATTCCTAATTGCAGAGATGCGGTGCAGCGTGCGCTCAATACCGGCGCGATTGTCTCCACCAAAGTCGCCGATGCGCGAGATCACCCACGAGAGATCCTCTTCTGTCACTTCACGCTCCAACAGCGTCACATCGCCGGAGGTGAGTCGCGCCTCTGGGCGGCGACCGAGATCCATGACGACTTCAAGGAGTCCGTCACGACCCGCCGCAAGCTCTTCGCGCGTCGAGAGCTCGCGAATGCTGGCAACGATCTCCCCCGGAAGGCAGTCAAGGAGAAGGTCGAGGTTGTCGACAATCGCCTCTTCCTGCACGACCGTGGGTGCCAGCATGGGACTGGTGCCGTCGTGTGGGGTGTTGGCAAGGCTCATTGGAAGAATCCTAGCGCGGCGGCCAGCTGAGCGGAACGGGCTATCCGATCGCGGGAACCATCCCTGGGGCAGTCACCCGCGCCCGGGCGTCACGCACGGCGAGGCGGAGATCGGCGATCTCCTCAAAGCCGTGTGCGCGTAACGCTGCGCCCACTCCCGACTCGTAACTGCGCACCACAGCGAGGATCGCTCCGCCTCCTGTCCCTGCCTCTGTTGCACGTGCCGTAATCTCCGCAAGGCTCGCAGCAATGATTGGGGCGACGCTGACACCCGGGAGCGTCGTGATCCGCAGTGAGTGTGGATGCTGATCTCCCGACTCGCGCGCAACTCCAATGTGGACCCACCCGTCGAGTTCGCCCGCGTCACCGTCAACAACAAAGGCGCTCCCATCCGCGAGTCGAAGGAGTGGACTGATGCTCGCGCGCGGTGCCCACGCACCCGTCGCCGCCCGCTCCCAATCCCGCGCATCCGTGAGCTCAATCCGCGCCAGGGCGGGTGGTGTAACCCGCGCCATCAGTTTCGCGATGGGCAGTGCGTCGCTCGAATGTGCTGGCCGAAGTGGGGAGGCTGCGCCGCGCACGCTTTCTAGTTCTGGCAACGTTGCTGCGCGGCCCAGCTGCAGTGCATAGAGCGTCTCGCGCGCGTACACCTGAAAGCCTGCCGCGCCGAGGAGCGCGAGCGTTGCCGCATCCTCTCTACACGCCACGTGAATCCTCGCCACGCCGTGCCGACCCGCTTCACGCACCACGCGGGCAAGGAGTCGCGCGCGCGCCGCATCATCGACGGCGGAGAGCTCAACCGCGGTCCATTCGCCGTGCAGATCGCGCTCCACGCGCACAAGTCCATCAAGTATTGAGCCGCGTTGGTGCACCCAGATGCTGTCTGATGATCGGATAAGGCTGAGCGGCATGCGGAAGAGCTGGTAGAGGCTGAGAGCCGCTGGAGCGATCGGCAGTCCGAGTGAACGGATCGCTGCGGGCTCGTCAGGCGACGCATCGTGCGCGCGCCGGGAGATCGCTACAAGCGCTGCAAGGTCAGTGATCCGTGCCAGGCGTACACGAGGTGCTGGGTCGACGACCGGCTCAGCCACGTCGCGCGTGTTGCGCCGCCTGCTCGAACAACCAACGGTGGAGGCGCGTTTCACCAGCGATCTCAGGATGGAATGAGATGCCAACCACGTTCCCTTGACGTGCGGCAACGATCTTTCCGTCAGGGAGCTGCGCGATCACGGTCGCCGCAGGGCCAACGCGCACGATCTCTGGTGCACGAATAAAGACGGCGCGGAGCGGCGTTGCGCCGCCGCTTGGCTTGAGGCTTTGCATCGTCAACCTTGTCTCAAAGGACTCGAGCTGACGACCGAACGCATTGCGCTGCACCTCCATGTCAATCAATGAGAGGACGGGTGCGTCGCCATCGGTGATCTTGGTGGCAAGCAGGATCGCGCCTGCACACGTGCCAAGGATTGGTGCGCCGCTTGCAGCGAGTGCCTTGATCGATGCAACAAGGTTCCAGCGCTCGTAGAGCTTGCGCATGGCGGTGCTCTCGCCGCCTGGAAGGATTAGTCCAGAAACTCCCTCAAGATCCTCGGGGAGACGAACTTCACGAGCGTGCGCGCCGATTGAAGCGAGTGTGTCGAGATGCTCTCGAAAATCTCCCTGGACCGCCATCACGCCAATCACTGGCGCGGCGCCTCGACGCTTTGCGCCGGCCATCGGCTACCAGCCGCGCGAGGAGAGTCGCTCCGATTCCGGGATCGTGCGCATCTCAATCCCCTTCATCGCCTCGCCAATTCCAGCAGAGACCTCGGCAAGGATGGTTGGGTTTGACCAGTGAGTCGTGGCTTGCACAATTGCAGCAGCGGTTTTGGCTGGGTTCTTCGCTTTAAAGATTCCCGAGCCAACGAAGACGCCATCTGCGCCGAGCCACATGGAGAGCGCCGCGTCTGCTGGTGTGGCGATCCCACCCGCGACAAAGTTCACCACTGGGAGTCGACCCGCCTTCACGGTGACCTTCACCAGCTCATACGGGACGCGCATCTCTTTGGCGGCGGCGCGAAGTCGCTTCTCGCTCTGCCCCTTCAGTGCCTCGATCTGTTCACTGACGGTCCTGATGTGCCGTACCGCCTCAACGATGTTTCCCGTCCCCGCTTCGCCCTTGGTCCGCATCATGGCCGCACCTTCGTTGATACGTCGTAGCGCCTCGCCGAGGTCCTTGCAGCCGCAGACAAACGGAACGCGGAACTCATGCTTATTGATATGGAAGCGATCGTCTGCTGGGGTCAGCACCTCCGACTCATCAATGTAGTCAACGTCGAGTGCCTCAAGGATCTGCGCCTCAACATGGTGGCCAATGCGCGCCTTCGCCATGACGGGAATTGAAACGGCGTCAAGGATCCCCTTGATCATGTCTGGGTCGCTCATGCGCGCCACGCCGCCATCGCGACGAATATCAGATGGGACGCGCTCCAGCGCCATTACGGCAACCGCGCCCGCCTCTTCGGCGATCTTCGCCTCCGCGGGTGTCACCACATCCATGATCACGCCGCCCTTGAGCATCTGCGCGAGTCCGCGCTTTGTGGCCCATGTGGACTTGGCGACCTTCGTTTTGGCTGGTGCGCTGCGCTTTCCCATAGGTTGATTCTCGCATACCATCCGCGTTATGAGTGAGAACCCAGCTGCATCGGAGGGAGACCAGGAGCCTCGGGTTGACGACCTCGCCGCGGCGCGGCGGGAGATTCCGCGGCCGCACGCGGGGAGCGGTGGTCTGATCAGCAGCATCAATGTCTCGCACCCTGGTGGCGTCCCGAAGCGACCGATCGATCGCACCGTCATTACAACGCGCGGTCTGATTGGTGACGGACAACGCACCAAAGAGCCGGTACACGGCGGTCCTGAGAAGGCGGTCTGCCTCTTTGGGGTTGAACAGATTGCGCGCGTGAACGCAGATGGGCATCACCTCTACCCAGGCGCCATTGGCGAGAACCTCACCGTGAGCGGACTCGACCTTGGCGGACTGCGCGAAGGTGACCGTCTGCGCATCGGCCCAGCAGAGAGTGGCCCGATCATTCAGTTGAGTGAGCCCGCCGCCCCCTGCAAGAACATCGCAGGGAGCTTTGAGGACTGGCGGATTGCGCGCGTCAGCCACAAGGTCCGCCCCGAAGACTCGCGTTGGTACGCACGGGTGCTGCGAGAGGGACCTGTGGTGACGGGCGACCGCATCGAGCTGCTCGGCGCGGCTGATACGATCGGGCAATGAGTAGCGAGGTCTTGATCCTCAACCAGGACTATGAGCCGCTGAATGTCGCCTCGCTCCCGCGCGCCTTCCGGCTCGTGCTCGGCGGCAAAGCTGAGATCCTTGCCGAAGGCGAACCGATTCGCAGTGCATCACGCAGTTGGACCGCTCCATCGGTGGTGCGCCTTCGACACCGCGTGCGCCGTCCGCGACCACGCGCCAAGTTGAGTCGCAAGGAGATCTTTGCGCGCGACAAACACGCCTGCCAGTACTGCGGTCGCGCGGGCGTCTCGCTCACTATTGATCACGTCGTGCCGAAGAGTCGCGGTGGCGACTCGTGGTCATGGGAGAACCTGGTCACTGCATGCATGTCCTGCAATCACCGCAAAGGCGACCGACTCCCTGAGGCGGCAGGGCTGCAGCTGCGCCGTCGTCCGTATGAGCCCCGCTGCGACGTGTACGCCATCTTCCTCCCTTACCTGCAACACGATGCCTACTCCGCATGGCGCGACTTCCTCTTCATTGGAGAGGGCGTAACGGCGAGCGGCGCGTGAGCCACGAGGCGGCACTCCGCGCCGCCACTCCAGAAGATGTTGCAAGGCTGATGGGGCGACTGCACTCCCACGGTTTCGCTGCATACGTCGTTGGTGGCGCGGTGCGCGATGTACTCGCTGGGCGCGCACCAGCCGACTGGGATCTCGCCACCAACGCAACGCCCGATCAACTCCGCGCCGCCTTCCCAGATGCGGAGTATGAGAATCGCTTCGGTACGGTTGGCATCCCTACTGGAGTTGCCGTCCGCGAAGTGACTACCTTCCGCACGGATGGTCCGAGTAGCGACGCGCGGAGACCAGATGCGGTGGACTTCATCAGCAGCATCCACGGCGACCTTGCCCGGCGCGACTTCACCGTGAACGCCATGGCGTTCGGCCTCGCAGGCGACGAGGGGGGAGACCCTGTAATCAACGGCGCCTTCGTTGATCCGCACGGCGGACGAGAAGACCTCCACGCACGCATCTTGCGCGCGGTCGGTAACGCCGCCGAACGTTTCAAGGAGGACGCGCTGCGCACACTTCGCGCCGCTCGGTTCGCCTCCCGTTTCCAACTCACGATTGAGCCGGTGACCGCTGCGGCGATCCGCGACGCCGCGGGGCTCACGAGCGCGCTCTCCGGCGAACGGATCGGCGCAGAGATTGAGGGGATCCTTGCATCAGCGCACCCAGAGATTGGTCTCGCGGCACTGCACGAACTCGGTGTGATGCGCGTTATTGCACCCGCACTCAATGAGCACTGGAACGAGCGGCTCCCGAAACGAGTGGCAGCGATTGGTGCCCCTGAAAGTCCCGACGCGCCTGATCCGCTCGGGCGACTCGCCGAACTTCTTGTGCCGATCTCAGACGACGAGGCTGCTGAGCAGATCTTGACGAACTGGCGCCGCCCACGCGCGACCATGAGCGCCATTGCGCAGGTGCGTGCCGCCGACCGCGCGGCGGCGGAGGCGGAGCGCGGTGCGATTGATCATGTGGAGTACCGCGTCCACGTTGCAGCGCTTACTGGTGATCCGCGTGATGCGGCACGCCAGATTCGACGGCGACTCGCGGCAGGACGTGCGGCGCCAGGCGCCGGCACCCTGATCGCTGGTTGCGAGCGCGCCGATGCGCAGAGCACACCTGCGCTCCCACTGGAACTCGCGGTAGATGGCGCAGATCTTGCCCGCGAGATCGGCGCCGCTCCAGGCGCATGGATCAAGGAGGTACAGGCATCGCTCCTGATTTCGGTGGGACGCGATGAAATCCAGAATCAACCAGACGCGCTCATTGCGGCGGCCAAACGAATCCACGCAACGAAGGAGTAATCCGCTCAACGCCACTAGAATGACCCGATGAGCGAACAAAAGAACTCTGTCCTCCTCACCGGCGGCGCCGGGTACATTGGCGCCGCCACCGCCGACGCCCTCCTCGCTGACGGACATCGCGTCGTCATCCTGGACGACCTCTCGAGCGGTCACACCGACACCATTCCGAACGAGGCCTCCTTCAAAACAGGGAGCTACGGCGAAACAGACAAGATGGAGGAGCTGCTGCGCGACGCACGTATCGATGTGATCGTGCACTGCGGTGCCAAGAGCATTGTGGCCGAGGGCGAAGAGCACCCGGATCGTTACTTTGCGAACAACGTTCAGGCGAGCCTCAACTTGCTGAACGCCGCCTGCAATGTTGGGGTGAGGCGCATGGTCTTCTCCTCCAGCGCCGCAGTCTACGGGGCACCAACATCGAGCACGATCAACGAGGCGACACCACTCGCCCCAGTGAACACGTATGGCGCAACGAAGGTTGCGTTTGAGCTTGCGTTGCGCTCATTCGCCGACGCGAATGAGATGCGGTCACTCTCGCTGCGCTACTTCAACGTTGCAGGAAGCACGGAACGTGTTCGCGAGCGCCACGATCCCGAGACGCACCTCCTCCCCCGCCTCATCCGCGCGGCGGAGAGTGGCGAGCCGTTCTCAATCTACGGCAACGACTACGCCACCCCGGACGGAAGTGCGCTCCGCGACTATGTCCACGTGGCAGATGTGGCCGCCGCAAATCTCGCCGCCGTGAACTACCTCCTTCGAGACGGCGCACCGATTGGACACAACGCGGTCAACATCGGCAGCGGTGTGGGCACGAGCGTCAAACAGGCGATCAGCGCCGTAGAGCGCGCAACCAAGCGCACGGTCAACGTCGAGGTTCAGCCACGTCGCGCTGGTGATCCGCCGCGACTGATCGCGGACATCACACGCGCAGTTTCACTTCTGAACTGGCGACCGCGCCAGAGCGAAACCACGCGCATCATCCGCAGCCTGATTGGCTGACCCTCAGCCTGATCCGCTGAGCCGCACACTTATCCTTCGCGCTTCTCCGGCACTGTCTGCAGGAGGTACATACCGATCAGCATCGTCACCAACAGCGTGAGAAGTCCGATCTGATAGGCCACCACGCCGAACGGTTCGAGTAGGAGAGCGACAGTTGCTCCATAAAGGAGTCCACCGATCACTTGCGAACCCTTCCCCACAAGGCTGTAGAGCCCATAGAACTCACCGAGCTTGTCTGGTGGCGAGAGGCGCAACATTAAGATGCGGTCCGCTCCAGCGAGTCCGCCGAAGCCAAATCCAAGCACCACGCCCGCCACGATAAACGGGATTGGAGAGATGAAAAGCGCACCGATCACCAGTGCAATCGCCCAGAGGGTGAGGACCATGCGGAGCGTGGTCTTCGGTCCGCTCCGATCGGTCATGCGCCCCCAGAAGAGTCCGCCGACCACGGCGGTCGTTGCGAGCGCAACGAGCACGTAGTTCGCTTCGCCTTGCGAGAATCCAACCGCCTGCACGGCGAAGACCGCCATGATCGAGATCACGGTGTTCTGTGCGTCGGTGTAGAAGAATCGCGCGATAAGGAATCGTCGCAGCCCCGGATACTTTCCAAGCTCGCGGATCGTCTTGGCCGTAGAGGCGAGTGAGAGGCCGCCACCACGCGCCGCACGCGTTGCAACGGGGACCTCACGAATGAAGATGAAGATCGGCAGCGCCAAGATCGCAAAGAGGAGCGGCGCCACCACGAACACCTGTTCCACAGTGAGACCACCAAACAGGATGATCACGCCGATCAACACAGTCCCGAGGTAACCGAGTCCATTCCCAAGTCCGGAGACCCAGCCGCGATTCGCAGGGGTGCTCACGATCTTGATCGTGGCGTCGTAGTAGACGAGCGCCGACTGGTAGCCGAAGTTCGCTACACAGAAGAGCACAACTCCAAGTGTCACGGGGACTGACGGAATCAGGATTGCTGGAACGATCGCGAGCGCGGTGAAGAAGAGCAGATACGGCAGCCTACGACCAGAGCGATCTGAAAGCGCGCCAATCGCTGGCGAGACAAGAGCATTCACACCGACGGACAACGCGATGGAGATCTGGAGCCAGAGGTTCCCCTGTGCCTCGCCGAGCACTCCTTCGCTTGTCAGGTAGAGGCCGATCGCGTAGGAGAAGATGCCGTACGACCAGATTGTGTTGGCGAGATCGTAGAGCGTCCATGATGCGATCCATGTTGCTGGAACGGTGATGCGGACACCGCCCGCGTTTGCGCGTGTTGCCATCTCGTGACCCTCCCTCGCAGTCGGGTCGTGATGGGCTCACAACTGCCGCGTGCCCTCTGAGGATGAACGCTCACACGCCTCCCCGCACGCCTCGCTGCGCAGGACGCACCCGCACGAACTGAGCGTGGTGGCGGGTACGATCTGCACATGCCGAAGCGAACAACGAACCCTGCATCCACATGGGCGAAGGGGCTCGCACGTCGGCGGCCAGCGCTTGTGGCCGACGTGCTGACGGGACTGGCGGAACTCTACGGCGTGCCGCGCTGGAAGCCACGACTCGATCCGATCAGCGAACTCGTCACGACGATCTTGAGTCAGAACACCAGCGACGTGAATGCGGCACGCGCGTTTGGCGCACTCCGTACGCGATACCCGGAGTGGTCGGCGGTTGAGGCGGCACCAGTTCGCCAGCTCGCGAGTGTCATCAAGAGCGGTGGCCTCGCCGCGCAGAAGGCGCCGCGAATCAAGGCGGCGCTAAAGGCGACACGCCTGCGCGCAGGCGACTATGACCTCTCGTTCCTCAAAGAGCTGGAACCACTTGACGCGCGCAACTGGCTCACAGCAATCCCTGGCATCGGCCCGAAGACCGCATCGATCGTGATGCTCTTCTGCTTCGGCATCCCGCTGATGCCTGTGGATACACACGTTGAGCGCGTCAGCAAGCGAATCGGGCTCCTTCCGCCTAAGGCGAGTCTCGCGTTTGCTCATGATGCGTGGCTGCACCTTGTGGAGCCGAGCCGGATGTACGAGGCGCATGTTGCGCTGATCCGTCACGGACGCGGGCACTGTGATGCGTTGCGGCCGCAGTGTGGTGGTTGTCCAGTGCGTGCGCGGTGTCGTTACGTGGATCGACGCGCGCCGTAGGGAGGCTTCAGGTCCGAGACCAGCTCACTCGTTCAAAGCGCACAACGTTGGGAAGCCCCACAACTTCTACGGCCTCCCCTGTTCTCAGCGCGAGCTGCGCACCGCCCCCTGGTGTTTCGGGATCGTGTAACGCCGCGATCCGTGCATCGTGCGGCCCCTCTGCATGCGCCAGGATGCTCCACTCGCCAAGTGCACCGAGTCCCGCAACGGTCCGAATCGGATGACCACCACACGTGCATGACGCAGCGCGCCGACCGAGCGCCATCGCAGAGGCTGAGTCCGCAACCACGGTCAACTCTGGGTGCGCAATCCAGCGACGAAGTTGCGACGCGCGCAGGGGATCTTCGGCAAGCAGTGTCGCGTCGCCTCCACAGAGGAAGATGGTCCCGCGCACAGGGTCGCCGCTGCCAGGCGACAGGATCTCCACCGCGCTGTTGCGTTGACCAAGGAGGGCGGCGAGCGTCTGCGCCTGGCGCAGATCATGGGAGGCGAGTGATGCGAGGTGGAGTGGCGCGGGCGCCGTTGCGAGCCAGTCGAGCGCCTCAGGCCACGCGTCTGCCCGAAGCCCAAGTCCGCCGCCAGAGAGGATGAGTCGCGCCACCCACTGATCCTAGCGGCGACTCGTGCGCCATACTGCGCGCATGAGCGAACGAGTTGCACAGGGGCGCATCGTCTTGATTGGGTCAGGAGAGATCGGTCCCTCCATGGCGCCCATGCATCGCGCACTTGTAGCGAGCCTCCCCGGGCGCAGCACGCCACCGTCGCTCGTGGCGCTCGACGGCTCGTACGACTTCCAGACAAACCGCGCCGAAATGGGGGAGAAAATCGCCGTCTTCTTTCGCTCAAAGGTTGGCGTTCCAACAACAGTCGTGGGCCTTCCAGAGACCGAACGCCCTGGCGCAGACCTTGCGCCCACAGCGTTTAGCGCCACACTCGCGGCGCTCGACGCGGCAAACATTCTCTTCCTCGGACCAGGATCACCATCGCGCGCCCTCTTCCGCTGGGCGGGCACGCCGATCGTGGATCGTCTCGTGTCACGCATTCACGCGGGTGCGACGCTGATCACCTCGTCAGCAGCAGCCGCAGCGAGCGGTGAATCTGCAATCCCCGTCTATGAGATCTACAAGGCGGGCCTCCCCGCGCACTGGCTTACTGGACTCAACCTCGTCGGCACACTACTCGGCGTTCGCGTTGCGATCGTGCCGCACTGGAACAACGCGGAAGGCGCGACTCATGACACCTCACGCTGCTTCATTGGCGACATGAAGTTGCGAGAACTTGAACGCGTGCTTCCAGTCGGCGTTGCCATCCTCGGAATTGACGAACATACGGCACTCTCCATTGACTTTGCGACTGATGCCGTTGCGGTCCACGGCAAGGGGGCGGTAACCATTCGCATCCCTGGGGCCGGTGAAACGGCGATCCACAGCGGCGCCACGGAGTCAGTCTCAGCCTTCACCGCACGATTCCGCTCTGGCGGCGCCCCGCGAGCCTACGAGCCAGCGGCTGCAGCAGCGCCAACAGCATCAGCGCCTCTACTAACAACAGCACCATCTCCGCGAGACTTGCTCGCCCCCGCAGTTGAGCGCCTACTCACCCTCCGCGCAGCGGCACGAGCAGAAAAACGATTCAGCGATGCTGATGCAATTCGCGACGCGATCGTGGCGCTCGGTGTGGAGCTCTCCGATCAGGCGGATGGTGTGACCTGGAGCGTGCGCGCCTAACGGCGCACCGAGGCAACGTTAGCGCGTAAACCTCGCTGCGAACGCTCCTGCCCGACGCTGAAGCCCGCTCGGTAGGGCTCCAAGGATGCGTGCAGAGATTGCATTCAGCAGCCCAGGAACCACCAGTGCGCGACCCGCCTCCACTGCATCAAGCCCAGCGCGCGCAACGAACTCCGCGCTGGTCAGCATGAAGCTCGGTTGGCCAGATGTGGGCGAAAGGCCACCTCGACTCTGAAAGCCGCTCGGCGTGTAACCGGGCGCTACGCAGGTCACGCGCACGCCATGCGGGCGTGCCTCTTCGTGCAGCGCCAGCGTGAAGCTGCGCACGAAGGCCTTGGTGGCGGCATATGTCGTGAATCCAGGGAATGGAAGGAACGAAGCTACGGAGGCAACGTTCAGGATTGCTCCGCTCTTCCGCGGAGCCATGGCGATCAGCGCCGCTCGCGAGAGTCGCATCAGTGCGTTGACGTTGACCGCAATCTCGTTGCTCTCACCTGCGGCATCAAGTTCAGTGATCTTGCCGAAGCGGCCGTAGCCCGCGTTATTGATCACCATTTCTATCGGCCGCAACTCATCGGCAATGCGTGCCTCAATCTGCTCAACACCCGAGGTTGTTGCGAGGTCAACAGCGATCACCTCGGCATCCGCGCCGTGTGCGCTGACCGCAGCGGCGACGCGCGCCAGTTCGTCCGCACGTCGCGCCACCAGCACCAGGTCCCACCCGCGCTCGGCGAGCTGCAGCGCCATGC
>CAYSEM010000009.1:0-5533 GCA_964430115.1 uncultured Chloroflexota bacterium | reverse complement strand
GGCGAGGTGGGCGTTGGTAGGGGGACCTGGACTCGAACCAGGGACCGCCGAGATATAAGCTCGGAGCTCTAACCACCTGAGCTATCCCCCCACGAGGTGTTCGCTCAGCCTACCCCCTCCGCGGTCGCCAGTGCGACGGATAGTGCGGCCAGAGCGAGCGCAGCGGCGCAGATCTCCCACGCGCGTTGACGCGTCCAGCGCGAGCGCGTTGCGCTTCCAGCGGTTCCAGCCACCAAGAGCAGTCCGGCGGCGGAGAGGAGGAGTGGCGAGGTGCTGCTCGGTGCTGTCAGGAGAAGCGCGGCGAACGTCACCGCGTGCAACACAACGAGTGCACCGAGTGCGCGCACTTCGCCGAGCCGAACCGCGGCGCTGCGCATCCCACGCTCCGCATCAAGGGCACGGTCGGCGAGGCTGTTCTGAAGCGCGAGTGCCGCGCCACCCGGCAGTGCGACAAGTGAGAGCGTCAGGATCGGCGCGGGTAACACGCTGCTCACCGTTGACCACGCAAACGCGGGGATGATGCTGACGCCAACCGCAAAGGGGAGCCATGAGAGCGCCGTGCGCTTCATCCAAACGTTATACGTGAATCCGACCAGCGCGCCCAGCGCGGCCAACATGAGAGTGAGCCTGCTCACTTGTGCGGCGGCTGTCAGCCCTGCGGTCAACCCGGCGGCTGCCATCACGAGTGCAGCGCGCGGCTGAAGTTGACCGCGAGCGAGCGGCTTCTCTGGTCGGCCTGCATCTCGATCACGATCGATGTAGTCGTTCGTTGCACCAATAAAGGTGTGCACCCCGAGCATGGTCAGGGCGACCAGTGCGGCTGCACTCGGTGCTGCTCCAGCAACCGTGGCGAGCGCCGCAGCCGCGATCGCGTTCAGCAGCGTTGGGAGCGGGTGCGTGAGGCGAAGCAGAGCGCGGAGTGTCCGCCAGTGTTGTCCCATGAGGTCAGCCTAGCGCCCTGCTATCCTCGCGGCGATGACACTCTCAGTTCCCACCCCAATCTCCACGTCGCCTGCGCCTGCGATCAGCGTTCGCGACCTGGTGAAGCGCTACAAAGGCGCAGACCGGAACGCGGTAGATGGGGTCTCATTTGACGTTGCGCAAGGGTCGCTCTTCGCACTGCTCGGCCCAAACGGCGCGGGGAAGACCACCACGATCAGCATCCTGACGACCACCCTCGCCGCAACGTCAGGGAGCGTGCAGATCGCAGGCGCAGACCTTGCGCATGACCAGTCGGAGGTGCGACGTCGCGTTGGCATCATCTTCCAGAAGCCATCGTTGGACCGCGCCCTCACAGGCGAGGAGAACTGCCGATTCCACGCCGCTCTCTATGGTGCATATGCGTATCGCCCCGCCTTCTCGCTGATGCCACGCGAGTATCGAGAGAGGATCGTGGAGCTCGGTGCGCTGGTCGGCCTTGACCGTGACGATCTCTTCAAGAAGATCTCCAAATACTCAGGCGGCATGCGTCGCAAGCTCGAGATTGCGCGCTCGCTCCTCCATCGACCGCAGGTCCTCTTTCTCGACGAGCCAACCGTTGGGCTTGACCCAGAATCGCGGCGTTCTGTTGCCGGCTACCTTGACGCGATCCGTCGCAGTGAGAAGACCACCATGGTCCTCACCACCCATTACCTTGATGAGGTTGAGATCGCCGATCAGGTCTGCATTATTGATCGCGGCAAGATCGTTGCAAACGGGACGCCCGCGGAGTTGCGCACTGGCACGGGCGTCACTCGTGTGGAGTTTGAGGCCGCAGATCGTGTTGCACTCAGCGCGGAGGTGGAACAACTCGGACACACCCCGCAGCCGATCTCTGCAGGTGTTGCCGTTGAGGTGCTCGGCGCTGAGGCGGCACATGCACTTGTGCGTGACCTGAAGACGCCACTCACGCGCTTCGAAGTGCGCAGCCCAAGCCTGGAAGACGCTTACCTGAAGATTGTCGCTGCCACAGCGGACGATCGCGAAGAGTCACCGCTCGATGACGCGCCGCGAAGGAGCTTCCGCCGATGAGCACCGTGATCACCCCGCGACCTGCGTCACGCTTCAGCCTGCGTAACGAGCTTGCCGCCGCAGGTGCGATCGCCGCACGTGACGTTACGAAACTCCTCCGCGATCCGATCCGCCTTGTTGGCGGACTCGTCTTCCCCGCACTGTTTATCGGCGTCCTTGGTGGCGCATTCGCCTCCAACTTTGAGTCGCCCGGCATTGATCTCCTCCCGTTCATCTTTGCCGGCCAGCTGGCGCAGGGCGTCTGGCAGTCCGCGGCACTCGGGCTGATCTCCATCCTGGAAGACCGCGAGAACGACTTCTCGCAGGAGATCTTCGTTGCCCCGATCGGGCGACGCACGATCCTCGCCGGGAAGATCCTCGGCGAATCGCTCGTTGCCTTCCCGCAAGCGTTCACGGTGATGCTCTTCGGCATCGTGCTCGGCATTCCGCTCACCCTTGCACAGGTGTTTGCGTTGATCCCTGCGCTCGTCCTTGTCGCCATCTTCGGCGCATCGTTCGGCGCTCTGCTCGTGAGCCTGCTTCCGAATCAGCGTTCGGCGAACCTCATCTTCCCGTTCATCTTCCTCCCGCAGTTCTTTTTGGCGGGCGCATTCAATCCGATCCGTGACCTGCCTTGGTACCTGGACATCGCCAGTCACATCGCGCCGCTCAGGTACGCGGTGGACCTGGTGCGTGGCGCCTACTACGGGAGCGGTAACGTAGCGGTCCTCTCCGATCCACTCTGGAACGTGGGCCTGATTTCCATCCTGACGGTGGTGATGCTGAGCATTGGCACACTCCTCTTCGTGCGGAGCGAGCGCAACCGCTAACGCGGCCGACAACGGTCCTTAGATCGCGTCTGCTCCTCGTCGGATACATGAGACTCGCCGCGTCCCACCTGGGTCGAGGTTGATGAGCGAGGGGCTTTCCGTTGAACAGGCGGCGACGCTCTCACTGCATCGCGGATGGAAAGAACAGCCACTTGGTGGATTCAACGGCGAAGGGACATCGCCCTCAAGGATGATGCGATCGCGACGATCTCTTCGATCGGGCTCGGGCACCGCCGAGAGGAGCGCTCGTGTGTAGGGATGTGAAGGGCTTTTGAAAAGGTCTGCCGCAGGTGCCGTCTCCACTACCTTGCCGAGATACATCACAGCAATCCGATCGCAGAGGTGTTCAACCACTCCAAGGTTGTGGGCAATGAAGAGATATGAGAGGCCGAGCTCTTTCTGAAGTTCGGCGAGTAGGTTCAGCACCTGCGCCTGAATTGATACGTCTAGCGCTGAAACCGGCTCATCCAAGACGATGAGCCTTGGGTTGAGCACAAGTGCACGAGCGATCCCTACGCGCTGGCGCTGGCCACCAGAGAACTCGTGCGGATATCGACGCGCGCTCTCGGGTCGGAGGCCCACCATCTCAAGCGTCTTCGCAACTTTTTCCTCGCGCTCTTTGGCGCTTCCGATCTTGTGGATGTGCAGCCCTTCGGCAACCGCATCACCAATCGGTGCGCGCGGATCGAGGCTCGCAAACGGATCTTGAAAGACGATCTGCGCCTTGCGTCGGTATGACTTCAGTTGCGCACCCTTCAGCGTGGTGATCTCTTCGCCCTCAAAGAAGACAGAACCTCCCGTCGGTTCAATGAGGCGGAGGATCAGCCGACCAACAGTGGTCTTGCCGCAGCCAGACTCACCAACGAGGCCAAGTGTTTCACCTGCGCGCACCTCGAGATCAACACCGTCTACGGCACGCACATGGCCCACGACACGCTGGAGCGCCCCGGCACGGACTGGGAACGTCTTGGCAAGGCCGCGCACCTCAAGGAGCGGTGCGCCAACGGTGGCGTTGCTCGCAGATGCTGTGTTCGATGCTGCGCTGCGCTCCTTACTCATCGCGCTCCCCCCTTTGCCGCAACGCCGCCGTGCACAGGATCGTAGAGGTGACACCGGACGATGCTTCCAGCAGCTCCCGCATGTGCGAGGAGATCCGGATGCTGCTCGCTGCATGCGGCAAGGTTCGCCGCTTCGCGCTGTCCACAACGATCCGCAAATCGGCATCCAGAGATGGGTTCCGTGAGCGAGGGAACCTGGCCCGGAATGACGCGTAGCTGTCCACGCCCAGTCCCTGCGCGAGGGATCGCACCGAGAAGTCCCTGCGTGTACGGGTGTCGGGGGTTGTCGAAGATCGCGTCGCGACCCTGCTCCTCCACCACCTCGCCGGCGTACATCACCGCCACGCGGTCGCAGAACTCCGAGACCACACCAAGGTCATGCGTGATCAGCACGATTGCGGTACCGAGTCGCTCACGCAGATCGCGGAGCAGTTCTAGGATCTGCGCCTGAATCGTCACGTCGAGCGCGGTGGTTGGCTCATCGGCGATGAGCAGCTCTGGTTCGCAGGCGAGCGCCATCGCAATCATCACGCGCTGCGCCATTCCTCCTGAGATCTCATGCGGGTAGGCGTCGGCGCGTCGACCTGGGTCGGGGATCCCAACGAGCTCAAGCAGCTCAATACCGCGCATGCGCGCCGCCTTCTCATCGAGCCCCTTGTGAATGCGCAGCACTTCGCCAATCTGATTTGCCAACTTCTGGACTGGGTTGAGGGAGGAGTTCGGTTGCTGAAAGATCATCGCGATCCGGTTCCCGCGAATATTCTGCATCTCCGCCTCGCTTGCAGTGAGCAGATCCTGGCCGTCAAAGCGGACGCTGCCACCAGTGATTTGGCCAGGTGGAGTGATGAGGCGCAGGATGGAGAGTGAGGTCACGCTCTTTCCGCAGCCCGACTCGCCCACGAGACCGAGCACTTCGCCGCGATCGACACCAAACGTGGCGCCATCGACGGCGCGAACGATGCCGTCGCGCATGCGGAACGATGTCTGGAGGTCGCGTACTTCAAGGAGTCGATCAGCCATCGCCCCCTCCTACCGCTGCAGCCGTGGGTCGAGCGCGTCACGCAGACCATCGCCGACCAGGTTGAAGGCGAGCACGGTCATGGTGATCGCAATGCCAGGGAAGATGACCACGTGTGGCGACGAGAAGAGGAGGTTTCGATCTGCGCCAATCATGGAGCCCCACTCGGCGGTTGGCGGCTGAGCGCCGAGACCGAGGAAGCTGAGTGCCGCAACATCTAGGATGGCGCCGCCGATGCCTAGCGTCCCCTGCACGATGATCGGCGTTAGCGCGTTCGGCAACACCTTGCGGAAGAGAATGGAGGTCTCCGAGGCGCCAAGGGCGCGACTCGCCGCAACAAACTCACGGTCGCGTAGGCTCAAGACGGAGGCGCGCATGACACGTGCGTAGATGGGAATCGCGACGATACCGATCGCGAGCTGCGTGTTGATCAGTCCAGGTCCTATCACAGTCACAATCGCAATCGCGAGAAGCAGGCTCGGGAAGGCAAGCAACACATCCATAATGCGCATGAAGAGGTTGTCTACCCACCCGCCAACGAAGCCAGAGATTGCACCGATCAGCGAACCGAGCACGATCGCAAAGCCAACAGTGAGGAAGCCGACCTGCAGGCTGAGGCGCGCGCCGTGCAGCACGCG
>CAYSEM010000008.1:4616-28400 GCA_964430115.1 uncultured Chloroflexota bacterium | reverse complement strand
TAGGCGTCAAAGTCGCCTGGGTACTGGAGTCTTGGCAGGATTCCGCTCCGATACGGCTGCACGGAGACGGTAATGGAGAACCCGCATGCCGACGCCTGATCTGCAATGGATTGTGCCGCACTCAGGCGTGAGCTTAGCCCTTCACGAACGAGGATTTCTCCTTCAAGTCGTGTGCCGAGTTTGGCGAAGACCCCATCACTCTCCTCTTGCCAGCCATCTGCAATAAGGGCGCTTCGCGCTCCACTTGGATCGAACGTTGCCTCGGCAATGTTCGCTGCCGGCAGCGCCCACGATCCAGGAGTAACCGTGCTGCTGACTGAGAACCCTGCTCCACTTGTCGCACTCTGCGCAATGCCATCAAGATCTACGCACGAACTGAGTGCAGTTCGAACCACGTTGTCTGCAAACGGTCTCCCCGGCCGAAGATTGAAGGCAAGGTAGACGTACCCGCGCGACGATGGCCCCATCAAGAGCTCGCCCCCATCACGAACGCTCACGCTCGCAACGCTCGTACCACTCAGGTACGGTACCCAGTCAACTTGAGATGACTGGAAGGAGGCAACCGCGGCTGACTCGCTTGCGAAACGATTGATCCTGATCTGGGCAATGTTTGGTGCGCCGAGCGCGAAGGCACGGAACGCGTCAAGGACGAGCGAGGCACCAGGGATCCTCTCGCTGACTCGGTACGGCCCCGCGCCAATCGGCGTCAACTGAGCGTCCAAGAGTGGATATGCCACCGCTAACTGGCTCTCAACAGGTGCAAGCAGATACGCTTCTAGGGTGACGAGTCGCGAGTAGAGGTCACGCGCGTAGTTTTCTTCGTTACGCGACGTGAGAGCTTGACCTCCACCGCTCACCACAGGGAAGATGCGAACATCGGGTAGAGGGACGCCTGACGCGTTGAGCACGCGCTCAAGCTCACCAGCATACGGAGCATACTCACAGTTTCCATCACCAACCGAAGCACAGGAGGTAGATTCGAGTTGCGCTGCGATGTTTTCGCGTGTGGCAGTGATGAGCGTGCGATCAGCGCCGCTAATCCCCTCCTGTAAACGTTGGAGCGACTCTTCAATCGCCCCCTTCGGGAGAATTGGGATCGTCAGGCCGCGGGTGCGCCACGGCGCCCAGCTTGAGATCAGGCGGAAGCGAACGCTGTTTGAACCGTCCGACTCGACCGATTCAAGGTGCGTTCGCACCACATCGCAGATATCGGGTGCGAGCGGACATTGACCACTCTTCGCGAGCTCATACGTGAAGAGGACATCTTCCGCGCTGAGCGGAGATCCGTCGTGGAAGGTGAGTCCGGACTTCAGGGTGATCTGAACGGTGGTGCCCCCAGCGGATGAGAGTGGCGCTCCTTCGGCAAGAAGTGGCTGCGGGAGGAGTGTGCCATCCGGCCGGTAGAGCCCTGCATGCACCAGTCCACCCACGAACGCAGAGGATTCATCTTGATAGGCGGCACTGAGATTAAGTGGTTCGGCCGTGAGCCCAACCCGTAGCGCTGTGCCGCCCACGATTGAACAGGCTGCACTGCAGAGGGCAATCAGGAGCGCCGCAGAGAGCGGAGCGATCGTTCGGCGGATCATGCCGTGAGCTGGTCGTATCCCGCCGCGTCAAGGAGCAGGTTGAGCTCCGCTGGGTCGCCTAGCTGAATTTCGAGGAGCCAACCCGAACCGTATGGATCAGCGTTGATCGACTCTGGCGCGGTAGAGAGCGCTTCGTTGCGTGCAAGCACGCTGCCAGAGATTGGGCTGAAAAGATCGCTGACCGCCTTGACTGATTCAACCGCGCCGAAGACGGCAAACTGCTTGAGCGTGGCCCCCACTTGAGGGAGGTCAACGAAGACGACGTCGCCAAGTTCGTTAGCCGCGTGCGCAGTGATCCCGATCACGGCACGATCCCCCTGGACGCGAACCCACTCATGCTCTTTGGAGTAGCGAAGTTCGGCTGGTGAACTCATCGTGTTCCTCCTATGCTCTATTGGCTCCAATCAATCCCTTCGGTACAAATGGTACGCCAGTCACCACCGCGGCGACTCGCTCCCCACGTATGAGCACGTCGATCGATTCACCCAATGGGTATGCTGATGCCGACGCATCGAGATCAGCTAGCGCGATCGGGTAGCCGAGCGTCGGCGAGTGCGTCCCCGAGGTGATGTGCCCGATCAGGCCCCCATCAGGTCGATGAACCTCATACCCGCGGCGCGCGATCCCTCGGCCAGTGATCTTCAGACCGACGAGTGCCCGTCCGGCACGCGCCCCTGCGGCGGCACGTGCAGTGAGGGCTGCATCGCCAACCACCCCCTCACCCTTGTTGAACTTGACGACTCGCCCGAGTCCAACATCAAACGGGGTGAGCTCTTCACGCAGCTCGTTGCCGAAGAGTGGCATCCCTGCTTCTAACCGGAGCGTGTCCCGCGCACCAAGCCCGATCGGCTGCGGCACAGGTACTCCCGATTGTCCAGGCGTAAGGAGTGCACGCCAAAGTGGAACCGCACGAACCGCGGGGAGATAGAACTCAAACCCGTCTTCGCCGGTGTAACCAGTTCGCGCGACGATGAGCGGGATTCGCACGCCGCCAATCAGCGCTTCACTCCTGCAGCAGGAATAGTTTCGCAGCGCACGAACCGCGTCCGCCTCTTCATCCTCGAAGAGGTGTGCGACTACATCGCAGCTTCGCGGTCCTTGAACCGCGATCATTGCGGTTGAGTCGCTCTCATCGGAAACGTTCGCCGTGGTGCCTATGCGTTCGGCGAGGAGCGCCGCGACGCGCTCCGCGTTAGACGCATTCGCCACAACCAGCCACTCCTCGTCCGCAACGCGGTAGACCAACAGGTCATCAACCATCCCGCCCGTCTCATTCACAACGATGCTGTATTGCGCCCGCCCAGGAGTCAGCGTGGAGGGAAGCGAGACGAGGGCACGGTCAAGTGCCGCGCCTGCATGCTGGCCACGTACCCAGATCTCTCCCATGTGACCAAGATCAAAGACCCCGACGCTCGCTCGCACGGCACGGTGCTCCTCAATCACACCCGCGTACTGCACTGGCATCTCCCACCCTGCGAAGTCAACCATGCGGGCCCCAAGGTTGAGATGCTCCTGAAAGAGCGCGGTGCGACGCATCAGGTACGTGTCAGGGCGTCATATGCGCGTTGGACGAGCGCGCTCTCGGTTTGAAAGTCCAAGAGGGCAACGGCTTCATCCATCGGCACCCAACGCAACTCTTCAAACTCATGATCGTAGGCTTCGAAGCTGCCGCCCACCTGCTCCATCAGGTAGTAGTGCACCGTCTTTTCAATGCGCTCACCAGTTCGAACAAACGAGTATGAGATTGCGGCAAAGTACGAGAGGATGCGCACCTCAAGTCCCGACTCCTCCCGGACCTCGCGCAGGGCGGTCTCCTCGCGCGTCTCCCCCTCTTCGGGCGTCCCCTTCGGGAGCGACCAGACATATCCGTCGCGCTCTCGGCGGCGTCGACCGACGACGATCTCTGGCCTCCCCCCAACGGCACGAATAACTAGCCCCCCCGCGGAGACGGCGGTGCGCTTCGTCAGCGGCATAGATGCTCCTGTTTCATCTGGCTCTGGCCCCCTGAGGAGCGCCTCATTGCGACAATGGTAGCCCTTCGTTAAGGGGCGTATGGTGTGGCTGCGCGCTACGCTACGCGAAGCCCGCGAAGCGGCGGTGAACGAGAGGAGGGGCTGTGACCTATCGAGCGCACACGCGCACGAGCCTCGGCGCTGGCCTACCGGATCGAATCGCACTTGAGCGCCTCCCAGCACCAGCGACGCCGTGGGGCCAGCTCCCGTTCATCCTCAAGATCCTCATTGAAGGGGCTGCGCGAAAGGCGGGGAACGGCTTTGTCCGTGAAGAAGATATCCATGCATACCTCGCATGGAAGCCCGGAGCCGCGGCGGCCTCTTCAGGCGACGAACGTGAGCTTCCCTTCTCTCCTGCACGCGTCGTGCTTCAGGACTTCACGGGCGTCCCTGCAGTGGTCGACCTCGCAGCGCTCCGCGATGCGGCGCGCGAACTCGGTATTGACCCTGAGCGCATTAACCCTCAGGTCCCAGCTGATCTTGTAATTGATCACTCGGTACAAGTTGATCGATGGGCCACCGCGGAAGCACTCGAGCAGAACGTGACAAGAGAGTACGAACGCAATGCCGAGCGGTACCAGCTGCTCCGTTGGGCTCAAGGCGCATTTGATACGTTCCGCGTTGTTCCACCAGGCGCTGGAATCGTGCACCAGGTAAACCTTGAGAGCCTTGCAACCGTGGTTCGCGTGGAGAAGGTTGACGGGGCGCCGCTCGCCTTCCCAGATACCTGTGTCGGGACGGATTCGCACACCACGATGATCTCGGGGCTCGGAGTCCTTGGCTTTGGCGTCGGCGGAATTGAAGCGGAGGCGGTACTCCTTGGCGAGCCGCTCTTCTCTCCGCTGCCGAAAATCGTCGGACTGAAGCTCACAGGAAAGCTCCCTGCGGGGACTACGGCGACCGACCTTGTCCTCACCGTAACTGAGCGACTCCGCGCTCATGGTGTGGTCGGCGCATACGTTGAGGCATTCGGTGATGGCCTCTCCACCGTCTCGCTCGCCGATCGAGCGACCATCGCCAATATGTCGCCAGAGTTCGGCGCCACGACAACGCTCTTCCCGATTGACGAGATCACCCTTGACTACCTTCGCGTGACTGGTCGCGAGAACGCGCAGATTGCGTTGGTTGAGACGTATGCCAAGGCGCAGGGCCTCTGGCGAGCCAGTGGGCAGGAGCCGCTCTACGACGAGGTGGTCGAGATCAGCCTTGCCGAGATCGTTCCGTCGCTCGCCGGACCGAAGCGACCGCAAGATCGAGTCCCCCTCCCCGATCTCGGGAAGGGCTTTGAGGTGAGCTACCCAGATCGCGCTGGATCGAAGGCGCACAGCGCCACGGTAGGGGGAGCAGCAATGCGCGATGGCGCGGTCGCGATCGCTGCGATCACCTCATGCACCAATACTTCAAACCCGTCGGTGATGATCGCCTCTGGTCTCCTCGCAAGGAACGCGGTGGCGCGCGGGATGCGCGTGCCAGCATGGGTGAAGACGAGCCTCGCCCCAGGTTCGCGTGTGGTCACCGCATACCTAGAGCGCGCGGGGCTTCTCGAACCGCTCGCCGCGCTCGGATTCAACGTGGCTGGCTATGGTTGCACAACGTGCATCGGGAACTCAGGACCACTCGAGGAAGAGATCGCCACTGCGGTGGAGCGTGAAGAGCTCCTCGTTGCTGCCGTCCTCTCAGGGAATAGAAACTTTGAAGGTCGCATTCACCCCGCAGTGCGTGCCGCATACCTCGCCTCCCCGCCACTCGTGGTCGCCCTCGCGTTGGCAGGCAACGTGGTGACGAACCTTGATCAGGATCCGGTCGGCAACGATCAAGACGGCTCACCTGTCTACCTGCGCGATCTCTGGCCCGCAGATGAAGAGATTGCAGAAGCGGTCGCCGCAGCGGCGGATGCTGCCCTCTACAAGAATAGTTATGCGGATCTCTTTGCCGGCGACGCTCGATGGCGGGCGCTATCCGTGCCGACCGGTCGCACTTACGACTGGGATCCGGCGTCCACGTACATCGCCCGCCCAGCATTCACCGAGAACATCCCCGCGGTTGCCTCACCCATCGCCGATATCAACGACGCGCGTGCGCTCCTCCTTCTCGGTGACTCCGTCACCACCGATCACATTTCGCCTGCGGGATCAATCCGTGCCGACTCCCCTGCCGGCCGCTGGTTGATTGAACGCGGGGTTGCAGTTGGGGACTTCAATTCATATGGCGCACGCCGTGGCCATGACCAGGTGATGATGCGCGGAACCTTCGCGAACACGCGCATCCGTAACTCACTTGCCGGCGGTAAAGAGGGTCCGCTTACCAAACATCTTCCGAGCGGCGAAATCCTGGCGGTCGCAGATGCGGCAGCTCTATACAAACAGCAAGGCACGCCGCTGGTCATCATCGCAGGGAAGGAGTACGGCTCAGGCTCAAGTCGAGACTGGGCTGCAAAGGGGACGCAGATGCTCGGCGTCCGCGCCGTGATCGCCGAATCATATGAGCGCATCCATCGTTCCAACCTGATCGGCATGGGCATCCTGCCGCTGCAGTTCCTCCCTGGCGAGAACGCCGCGAGTCATGCTCTGGATGGTAGCGAGCGGTTCACGGTTGAAGGACTCACTGCGATCATCCCTCGCGGCCGCGTGACGCTTAAGGTCACCTCTAGTAGCGCCGACGACACCCTTATGAACAACACCCGATCCATCGAACTCATCGTCCGTCTGGACGGTCCAATGGAACTCGCAACCTACCGCGAAGGTGGCATCCTGCCGGCGGTTCTGCGAAGGATGGCGAAGCAGTAGCGCACAGAGTGGTGGGCGATACTGGACTCGAACCAGTGACCTCACGGATGTGAACCGTGCGCTCTAACCAACTGAGCTAATCGCCCAAGGAGGGGATTCTAGACGAATCCTCTACGGATCTGCGTCTCTCTAGAGGAGGCGGCGCAGGAACTGCAGCAGGATCATCACCACAATCGGAGAGAAGTCGATTCCTGCAGTGGAAGGGAGGACCCGACGGACCGGCCCGAGGATCGGCTCACTCATATCAAACAGAATTCGGGATACGCGCCCGGTCCCAGAACGGTCGACCCATGAGACCAGCACACGCGCGAGCACAACAAACCAGAGTGTCTGCAGAATCAGATCGATCGCGAGGAGCGGGGTGAAGCCCATAGCGAAAGGTTAGCCGCGCGCGCCGAAGAGTGCGCTGCCGAGCCGGACCTGCGTCGCACCCTCCTCAATGGCGACCTCAAAATCGCCACTCATCCCCGCTGAAAGGAGTGGGCCGATCGCGAGACCCACCCCTGCCGCTGCCGCTCGAAGTGTGGTGGCGTAGGAGGCGAAGGCGGCAACGCTGCGCCGCGCTTCAGCCTGGTCGTCCGTGAGCCGACCGATCATCATCAACCCGTCGATCACTACGCTGGTGCCGCGAAGAAGCTCTGCCACGTCAGGCAGCGCTTCACCCAGCTCCGAAGGTGCGAAACCAGCCTTTGCGGGGTCCTCATCACTGTTTACCTGGAGTGCAATAGAGATCACTCCTGGGGCGTCCTTGCAGGCGGCGACCAGCTTCACCAGAAGGTCCATGCGGTCAACAGAGGTAATGCGATCGGCCACAGCGAGCGCACGGCGCAGCTTATTGCTCTGGAGTGGTCCGATTAGTTCCCAATGAATCTCAACCTTCGGACGAAGGAGCGCGACGGCTGCGCGTTTCTCTTCAAGCTCTTGTACGCGATTTTCGCCAAAGTGACGCTGGCCGGCATCAATCATCTCGGCCACGCGTTCGGCAGAAACCCCCTTGCTCACGGCAAGGAGTGCGCAGCTATCCGGCGCACGGCCAGCGCGCTCCTCAGCGGCGCGAATCTGGGCGCGAAGGGTTGCAAGCTGCTCAGCAGCGGAGCGCATTGACGGCTAGGAGCGGCGACGGAGGAAGGCGGGAATCTCCAGCTCGTCACTCGGGACTGGCGATGGGGTCACACCAGCATCAGCTCCTTGAACAGCGTCTCCAGACGGCTGCGTAACGGCTGGGTGCGTGAGCGGAGTCCAGGTTGGTGTCGCTGAAGGCTGGCCCGCTGGAGCCGCGCCGGCTGCGGGTGCTGCACTAAACGAAGGTGCGGTGGCTTCCGTGGTTGCGCTCCAGCGCGGCGTCGCGTCGTCAGCGCCACCATACGGGTACTCAGAGCGTTGTAGCGCAGCAGCAGATGACTGGCTGCGGGCATTCCCTGCGAATCCTGTTGCGATCACCGTGATCTGGACCTCGTCCGCAAGCGTCTCATCGAGCGACGTACCGAAGATGATGTTCGCCTCTGGATCGGCGCGCTCCGTAATGTGATTGATCGCCTCATTCACTTCGTGCAGCGTCACCGTGGAGGATGCGGCGACGTTCACCAGCACGCCTGTCGCGCCCTGAATGTCAAGTTCGAGAAGCGGCGACAGGATTGCGAGTTCCGCAGCGGCTCGGGCGCGGTTCTCACCGCTGGCACGTCCGATTCCCATTAGTGCGGAGCCAGCCTCTTTCATGATGCTCCGCACATCCGCGAAGTCGAGATTGATGATCCCCGGAACGGTGATCACATCGCTCACTCCTTGGACGGCCTGGCGGAGGACGTCGTCGGCAATTCTGAAGGAGTCTTCCATTGAGGTTTGGCGGCTCACCACGCTGAGAAGTCGCTCATTTGGGATGACGATGAGGGTGTCAACGTGCTTGCGCAGCTCTTCCGCCGCGGCATGGGCAACGGCCGCGCGTCGCTTCCCTTCAAACTCGAACGGCTTGGTAACGATGCCGATCGTCAGCGCGCCGAGATCCTTGGCAACTTTTGCGACTACTGGAGCCGCTCCAGAACCGGTGCCACCCCCCATTCCTGCGGTGACGAAGACGAGGTCGGATCCGTCAAGCGCCTTACGGAGGTTCTCTAGATCTTCATGCGCTGCGCGCTCGCCAACTGCGGAGTCGCCGCCAGCGCCGAGGCCACGAGAGATCGCATCACCAATGCGGATGCGGGTGGGGGCGTGAGATTTTACGAGCGCCTGCGCATCGGTGTTGACCGCAATGAATTCAACGCCGAGCAGCTCCGCGCGGATCATGCGGTTCACCGCATTGGAGCCCGCGCCGCCGACGCCAACAACGCGGATCATCGCAAAGTTTTCAGTCTGCGAAGCCATCGGCCTCTCCCTCCGCTTACTGCCGAACGTCGACCGTGCAACAGGGTCTCCCCTGCTGTCTCGACCGCCCTCCCGTCGGCTTGCCGAAGTGTAGCAGCGTCCTCAGGGAACTAGAAGGGCATACCGCGGTCAGTCCTCGTCGGGCCCACGGAGGGGTCCGCGTCAGTTCGGAACGGGTTAGCCGCGGAGGCGAGAGAGGAGGTTCTTGAAGCCGCCCGCGATCCGGCCGCCAAGTCCGGCCTGAGGCTCCTCGGCGATACCGATCTCACCCATGCTTCGTGCAACCCACGAGAAGAGTCCGAGGGTCGCGGCACTAGATGGACCCTGGAAGTCATCAAGGATGCCGAGTAGCGGCCCATCGGGAGCTGCAACACGGACTGGGGCCTTCAGGATGTCCCGCGCGAGCGTCGTGATCCCGTCTAGCTGAGAGCCGCCACCGGTCAGAACGACGCCCGCGCTGGTCGCCTCAGGCCCTGCGACAGCAATCACGCCAGCGATGAGCTCGAACATCTCACTCATGCGCGACTCAATGATGCGCGCAAGCTCGATTCGCTCAATTCGACGTCCACCCGGTTCGTTTGGCACCGTGTACTGCTCGCTCACGCTCACGGTGCGTAGATCGCAGGTTCCGTAGTTGATCTTCAACTCTTCGGCCGCGGCGATACTCGTCTTGAGGCCAATCGCAACATCGCGTGTCACAAAGGCGGCCCCGATCGGCAGAACGGCGCTGTGCACAACGGCGTTGTTGTGGAAGATCGCAATGTCACACGTCTCTGCGCCAATGTCCACGAGCACCGTTCCTAGCTCACGCTCTGTGTCAGTGAGCGTCAACTCGGACGCGGCGAGCGAGGACGGTACGTAGTCGTCAACCGCGATGCCGGCCGCCTGCACGCACTTCTCCAGGTTCTGGATTGCGGTTGCGCCAGCCGTGATCAGGTGGGCGCGCGCTTCAAGACGGAAGGCGACCATGCCACGTGGCTGTTGAATCCCCTCTTGACCATCAACAATGTACGAGGAGGGAAGCACATGCAGCAGCATGCGTGATCCTGGAACCTGGACGGCGCGACAGACTTCAAGGACGCGATCGACATCGTCATCACGAATCTCTCGATCTGGATTTGATACGGCGACCTGCCCACTTGAGTTCTGTCCCTCCACATGGCTACCCGATACCGAGATGGTCGCGTGTTCAATGTGGTAACCCGAGAGTCGCTCCGCCGCATCAACCGCAGCCTTGATTGCGGCACCGGTCTTTTCGATGTCCGTGACCACGCCCTTACGCATGCCCGTGTTGACCGCGGTCCCCTTACCAACGACGGTGATTGAGCCGCCGTCTCCACCAATGTGGGCAATGCCGCAGCTCACCTTAGAGGTGCCGATGTCAATTACGGCAATCGTCGCGTAGCGCTCATCCATGCGTCCACCCCCACTCATTGTGCCGACCTCGTTGCGCTGATCATAGCGGTGTGATGGAGGGGGCGGCGATGCGCGGTCACGGGAGGAGCGGGCTCGGCGACACGGATGGGGAGGGCGGCGGAGGTGGTCGCACCCCAGGATCCGTGAAGGTTCCAGCCTGACCGTCAGCCAGGATTACCCATCCCACGTCCCGCTCCCGCTTGGCGAGAAGGCTGCGGAGGAGGCGCACCTGCGCTGGAAGCATCTCGACTGGCCGGATGGTTGCTGAATAGATGCCGAAGACGGCATTCCAGGTAAAGCCCTCTCCAACCCCCTGGAGCAGATAGCCGTACTGCGGGTCGCGTTGAATCGTGAGCTGAAGCGCGCTACTCCCTAGATCCGCTGGGGTGAGCGACGCGAGCCGCGTGACGATATCGAGATCGGCAGGACTGATCTCCTCGCCGACTTCAACAAACGGATCGGTCGTCGCGTCCACAACAAGTGGGAGGTTGGCGGCGGCCGCTACACCGCGCGCGGAGAGGAGTGGCGAGTCGATCCGCCCAAGGATCCGACCTGAGCCGCTCACAAGAAGTGTCTCGCTCCCCCGCTGCCAGCGCAGCAGGAGTGGGGTCTCGCGAATCTCAATACGCAGTTCCCCAGGAATGCCAATGCGCGCCTGAGCACGTGCCACAAACGGGAGTGCCTCAATGGCGCGCTCCGTCGCGAGAAGATCTATTCCGAGGAGGTTCTCCCCCAAACTGATGCCTGCAAGTTCGGAGATCGCCTCTTCGTTGAGCATCGCAAGGCCCGTGATCTTTACCTCATCAACGACGAGGCGACCGCTGGCAGCGAGTGCGGGAGGCGCCACAAACGCCGCGGCCAGGAGCAGCACGAGGCTGAAACGGCGCAGTAGAAGCATGGACTCTGGTCGAAGCCTGCGGCGTCGATTGGAGTGCTGCTTCGGTGGAATGGAGTTCTTTTCGCGCCGCTCAAGCAGCCGCACGCCAGCATCCGCCCCCGCCCTCCGACGCTGTCCACCGAGTCCAGGGCGAACGCCGAGTGGCGCTTCGCCAGGAGCGAATGGGCGAGCGCCACTCGCTGGTCGGCGCTCCTTCTTGCTGCGTTCGCTCATCGCCCGGCCTGCCGCTGCGCGAGGGCAGTACGCACAAGATGCAGTGAGAGATCGGCAAAACTCATCCCCGACGCGGTAATCAGTGCTGGGAAGAGCGAGATCGGGGTAAAGCCTGGGAAGGTGTTTACCTCCGAGATGTACCACTCCCCTGTGCGCGCGCCTGATGCGCGCATTAAGAAGTCCATCCGCGCGAGGCCTCGACCGCCAAAACCGCGAAAGAGGCTGATCGCCGAACTTTGCAACTCATCCCGAAGCGAGTCACTGATCTCTGGGCTGACAGTTGTTTGCGAAACGCCGCTCGCATACTTCGCGTCATAGTCGTAAAACTCACGACCAGGGAACACTTCGCCGGGACCGAACGCACGCACCGAACCGTCGGGAGATTCAAGGAGCGCAACCTCGAGCTCTCTCGGATGGTCGAGGTACGGCTCGAGAAGGGCTCGCGCTCCAAACTGCAGCGCTAGGTCAACGGCTGCCGCCCACTCTTCGCGGCTACGCGCGATGCGCATGCCAATGGAAGAACCGTGGGCCGCCGGTTTCCCAATCAGCGCACCCCCCTCACTCTCACTGGCGGCGAACGCTGCGATTTGTGAGAGAGTCGCCTCTCGATTGTTCGTCCACTCTTCCGCCGTGACGATGTAATGCGGAAGTGTGGGCACATTGATCGTGCTTGCGAGACGCTTGAACGCATCTTTCTCCATACCAAGGCGAGCGGCGGTAGGTGCGGCACCAACGTAGGCGACGCCAGCAGCGGCAAGCGCCTCCTGAACGACTCCCGACTCATCACCAGGACCGTGGAGCGCAGGAATGTATACAGCGTCCGGCTGGTCACGCAACATCTCCGCAAGAAGTTCGGCAAGCGGCCGAAGCGGTGCGTCCGTGAGCGACGCTGCGCGACGCTCGGTCGTGTACTCACTTGGGAGGCGCTCACCCCGAAGGTGGCCCTCTGGCAGCAGCGCGGCGAGACCTTCGCGCGTGATCAGTAGCTGATCAACTGAGAGGTCTTTCTCGATTAGGGCTGCCGCGATCGCACTTCCAGAGACGACCGAGATCTCCGCTTCGGCACTCAGGCCCCCGTATAGGATCACTACGCGCGGGAACGTCTCACGCGAGCTCACGCAGGTTCCTCACCAATGAACTGAATCTCCGACTCTAGGGTCAGTCCCGCGTGTTGCTGGACCTCGCGAATGCAGAGGTCGTGTAACTCACGAATCGCCGCAGCCGTGGCGCCGCCACGATTCAGAATCCAGTTGGCATGCATCGTTGAAACTTCAGCCCCGCCGATCGTGCGACCCTTGAGGCCAGCCGCCTCAATCAGCGCGCCCGCGCTCGGCCCCTCTGGCGGATTGCGGAAGACACTCCCCGCGCTTGGGATGCCGAGCGGTTGATGCTCGCGACGCCAGCGCCGAATCTCTTCAAGACGTGCCTTGATCTCCGTCGGTTCGCCAGCCTGCAACAGCATGGTGGCTCCAAGGACCACCTCTCCATGTCCAACCTCCTCTTTGAATCGTGAGTGCCGATACGAAAGGTTGAGGGCATCAGCAGTGATCTCCTCTTCACCTCCGTCTTGCCGCATGATCGCCACCCGCTGGAGGATCTGTGACATCTCACCGCCATGCGCACCCGCGTTGGCCCAGATTGCACCCCCAAGATTTCCAGGAATCGCCAGAGCAAATTCGGCACCGGTGAGGCCCGCGTCAGCGGCGAGCGTGGAGAGCTTGGCCATGGAGAGCCCAGAGTCGGCGTTGAACGTTCCCGCACCTGCGTCAATCGTGACGCCAGCACTTCGGTTCAGCAGGACGATTCCACGAATTCCCGCGTCACTCACGACCACGTTGCTTCCACGTCCGAGAATCCTGAGTGGCCACCCCTTGCTCTGTGCAAGGCGAACTACCCCGCGGAGTGTGAATCGATCACGCACTGTGATGAGAAGGTCCGCCGGTCCACCAACGCGCATCGTCGTGTGCTCAGCAAGGGGCGCGTCGCGCTCAGCACGCAGCCCAACTCTTCGCTCAAGCTCACGCGCCGCTTCGTCTCTCGCGCCCCACGTTGTCTCGGTCATCCACGCCTCCCGAGGCGCAGCAAGATCTCCGCAATCTCCTCAGCGGACCCTGGCCGGGCAAGTGACGCCGCAGCCGCCCCAACTCGTTGACGAACGGCGGCTTCGGACATCTGCGCCACTTCCCGTTGAAGGAGTTCAGGAGTGAGCGCCGCGTCGTCAATCACGATCGCTCCACCCACCGCTGCAAGTTCTTTCGCGTTAGCACGCTGGTGACCACCCGCATACGGATACGGCACGATGATGGACGGGAGGCCAAGTACCGCCGCCTCCGCAAGTGTTGATGCACCAGCGCGGCCGAGGAGAAGATCTGCCGAGATGAGGGCGTCCTCCATTGCACCACCCTGGAGAAAGCGCACGGGCGTATAGCGCGACTGCAGCGCCTCAGGGAGTGCTGCGCGAATCGCTTCGGCACGATCGAGTCCGTCTGCCGCAACATGCAACACCTGCCACTGACGGAGCAGTTCGGGGAGGGAGCCTGCAAGAGCGCCTTCAAACCGCAACACACGCTGTGAGCCACCGAAGACGAGAAGAAGCGGGGCATCTGGAGTGAGGCCGATTCGGCCGCGCGCCGCGCTGCGATCACGCCCTTCAAAGCTTCGCACCGGTGTACCAGTCACGTACGTGTTGGGCCGGTTCCATGGTGCTCGCTCTGCGGTGGAGGGCCACGCAACGGCGCGCGCAGAGGCGAGCGGTGCAACGAGGCGATTACTTCGCCCCGCCTGCACATTCCCCTCCCAGATCAGGGTTGGCGTCCTTGTCACCGCTGCGGCGAGCAGCGCAGGGATCGCAATGTAGCCACCAGTTGAGAAGAGGACATCCGGTCGAACGCGGCGCAAGTAGCGGACCGCTTGCGGGATTGACCGCGCAAGGGCAACGGCATCACGAAGGTTCGCTAGAGAACCCGCCGCACTCACGCGCAGGCTTGGGGCGGCGAGGAGCGTCAGCGGGTATCCCTCAGTCGGGATGATCTCGCGTTCAATGCCGCGCTGACCGCCGAGCCAGTGAATCTCAGCGTCTGGTCGTTGACGTTGGAGCGAACGAGCTACGGCGATGCCCGGAAAGAGGTGCCCCCCCGTACCGCCGCCCGCGATCACCACGCGCATGGATCCCTCCGATCTCTTGAGCCCCCATCGTCTCACGCGAGACTGAGAGGAGCAGTCCAATGGCGCACATCAAGACGAAGAGTGACGAGCCGCCCTGCGAAAGTAGCGGGAGCGGGATCCCAGTGACAGGAAGAATTGCGAGCACGACGCCAATGTTCAGGAACGCCTGTCCACAGATCCAGACCACGATCCCAGTTGCCAGAAGTGCTCCGAAGGTGTCCGGCGCACGTCGTGCGACCCGCAGACCTCGAAAAGCGATCGCAATGAATGCGCCGATCACGATCACCGCGCCCAAGAAACCGAACTCCTCGCCAACCACCGCAAAGATGTAGTCATTCCACGCATACGGGATGATCACGCCACCCGGCTGCTGCGACGTCCCAATGCCAGTGCCAAGGATTCCACCAGTCGCGATCGCGATCAGCCCTTGGAGCGTCTGATAGGAGCCACCTGTCGGGTCGCTGAACGGGTCAATCCAGTTGTTCAACCGCGCCGCCTGGTAGCTTTTAGACGAGATTCCGATCACGCTGACTGCTGCCGCCATCAACGCTGTGCCAAACACCCAGCGCAGGGGTGCCCCTGCGGTGAAAAAGAGGGCGAATCCGATTCCAGCGACCACTGTTGCCGTCCCAAGGTCAGGGGCGACCAGCACGAGGAAGAAGGTTCCGCCGATCGCGGCTAGCGCTGGATAGAGGGTCCCCTGTTGCTCCATCAAGTGTCCACGATTTGCGAAGAAGTTGGCGAGGCAGAGGATCAACGCCAGCTTCGCGAGTTCCGCCGCGTGAATGCTGATCGGACCAACAGAGAGCGATCTCCTTAGGCCTTGTTCGGTTGGAACTCCCGGGATCAGGACGAGGATGAGGAGCGCGAGTGAGCCAAGGAGCGCCGGTGTGGCGAACGGCCGCCAACGCCGATAGTCAATGCTCGAAAGGATTGCGAGTGCCCCAATACCCATGGCGGCGAAGAGGAGCTGTCGCATCCCCATGCCGTATGCGTCATCGGTACTGATGAGTGAGTTGAGTGCGGACGATGAGAAGACCATCAAGACGCCAAGGCCCACAAGGAGGAGCGCGGGGAGGAGGATCCACTGATCTTCCGGCGGACGCTTCACCTGCAGGATGGACGCGACGGCCCGCCGTGGCGAGAAGTTAGGGCGACGCCTAGGCGCGAGCCGCGCGCCGTCAAGAGGCATCCCTGTAACTCGACGAACGATGCGACTCATCGGCGCTCCACTGCGGGGAGGGCGTGTACCGCTTCACGGAACGCTTCGCCACGTGCACCGAATGGATTGTTGAACATGTCAAATGATGAGCCGATCGGACTCAGGAGGACGGTCGCGCGCGCCTCACTCTCATGAAGCGTTGCGTTGGGGCTCGCCTCGGTCGCGGATAGGATCTTGCGAGCGAGCGCCCCGCCTCGTGCGACCGCATCAGGGATGCTCGTAGCTCGGTCAATCTCGGTCATGCCGGCAGCTCGAAAGAGTCGCTCCAGCTCTTCCGAAAGTTCACCGAACAGCACTGCCCCACTGCACTGGCGCGCGACGATCGGTGCGAGTTCGCGGAGGTCCAAGCCCTTACTTCGGCCTCCTGCAAGGAGGATCAGCGGCTTCCGAAAGCTTGAGACTGCGGCGGCGACCGCGTCCGGTTGCGTTGCCTGTGCATCATTTACAAAGCGAATGCCATCGAGGACTGCGATCGTTTCAAGACGGTGCGGGACACCGCGGAAGGCGGCGACCGCTGAACGAATGGCGTCCGGTGCGATCCCAGCAACTAGGCCCACGCTCACGGCGGCGAGAACATTGCTGATGCTGTGCTCACCAGGGAGCGCGATCTCGTCCACTGGAAGGATTCGTCCGCCCGGCCCAGTGGCGGCAATCCCGCCCCCGCAACGTGGGGAGCGCGGAACCCCCGCTGCAACGATCCACCCATCCACAACGCCGACTCCCCCAGGGACGGGGCGCTCTCTGCGATAACCAATAGTAGTCACACGACCGATCCCAGCGAGCGACGCGGTGACAGGGTCGTCAAGGTTCACGATCAGCAGGCCACCCTCGGCGACGCGATCGGCGAGGATCCGTTTCACCTTGCGGTAGCCGTCTACGGTGCCGTGCCGATCAAGATGATCCACGGTGATGTTGGTATAGACCGCAACGTCAATGTTGCTGTGCAGCGATGGGAGTTGTAGCTCTGACAGCTCGAGGACGACGCGCGCGTCGCGCGAGAGATCCATCGCCTTACCAATGAGAGGAACCCCGTTGTTCCCGCCGAGTTCTGCAGGGTGGATGGTGTCCGCCGCGAGGATCTGTGCGATCAGATTGCTGGTCGTGGTCTTCCCCTTTGTCCCCGTGATGCCAACTCGCCACCGAGCGCCAAGGAGTCGAATGGTCCACTCGGGCTCGCTGATCAGGATCGGACCCTTGAGTGCAAGATCTGAAGTCGGCCCGATGGCTCGTTCCGCGTACTCCGCGAGCGGTTTGGCGACGTGCGACTTGACGGTTGGAAAGCCGAGCGTCACTGCGGGACTGTGCACCACAAGATCTGCGGTTGCCAACAGTGGAGCGAGATCCGCGGCCGCTCCGAAGGCCAGCGCCACACTCCCATCGGAGAACTGGTCGACTGCGGAGGACAGTGTGTTCGCTTCGGCGCTGTCGTGAAGGGTTACGTGCGCGCCATGAGCAACCGCAAAGGCGGCGACCGCCCGTCCCGTTCGTCCAGCGCCGAGCACAACCACGTTCGCGTTGCGGAGGCTCCCCCCTGCAACGGCGTTGGGTTCAAGATCGGCAAGTGAGAGTGCGGCGGGCACGGCTACATCCCCACGCCGCGCGTGGCGAGGAAGGTGACGATCCCAAGAATCCCTCCGATCGCGCCGATCACCCAGAAGCGGAAGGTGATCTGAGTCTCCGCCCATCCGAGTCGCTCAAAGTGATGATGGATTGGGGTGAAGAGGAAGAGGCGACGACCGGTGAGCTTCATGCTCGCCACCTGCAAGATCACCGAGCCCGTCTCCACAACGAAAATGATCCCGATGAGCGGGAGGAGGAGGATGTGGCCGGTGACAAGTCCTGTCACCGCAAGCGCGGCGCCGAACCCCAGGGCGCCCGAATCTCCAATGATCACGCTGGCGGGATGGATGTTGAACCAGAGGAATCCGATCAGCGCGCCCGCAACAAGTGCGCAGAGGATGGCAACGTTCAGCTGGCCTGGCGCATTCAGCAGTGCGATCACCATGTAGCTAATCCACGCGAAGACCATGGTGCCGCCAGAGAGCCCATCGAGGCCGTCGGTCAGGTTCACGCCGTTACTTGTGGATACGATCGCAACAATCGCCACCGCGATCCAGAGTGCGGGGGCGATCGGCACCTCACCCACGAACGGGACGACGAGTGAGGCGAAGGCGAAGTGCTGCTGGATATAGATCGCGGAGATCACTGAGACACCGATCTGCCAGAGCAGCTTCTGCCGAGCGGAGATCCCGATCCCGGTTCGTGCATTGAGCCAGTCATCAAACGCACCAACAAGTGAGACGCCGAGGAGGGCGAGAAGGATCGCGTAAGTTGATGCATCTACCGCATCCAGCAGGAGGGCGAGCGCGATCACCACGCCAACAAGAAGGAGTCCCCCCATCGTGGGAGTTCCCTCTTTCACAATGTGCCAGTCGGGTCCGAACTCGCGACGAACGCGCTTGCCGAATCCGCTATGTCGGAGGAGGCGCAGATATGACGGCATCAGCAGCGCCACGCAGGCAAATGAGAGCACGAGTGCCTGCACGATCGCGATCACGCGACACCACCTTTCAGACGTTCATGGAGCGCCGCAACCAGGCGCTCAAGTGCAACAGCACGTGAAGCCTTAATCAAGACCGTGTCTCCCGTGCGCGCGCGATCAGCGATGAGTCCAGCACCTGCCGCGATCCCACCCTCATCGGCAGAGAGCCGCACGATCTGATCAACGGACATGCCTGCACTCCGGGCACCCTCTGCAATGCCGTCGGCCTCGCTCCCAAAGACGAGTAGCGCCGTGAGGCCGCTCTCCGCGGCGGCTCGCCCAATGGCAAGGTGCGCCTCCGCCGAGTAGCCGCCGAGCTCCCCCATCGCGCCGAGTGCGGCAAACCGCGCCCCACGCGAAGTTCCGAGCGTTGCGAGTGCCGCGGCCATGCTGCTCGGTGCAGCGTTATAGGAGTCATCAATGATGCGGACCCCGCCGACCGTTTGCACAGAGGTGCGTCCTCCAGGGAGTTCAAATGTCGAGAGTCGTTCAGCCGCTTGGTGGAGGTCGACACCGCAGACCTGTGCCACACCGACCGCAAACGCGGCGGCTCGGGCGAAGTGCACGCCGAAGAGGGGGAGGTCAATCGCAATCTTCTCGCCAGAGATCAAGAGCACCACCGCAGTGCGCGCGCTCACCTGGTCCAGCTCTGCGGAAATGATCCTGATGTCAGACACTTCCGAGTTGCCTACGAGGATGACGTGCGCTGCCGTGCGCTCTCTCAGCCGGAGGACGCGTGGATCATCAGCGGCGAGCAACGCGAAACCGTCTGCTGGGAGTTCTTCAACAAGTTCCCCCTTCGCAGCTTCGATTGCATCAAGATCACCGGCCCGCTCCGCGTGCACCGCATCAATGGCGGTGACAACTCCAATGCGCGGACGTGCGAGCGTGCAGAGTGACCGAATCTCTCCGCCCACGTACATTCCCATCTCCGCCACAAATCGCTCCGTTCCGTCAGGCATGTTGAGTAGGGCGAGTGGCAGTCCAATCTCGTTGTTTGCGTTCCCCGGTGTTGCGGCAACGTGTGCGTTAGCGCCACCAAGCGCCACGCGGATCGCCTCCTTCGTGGTGGTCTTCCCCACGGAGCCAGTGACACCAGTTACTTCAATGTCAAAGCGAGCGCGCCAGTGCGCTGCAAGTTGTGCCAGTGCGCGAGGCCCGTCAGGAGTCTGGAGAACACTTACCCCGCGTTCGCGCGCGAGTTCCTGAACAGTCCGAATCTCTTGACTGACCGCCTCGCCTTCCCCACCGCTCTGAATGATTAGCGCGTGGGCGCCGGCGTTTATCGCGGCGCTGAGATGGAGGCGGCCATCCGTCTGTGCTCCAGGGAGTGCGAGGAAGAGCGCGCCAAGGTGTTCGACGAGTCGTCGCGAGTCGACGAGTGCTCCGCGAACTGGGAGGGTGCCGTCAACGAGCAGTTCAGCGCCGGTGATGGTGGCGAGCTCAGCACCCGCGGTTGCGAGGTAGCCGCCTACACGAGAGGGGCGCACTGCAGCCACGCTCATGTCCGCCGTGTGGCTCGCTCGACGCGAAGAGGGTCCCCGCCCACCGACAGACCCACCAGAGCGGAGGGTTCCGGTGCCCTGCGGTGGGCGGGGGAAGTCATGCCGCGACCCGACGAAGGAGCCGCGGGGGCCATCTTGAAGAGCACCGTGAGATCCTCCGCGACCCGACGGAAGAGTTCGTAGGACTCGATGTTGTTGAGGATCGTGCCCACGCGATTCACCACGGGTGGCACGCGTCGAAGCGAGACGGCGATCACGTACTCTGGCGCAGTCTGGCCGATCCAGCCGACATAACTGAAGTTGTAGTGGCGCTTATCCCAACCTGCTTCACCGCCGTTGAGCTCTTTGTTCAGCCAGATCTGTGCGGTGCCACTCTTCCCGCCAGACGCGTAGTTCGGAATGTTTGCAAGGCGGTAATAGATTGGGACCAACTTCGTAAGCCCCGTGCTCATCTCAACAATCTGGGATGAAACTCTCGGCGTAGTGGCCCTCCCTCTGGTGATGATGGGTTGTTCAACTCCGTTCACCGCTTTGACGACCCGCGGCCGAACAAGGACACCACCGTTCAACATCGCAGAGTAGGCGGTGGCGAGTTGGATCAGCGTTGTTCCAATACCCTGACCGAAAGAGCCATTCGCAAGATCAAGTTCGCTCCAACGCTGCTGATCCGGACTATTGACGAGGCCCTGGCTCTCGCTTGCGAGATCGATCCCTGTCTTCCCGCCGAAGCCAAACTTGAGCCACGTCCCATAGAGCCTCTGTGATGCTTCACTCGTGCTCGCTCCCAAGGAGAGGGCGATCTTCGAGAAGACGACATTGCGACTCCACGCGAACGCTGCGGCCAGCGTCATCTGGCCCTTCGAGCGTCGGTCGGCATTACGAACCTCATTGACGCCGCGGTCGAGTTTAAGGACTGACTGATCGCCAATGATGGTGGAGGGCGAATAGGATCCGCTCTCAAGTCCAGCCACACTGGTGATCGCCTTCATCACCGATCCTGGCTCGTAGACGCTGCTGATCGCTGGATCAATAAAGCGTGATGGGTCGCGCGCAGCGACAACGCCGTAGCGGTTCGCATCATACGAAGGCCATGACGCGGACGAGAGGATGTCACCCGAGTAGGGATCCATGACGACCACGCTGACTGAATCGGCCTGATTTGCCACGCCCGCCGCCGCTGCCTCTTGCTCAACGAGCGTTTGAAGTCCTGCATCAATGCTGAGCTGGAGATCCACTCCGTCACGCGCCTCGCTTATTATGACTGGCCGTTCGATGCCGTCTCCCCCTCGCTCAAGTCGTGTCACTTGCGCGCTCCCTCCGAGTTGTTCGTTGTAGTACTCCTCTATTCCGTATTGACCGACTCCAGCGCCATTCACGAATCCAAGGACGTGACTCGCAAGGCTTGTCTCAGAAGCGCCGCCAGGTTGCGGGTAGAGTCGCGTTCGCACTTCGCGCAGTGAGATCCCAGGGAGGAGCCCCGCGGACGACGCCGCACGCACCGCTTCGGCAGCCGGCTCATCAAGTGCCGGGAGGAGGAGGCTCCAGGCACGACGCGCCGCGAGTCCAGCGCGAAGCCGTGTGGCATCAATATCGTCAAGCGCGAGAACCTCGAGCAGTGTGGACTCGATAGCCGATCGCTCCGCGTCCGTCAGCGCGTTCGTCTCAGCGATGAGTTGATATCGCATCACCGTGGCCGCAAGAACGACGGAACCGGTGCGATCCATGATCGTCCCACGAAGTGGCTCAGCACTTTGCGAGAGACTCAATCTGCTCCCGGCAACCTCAAGGAGCCGATCCCGATCAATCAGTTGCCACTGCGCCAGACGCCCAATGCAAAGCACCCCCGCGAGGACGAGAGCGATCCCAATGACGAGGCCACGCCCAGCTCGATCCGTGCGGACGGCTCGCGGGTCGCTGCTCACCTCAGCGGTCCTCCACGATCAGCGGATCGGTAAGCTGCCCAATGCCCAGCTCAAACGCGCGACGTCGAACGGCTGGCTCTCGCCCCACGCGACTCATCTCAGTTTCGCCGGCACGGATCTGCTCAACAATCTTCGCCTGCTCATTCTTCAGCCGTTCAATGCGGGCAGCTGAGGTGGTGACTTCAAGGCTGAGGATGAGCGCGACGAACAGCGCCGCAAAGACCAACGCACCCCCCGTGACAACTCGCGCGAGCTGAAGTCCGAAGAGACCAGAGCGCTGCGTTGCGCTCCACGCGGGGACGCCGATGCGACCGCGAGGGAGCGCCCCTGCAGTGATCGCTGTCCGAGGGCGTGGCGCGCCAGCCACCGGACGAGGGCTGGTTCGAATTGAACCGGTGCCGTTTGGCTGAGCAAGAGGCTGGAACGCCTGCCGGATTGCGGCGCGCTGTCGCGCAGCCGCAGCAAGCCGCCCATCAGGAACGCGCTGTTGCGCAATCGGAGCGATCAGTTGCGCCCCGCGTAGCGGTCGACCGATCGCCGTCATGCCGCCACCTCAATGCGCTCAGCGACGCGCAGCTTTGCACTTCGGCTCCGTGGATTTTGCGCAACCTCTTCTTCAGATGCGGTGAGCGGCTTATCTGTAATCAGTCGCAGTGAGGGCTTCACACCACACCCACAAAGAGGAACTTTTGGTGGGCAGATGCAGCCCTTTGCAGCAGCTGCAAAGGCTCGCTTCACGATTCGATCTTCGAGGGAGTGATACGTAAGCACCACGATGCGCCCGCCAACGGCGAGCAGGCGGATTGAGGCATCAAGCGCGGTTGCGAGTGCGCCGAGTTCATTGTTGACCGCAATACGTAGCGCCTGAAAGACGCGCGTTGCCGGGTGAATGCGCGACGGCTTCCCGAGGCGCGTGGCAACCTCTGCCACAAGAGCGGCAAGCTCCTCCGCCGTCGTGACGGGCGTAGTGGCACGCCGCGCAACAATCGCGCGAGCAATCTTTCCCGCCTGTGGTTCTTCACCAAACTCACGAAGGAGTGCGGCGAGCTCTGGAACCGTCAGGTGCGCAAGAAGCGCCGCAGCGCTCTCCCCCTCTCCGGTGTTGAATCGAAGATCCAGTGGTCCGCCAGTGCGAATGCCAAAGCCACGCTCACGATCTACAAGTTGATCAGACGAGAGACCGAGGTCAAAGAGAATGCCATCAACGCCGTGAATGCCAGCGGCCGCGGCGGCCTCAGCAATTCGCGCGCTGCTTCCGTGGAACGTCTTCAGTCGTGCGCCATACTCGGCGAGTCGCGCTGTTGATCGTGCGATCGCTGTTGCATCGGCATCGATGCCCAGCAGCGTTCCGTTCGGAGCGCTCGCCGCAAGCACTGCCGCGGCGTGGCCGCCGCCGCCAAGATTCGCATCAATGTATGCGCCGCCGCTTCGCGGTGCGAGAGCCTCAATCGTCTCGCGGAGGAGAACGGGCTCATGCACGCTGACTGCCTGCGCAGCGCCACGTGCCTCGTGCATTAGAAGCCGAGCCCTTCCAACTGTGCAGCGAGTGCATCGGACGACTCCATTGAGCCGCGGTATACGTCCCATCGTGTTGGCGTCCAAATCTCGGCGTGATCGCGTGCGCCAACCACCATCGCCTCGCCCTCTAGCTGGCTCCAACTGCGCAACGTGGCCGGGAGGAGGAGGCGCCCCTGCGCATCAAGCTCAACCTCAAACGCACTGCCAAAGAGGAATCGTCCGAACTCGCGCGCGCTCGCGTTGCCGGTTGGGAGCGCCGCCACCTTTGCTGCGAGGTCGTCCCATGCGGCGCGAGGGAAGATCGCAAGGCAGTTATCCAGCCAACGGGAGACGAATGCGCCGTCGTCGAGCTGGGCGCGGAAGCGTGCGGGGACAGCGACCCGTCCCTTGCCGTCGATCGTATGGCGGTATTCGCCAGTAAACACGTTGATTCCCCTCCGCGTGGCCCTCCGGGGGTGGGTACCCCCACCACACCCCACTTGCAACCACTTCTATGTATTCTGCCCCCACCTCCCCCACTTGTCAAGGCCGCAAAGGGCACGAAGCGCGAGCGCGCTAGGGGGTGCGAGGGGGCCGTAGGGCCACGAGAGGCGGGTGCGGTGGGGAGGGTGCGGTGGGGAGGGTGCGGTGGGCGAGGGCGG